>NZ_DASXJD010000249.1:0-60800 GCF_036497585.1 Actinomycetospora sp. | reverse complement strand
CTCAGCAGAGCCAGGGCGATCCCGACGATGCGCGCCCAGAGCCGTCCGGCCATCACCCCGAAGCCCGCGGCGAAGATCAGTACGCCCAGGATCAGGTGGAACCAGCCCCACGCGTTGTAGCTGACGTTGACCACGAGCCCGTGGCCGGGACGACGAAGTAGCTGCTGTGCAGCAGGGCCACCAGCGATCAACTGCCCCCACGACGGCGCACCGACGCGCCGAAGGGCGCTGCCCAGAGGTTCTCCCAGAACAGCACCGCCGCCGAGGTCCCGGGCTCGATGGTCGCGGCCAGGTCCTCGACGTCCTGCTCGGAGAGCACCATCGCCAGGTCCGACTCGGCGGTCCGGAATTCTCCGAGCTCGCCCTCGTCGAGGTCGGAGATCTCGGCGGTCTCGAGCACGCCGTCCCCCGGACATGACGGAAGCGATCGATCAATAGGGACCCGTCGACTGGATCGTCCGGGTGGGATCAGCCCGCCGGCGCGTTCCGGCGGCGGGCGCCCCCGGCCCATCTATTCGACCGAAGGTGCGCTTCGCTCAGAATCAGCCGGGAACTCTCACCAGCCGGTCGGCAGCGGGCGCCCCTCCGCGAACCCTGACGCCGACTGCACGCCGAGCACCGCCCGGGCGTGGAACTCCTCCAGCGTCGCCGCACCGGTGTAGGTGCACGCCGACCGGACGCCCGCGCAGATCGAGTCCAGCAGGTCCTCGACGCCGGGCCGCGCCGGGTCCAGCCGCATCCGCGAGGAGGAGATGCCCTCCTCGAAGAGGCCCTTGCGGGCGCGGTCGAACGCCGAGTCGGTGCGGGTCCGCGCCGTGACCGCCCGCTTCGAGGCCATCCCGAACGACTCCTTGTACAGCGCGCCGGACTCGTCGCGCTGCAGGTCCCCGGGCGACTCGTAGGTCCCGGCGAACCACGAGCCGACCATCACCGCCGACGCGCCCGCGGCCAGCGCCAGCGCCACGTCGCGGGGGTGGCGCACCCCGCCGTCGGCCCACACGTGCGCCCCGCGCTCCCGGGCCGCTGCCGCGCACTCGGCGACCGCCGAGAACTGCGGCCGGCCGACCCCGGTGGCCATCCGCGTCGTGCACATCGCACCCGGTCCGACCCCGACCTTCACGATGTCCGCGCCCGCGTCCACCAGGTCGGCGGTCCCGGAGGCGGTGACGACGTTGCCCGCGACGAGGACGGCGCCCGGCGCGGTGGTGCGGACGGTCCGCAGCGCGCTGATCGTCTTGGACTGGTGACCGTGCGCGGTGTCCACGACCAGCACGTCGATCCCCGCGGCGACCAGCTCCTTCGTCCGCGTCGCGACGTCGCCGTTGACGCCGAGCGCGGCCGCCACACGCAGCCGGCCCTCGGCGTCCACCGCGGGGGTGTAGACCTCGGCGCGCAGCGCCCCGGTGCGTGTCAGGACCCCGGCGAGCCGGCCGCCGTCGTCGACACCCAGGGCGAGGTCGCCGGCGCCGGGTGCGGAGAGCTTCTCGAAGACGGTGCGCGGCTCGGTGCCGACCGAGACCGTGACCGCCGGCACGAGCACGTCCGCGAGCCGGGTGAAGCGGTCGACGCCGGCGCAGTCGGATTCCCGCACGACGCCGAGCGGGCGCCCGCCGTCGTCGACCACGACCACCGCGCGGTGCGCGCGCTTGCTGACCAGGTTGAGGGCGTCCGCGACGGCCTCGCCGGGGTGCAGGACGACGGGGGTGTCCCAGACGGTGTGCCGCGACTTGACCCCGGCGACGATGTCGGCGATGGCCGCGGCGTCGACGTCCTGCGGGATGACCGCCATGCCGCCGCGCCGCGCCAGCGTCTCGGCCATCCGCCGCCCGGACACCGCGGTCATGTTCGCCGCGACGATCGGGATGGTCGCGCCCGACGGGTCCGCGACGGCGAGGTCGACGTCGAAGCGGGACGCGACGTCGGAGCGCTCGGGGACGAGGAAGACGTCGTCGTAGGTCAGGTCATGGGCCGGGGCGTGGCCGTCGAGGAACCGCACGTGCGCACATTGTAGGGGCGCTCCGCGCTCGTGAGCAGTAATCCGCCGTACAGCACGGATCACTGCTCACCTGCGCGGAGCGCACCTACCGTGTCAACAGGCCGCGGAGCCGCTCGATCGTGTCCGCCTCCGAGGTCGGCTTGTCGTCGCGGTAGCGCACCACCCGGGCGAAGCGCAGCGCCACGCCGCCCGGGTAGCGGGTCGAGGTCTGCACCCCGTCCAGCTCGATCTCCACGACGATCTCCGGGCGCAGGTACACCGTGTGGGCGTCGCGCGAGGTCTCGTACCGCGGGAACGTCTCGGTCTGCCAGCGCAGCGTCTCGTCGGTCATGCCCTTGAAGGTCTTGCCGACCATGACGAACTCGCCGCTCGCGGCGTCCCGCGCCCCGAGGTGGATGTTCGAGAGCCACCCGCGCCGCCGGCCCGAGCCCCACTCGCAGGCGAGCACGACGAGGTCGAGGGTGTGCGCGGGCTTGACCTTCTGCCAGGACTTCCCGCGCCGCCCGGCGGTGTAGGGCGAGTCGAGGGCCTTGACCATCGAGCCCTCCTGGCCGGCGGCCAGCGCCGCCCGCACCTCCTCGGCGGCCTCCTCGTGGCTCGGGCGCACGACGCCGGGGATCACCCGCTCCCCGACGACCTCCGCCAGTTCCCGACGACGGGTCTCCAGCGGCTCGTCGACGAGGTCGGTGCCGTCGCGGTGCAGGCAGTCGAAGAACCACGGCCGCATGGCGCCGGACCCGAGCCCCTTCATCGACTCCTGGAAGGGCCGGGGCCGGCCGTCCTCGGCGACGGCGAGGGTCTCCCCGTCGAGCACGACCGTCTCGACCGCGAGCTCCCGCACCAGCGCCACGATCTCCGGGACGGCGTCGGTGATCTCGTGCAGCGTCCGCGACCAGACCCGCACCTCGTCACCCCGGCGGTGCACCTGGATCCGCGCGCCGTCGAGCTTGTGCTCGACGACGACGCCCGGCTCGCCGTCGGGCGGCCCCAGGTCGGCGAGCGCAGCCTCCAGCGAGTCGCCGGGGGAGGCGAGCATCGGGCGGAGCGGGCGCATCACCTCGAGCCCGATCGCGCCGAGCGCGGCCACCGGGTCGTCGCTGGTCAGCGCCGCGACCGCCGTGGCCGGGAGCCGGCCCGAGAGCATGAACGCGCGCCGCACCGCGTCCCCGGGGACCTCGACACGACTGCCCGTCGCTTCGCTCGCCAGGGTCGCCGCCGCGGCCACCGCCTCGATCATCAGCCCCTCGAGGGCGCCCTGGCGCAGCTCGCCGCCCAGCAGCCGGACCAGGAAGCGGCCCTCGTCGGGGGTCGCCGCCCCGAGCAGGGCCTCCAGCTCGGCCGTCCGCCGCGCCCCCACCCCGGTGCCCGAGCCGGCCATCGCCGCGAGCCGGTCGAGTGCCGCCTCGACGTCCCCGACGGCCAGCGACGGCTCCGTGGCCGGCTCGACGTCGACGCCCGACAGCGTCCGCCAGCCGATCCCGGTCCGGCCCTGCAGCATGTCCCCGGCGAGCCAGGCCGTGACCGGCCGGACCTCGTCGGGGCCCGCGGCGGCCAGGACCGCGGCGAGCGCCGCGGTCTTGGCCTTGCGCGAGCGCGTCGCCGCGACCTGTGAGGAGGCGTCGACGACGGCGGCGAGCAGCACGACGGGTTCGGCTACGCGTCCACGCGGGTCATCGCGAGCACGTCGAGCGCCTCGTCGAGCTGCTCCTGGGTGAGCTTGCCCTCCGAGACGTAGCCGTCCTCCTCGATGACCTCGCGGATCGTCTTGTGCTCCTGCATCGCCTTCTTGGCGATCTTCGCGGCCTGCTCGTAGCCGATGAGCCGGTTGAGCGGGGTGACGATCGCCGAGGAGGACTCGGCGTAGCGGCGGCACGCGTCCTCGTCGGCCTCGGCGCCCTCGAGCACCTTGTCGGCGAGCAGCCGGGCGGCGTTGGCGAGCAGGCGGGCCGACTCGAGCACGTTGCGCGCCATCACCGGCATCATCACGTTGAGCTCGAGGTTGCCCTGCGAGCCGGAGAACGCGACGGTCGCGTCGTTCCCGATCACCTGGGCGGCGACCATCATCGTCGCCTCGCAGATCACCGGGTTGACCTTGCCGGGCATGATCGAGCTGCCGGGCTGCAGGTCGGGCAGGTGGATCTCGGCGAGGCCGGTCGACGGGCCCGACGAGAGCCAGCGCAGGTCATTGGCGATCTTGTAGAGGCTGACCGCGACGGTGCGCAGCGCGCCGGAGATCTCGACGAGGCCGTCGCGGGCGCCCTGGGCCTCGATGTGGTCGCGGGCCTCGGTCAGCTCGGGGATGCCGGTCGCCTCGCGCAGCTTCTCGACCACCTGGGTGCCGAAGCCCTCCGGGGTGTTGATCCCGGTGCCGACCGCGGTGCCGCCGATGGGCAGCTCGCCCAGGCGCGGCAGGGCGGCGCGCAGCCGCTCGGTGCCGTGGCTGATCTGGGTGGCCCAGCCGCCCGCCTCCTGGCCGAGGGTGATCGGTACCGCGTCCATGAGGTGGGTGCGGCCGGACTTGACCACGTGCTTCCAGTCCTGCGCGCGGCGGTTGAGCACCGAGGCGAGGTGGTCCAGGCCGGGGACGGTGTCCCGGACGACGGCCTCGGTGGCGGCCAGGTGGATCGTCGTCGGGAAGACGTCGTTGGAGCTCTGCGAGGCGTTGACGTGGTCGTTCGGGTGGACCTTCTCGCCGCTCTCGCGGCTGGCCAGCGTCGCGATGACCTCGTTGGCGTTCATGTTCGAGCTGGTGCCCGAGCCGGTCTGGAACACGTCGATGGGGAACTCGCCGTCGTGCGCGCCGGAGGCGACCTCGTCGGCGGCGGCCGCGACGGCGTCGGCGATACCCGCGTCGAGCACCCCGAGGTCCTTGTTCACCCGTGCCGCCGCCCCCTTGACGAGGCCGAGCGCCCGGATCTGGGCCGGCTCGATCGGGCGGCCAGAGATCGGGAAGTTCTCGACCGCGCGCTGCGTCTGCGCGGCGTACAGCGCCCGGGCGGGGACCTGGACCTCGCCCATGGTGTCGTGCTCGGTCCGGTACTCCTCCGTGCCTGCGTCATTGCCCATGGCGGCATCCTCGCGCCTGCGGGGACGGCGGACGAGTCGGGGTGGAGGTGCGCGGAGCGCACCTACACCCAGGGGCTCTCGTCGGTCTCGGTGTCGTCGGTGCCGAAGTCGACCGTGGAGTACTCCCGCAGCTTCGCCAGGCGGTGGTAGCCGTCGACGATCCGGACGGTGCCGGACTTGGAGCGCATCACCAGCGACTGGGTGCTCGCCCCGCCGCCCGTCCGGTACTGCACGCCGCGGAGCAGCTCGCCGTTGGTCACGCCGGTCGCGCAGAAGAAGATGTTCTCGCCGTTGACGAGGTCGCCGGTGTGCAGGACGCGCTGGAGCTGGTGACCGGCCGCGATCGCCTTCTCCCGCTCCTCGTCGTCCTTGGGCCAGAGCCGGCCCTGGAACGACCCGCCGAGGCACGCGATCGCCGACGCCGCGATGATCCCCTCGGGCGTGCCCCCGACGCCGAGCAGGATGTCGACGTCGCTCTCGTGCCGCGCGGCGGCGATGGCGCCGGCGACGTCGCCGTCGGTGATGAAGCGGATGCGGGCGCCTGCGTCGCGGATCTCCTGCACCAGGGCCTCGTGGCGCGGCCGGTCCAGGACGCAGACGGTGACGTCCGAGATGCCGGTGCCCTTGCGCTTCGCGACCGCACGCAGGTTGTCGCGGACCGAGGCGGCGATGTCGACGACGTCGGCGTACTCCGCCCCGACCGCGAGCTTCTCCATGTAGAAGACCGCGGACGGGTCGAACATCGCGCCCCGCTCGGCGACGGCGAGCACGGCCAGCGCGTTGGGCATGCCCTTGGCCATGAGCGTGGTGCCGTCGACGGGGTCGACCGCGACGTCGCACTCCGGGCCGTCGCCGTTGCCGACCTCCTCGCCGTTGAAGAGCATCGGCGCCTCGTCCTTCTCGCCCTCGCCGATGACCACCGTGCCGCGCATCGACACCGAGCCGATGAGCTTGCGCATCGCGTCGACGGCCGCCCCGTCGCCGCCGTTCTTGTCGCCGCGCCCCACGTAGCGCCCAGCGGCCATCGCGGCCGCCTCCGTCACCCGCACGAGCTCGAGCGCGAGGTTGCGGTCGGGAGCCTCGGGACGGCGGACGGCGTCGGGGGACTGCGGCGAGGTCACCGAAGGCTCTCCTTCTCGGGCATGGGGCGGGAGGGTCAGTCTCCCAGAACGGGGCGGTCACGGAACCGGGATCGACCGGCCGGGTCAGGGGTGCCCACCACTGGAACGATGGAGGCATGGAACGGAGGAGGTCGTGAGCGCGCCGCGGGGTGGAGCGGGCAGGTCGGGGATCGGTCCGCTGGTGATCGGGACGATCGTGCTCGCCGTGATCGTCCTCGCACTCACCGGGCTGACCCGCGCCTGCTCGTTCTCGCCGACGTCGCCGTCGGTCGACCGCGGCGCGGTCCAGCGCATCGACGTCGCGCAGGTCTCGCGCGACGCCGCCCGGACGGTGCCCTTCGCGGTGCGGGCCCCGGCGATGCCGGCCGACTGGATCGCCCAGTCCTCCGACGTGCGCCCCGTCGGCGGGGGCCGCGCCTTCCGGCTGGGGTGGGTGACCCCGGAGAACGCGTACCTGCGCCTGGTGCAGTCGAATGCGCCGGAGGACGCCCTCGTGGCGTCCGAGCAGTCCGGGGCGCCGGCCCTGGGGCCGGTGTCGGCCGGTGGCCTCACGTGGACGAGCTATCCCGGGGTGCGCGGCGAGGCGGTGTGGGTGACCGAGGTGGGCGGGGTGCGCTGGCTGGTGACGGGGGACGCGACGCCGGCCCGGTTCACGCAGCTGGTGACGACGGCGCTGGGGTCGCCGGTAGTACCGCGGGGGTAGGGAGTCGCCGGCCGCGTCAGCGCCGGACCCCTGCTGACACCGTCAGTCGCGGGGCGGCGGGCCCCAGCCCTCGGTCCTGCGCCGGGCGACCCGTTCCCGCTCGCGCTCCGCGGTGGTCCAGGCCGCCGTCGGGTCGGCCGAGGGGGCGGAGCGGGGGAGCGCGCCGGAGGCGGGAGCGCGGCCGGTCACGGAGGGGTCCCCGTCGTCAGGGGCGGAGCGGTCGCGGCCGTCGTCGTCCCGGCCCTGCGCCCCGAACCCGTCGTCGTACCCGAACCCGTCGTCGTTCCCGGACCCGCCGTCGTACCGGGACCCGCCCGCTGACCGGCCCTGCGCCTCGCGCGCCCCGTACCCGTCGTCGTACCCCGGCTCCTGCCGCGCGCGGGCCTCGTCGACGTGGGCCGCCGCCGCGACCCCCTCGCGGGCCAGCGAGTGCACGCTCTCGCGCATCGCCCGGGTCGAGGCCGCGCGCAGCTCCGACGAGAACACCGGCAGGGGCGCGAACCGGCCGAAGGTGTCGCGGAGGAAGTGCGCGAGCAGCGTGGCCGTCGAGCGCGAGCGCCACATCGTCCAGCCGACGTAGAGGTCGGTGCCGTAGGGCTGCACCAGCAGCATCGCCCGCTCGCTGCGCTGGCGGAACACCAGGACCGGGACCCCCGCGACCGTGCTCGGCTCGACCTCGGCGGGGGTGCGCCGCGCCTGCGCGGCCCGGCTCACCCACTGGTAGGCGCCGCGCGCGGCCCCGGCCCGGCCCTCGAGCAGGCGGGAGTACTCGGCGATCGGCTCCTTGGCCGGGGCGAAGAACGCGGCCAGGCCGGCCACGTAGAGCACCGCGGTGAGCGCGGCGATCACGTTCATGATCAGCCGCCCGGTCATCGACGGGCTGGACGTGCTCGCGAGGTAGTCCAGCAGCAGCCAGATCAGCAGCAGCACCGTGGGCGAGACGAGGAAGAGCAGGGCACGGATGAGGTGGGGCGAGAGCATCCGCCAGGTGACGACGTCGTCGACGAGGACGTCGGGATCGCGGTGGACGCGCGTCTCGGCGTGGTAGCCGTCGTGCGCGTCGCGGATCGTCCGCGACCACCCCGGGTCGGCGCTGTCGGCGCTCATGGACGCACAGTGTGACCGACGGCGAGGTCCGTCACGCGCCTACTCGTCCGACTCGGCCTCGCGCAGCACCGTCTCGACCCGTTCGCGGGCCCCCGCCAGGTGCCGCTCGCAGGTGCGGGCCAGCGACTCGCCGCGTTCCCAGAGTGCGAGCGAGTCCTCCAGGGAGAGCCCCCCGGCCTCGAGTTTCGCGACGACGGCGGCCAGCTCCTCGCGCGCCTGCTCGTAGCCGGGCTCGTCGGCGGGAGCGGCGTCGTCTCCGGCCATGGGTCCTCCTCCCGCCCGGCGGCGTGCTCCTCCTGATGCTGTCACTCCGGTGCCTCCACACGGGCGCGGACGGCGCCGTCGGCCAGCCGCACGCGCAGCACGTCCCCCGGCCCGGCGTCGTCGGCCGAGCGCAGCACCGGTGCCGACACCTCGCTCCCGGCCTGCACGATCGCGTACCCCCGCGACAGGGTGGCCGCCGGCCCGAGCGCGGTCAGCGACGCGCGCAGGTGACGCACGTCGGCGTCCCGGTCGCGCAGCCCGCCCTCGACCACCCGACGGCCCCGCCCGACGAGCGCCGTCACCTCGTCGGCGAGCACCGCCACGGCCCGCAGCGGGTCGGCGAGCACCGGGCGGGAGCGCAACCGCGCGATCCGCGCCTCCTCCCGCTCGACCCAGGCGTGCAGCGCCCGCCGCGCCCGGGTGCGCAGGTGCTCCAGGTGGGCGGTCTCCTCGGCGAGGTCGGGCACGACGCACTTCGCGGCATCCGTCGGGGTCGCCGCGCGCACGTCCGCCACGTGGTCGACGAGCGGGGTGTCGGGTTCGTGGCCGATCGCCGTCACCACCGGGGTGCGGCACCGCGCCACCCCGCGGCAGAGCGCCTCGTCGGAGAACGGCAGCAGGTCCTCGACGCTGCCGCCGCCGCGGGCCAGGACGATGACGTCCACCTCCGGGTCCCGGTCGAGCGCCTCGAGCGCGTCCAGGATCTGGGGGACCGCCTGCACGCCCTGGGTGGCGGTGTTGCGGATGCGGAAGCACACCCCGGGCCAGCGGCCGGTGGCGACGGAGACGACGTCGTGCTCGGCCGCGCTGGCCCGGCCGGTGACGAGGCCCACGCAGCGCGGCAGCCGCGGGAGCCGGCGCTTGCGGGCCGGGTCGAACAGTCCCTCGGCGGCCAGCAGGGCGCGCAGCCGCTCGATCCGCGCGAGGAGCTCGCCGACCCCGACCGCCCGGACCTCGTCGACCCGCAGGGAGAGCGTCCCGCGCGCGAAGTAGAACGAGAACTTTCCGTGCACGACGACCCGCTGGCCCTCGGCCAGCGGCGGGGCGGCGCCCCGGACGATGTCCGCGGGGGCGGTGAGCGAGAGCGACACGTCCGCCGCCGGGTCGCGCAGCGTCAGGAATGCGGTCCCCGTCCCGGGACGCGCGCTGACCTGCGTGAGCTGGCCCTCGACCCACACCGGCCCGAGGCGGTCGATCCACTTCGAGACCTTGAGGGCGACCGTGCGCACCGGCCACGGCGCCTCGGCGGTCGTCGCCGGGTCGGGGGCTGCGCTCATCGGTCGAGCTCTGCTCCGCGTCGTCTCCCGGCGCTCACTGCTCCGCGGTGAGCGTGGCGATGCGGTTGGTCAGCATCGTCACGAAGGCCGGGCGGTCCGCGTGCGAGGACTCCCAGGCCAGCAGCTCGGTGAGCTGGTCGACCGTGAGCCCGCGCAGCCGGGCCCGGAGCTGGGCGATCGTCAGCGACTCGTAGCCGGGCAGCGCGTCCGGGGTCTCGTCGGGCACGTCCTCGGCGGTGAGCACGGGCCGGTCGAGCGGTCGCGCGTGACCGTTGTTCGACTCGGCCGGTAGCCGCCGGCCGGCCGGACCCGAGGGGTTCCCGCCGGCGCGCAGGACCGGCACGCGGTCGTCGGTGTCCTCGTCGAAGCGGGCCCAGGACGGGGCCTCCTCCACCGGGCGCGCGCCCTCGAGCGCGGTGTCGCCCTTGATGGCCAGCTCCGTGACGACCTGCTGCGCGCGCATCGACAGCTGGAGCACGCGGCTGGCCGCGGTGATCGGCAGACCCACGATCGTGCGGGGGAGGGCCTGCACCTCCTCGACCGCTGTGACGACCAGACCCGCGGCGACGCGCACCGGGAACGGGAGGGAACTCATGGCGTCCAGCCTGCCAGCCGACGCCGGGGCTGTGCGAATCGCCACGGTCCGCGCGTCGCCCGCGTGATCGTGCGCGGCGGCCGGGCGGGCCGGTGGCCCGTACGCTCGGGGTATGTCCGTCTCTCCGGGACCCGACACGACGACCGCCGAGCACGCCGACGACACCCGGCGAGTGCTCCTCGCCAAGCCGCGTGGCTACTGCGCGGGGGTCGACCGGGCCGTCGTCGCCGTGGAGAAGGCCCTCGAGACCTACGGCCCACCGGTCTACGTGCGCAAGGAGATCGTCCACAACCGTCACGTCGTGACGACGCTCGCGGAGCGCGGGGCGGTCTTCGTGGAGCGGACCGACGAGGTGCCCGAGGGCGCGACCGTCGTGTTCTCGGCGCACGGGGTGTCGCCCGCGGTGCACTCCGAGGCCCGCGAGCGGGAGCTGCGCACCATCGATGCGACCTGCCCGCTGGTGACCAAGGTCCACCAGGAGGCCAAGCGCTTCGCCCGCGAGGACTTCGACATCCTGCTCATCGGCCACGAGGGTCACGAGGAGGTCGAGGGCACCTCGGGCGAGGCCCCCGAGAACATCCAGGTGGTGGACGGCCCTGACGCCGTCGGTGCGGTCGAGGTCCGGGACCCGGAGAAGGTCATCTGGCTCTCGCAGACCACGCTGTCGGTGGACGAGACGATGCAGACGGTCGCCGCGCTGCGCGAGCGCTTCCCGGCGCTGGCCGACCCGCCCTCGGACGACATCTGCTACGCCACCCAGAACCGGCAGGTCGCGGTCAAGGCGATGGCCCCGCAGTGCGACCTGGTGGTGGTCGTCGGGTCGACGAACTCGTCGAACTCGGTGCGCCTCGTCGAGGTCGCCCTGCAGGCGGGCGCCCGTGACGCGCACCTCGTCGACCACGCCGGGGAGATCGACGAGGGCTGGCTCGACGGCGTGACGACGGTCGGCGTCACCAGCGGCGCCTCGGTGCCGGAGATCCTCGTCGGTGACGTGCTGCACTGGCTCGCCGACCGCGGCTACGGCGAGGTCGAGGAGATCACGACGGCGAACGAGAAGCTGACGTTCTCGCTGCCGCGCGAGCTCAAGCGCGACATGCGCCCCGACGCGGTGCGCTGACGCCTCGCGGCGATTCGCTGCGAGGTTCAGCGGGGGCGGTCGCCCGGTCGCCGGGCCGGGTGCACGCCCGGAGGCTGGGGGCCCGGACCGTTGCGGCGCTCCTCGCGCAGCCGCTCCTCCCGCATCCGGTCCTCGCGGCTGCGCGCCTCGCGGCCTCCCGCGGGGCCGGGCGGGGCGGAGCGCTGGGGGCCCGGGTCGGGTCCGCCGCGCTCGGTGGGCGGGGGTGTGCTGCGCTGGGGGCCCGGGTCAGGTCCGCCGCGCTCGGTGGGCGCGGGGGTGCTGCGCTGGGCCGCGGGCCGGCGCTCCGGTCCCGGTTCGGGGCGGGCGGGTTCGCGGCGGGACCGGTCCCGCTCGGCGCGCTCGCGTTCCCGGAGTTCCCGCTCGGCGCGCTCCTGCTCGGCCTGGTCCCGCTCGGCGCGGGCCCGTTCCTGGGCGCGCCGCCGCTCCCGCTCGGCCTGGTCGCGCTCGGTCCGGGCGGGCTCCCGCCGACCACGGTCGGCGGCCGGCCGGCCGTCGCGGGGGGCACCCCGGTCCCGGGCCGCCCCGCTCGCGGGACCCGACCGCGCCGGTTCCTGCCGCGGCGCCCCGTCGTCGCTCCGCTTCCAGCGCTGGACGCGGATGCGTATCACACCGATGACGACGCAGACCACCGTCGTGAGCGCCATCGCCGGGAAGCCGTTGATGAGTGGGGCGCCCACGGCCAGCGCGGTGGACACGAGGCCCCCGGACGCCGGCAGCGAGCCGGTGGCCGCGACGGCGACCGGCACGGAGACCGCCAGCAGCAGGGGCGGCTGCACCATCGGCACGAAGAGGTCGCGCCGCTGCACGAGCAGGGCGGCCAGTACGCACCCGGCCGGATAGGCGGCGAGGAAGACCACGCCGAGGCTGCCCGCCCGGAGCACGTCGACCGCGACCCCACCCGCGGTGAGGACCAGCGCGAGCAGCAGGCCCGCCCACCACCGCATCCCGCGGAGGCCCGGGAACGAGGACGCCTCGCCGACCTCGGGCGAGGCCGACGACGGCGCGTCGTCCCGGGTGGTGGTCACCCGATCAACGGTAGCGGTCCATCCTCGCCGGTTCGGGCCCCCTCGTCACCGCACGGCACGCCCGGGTGGCCGGCTCGCCCTCACGTCGGACCGGCCTCCCCTCCTCAGCCCGTGAGCCGGTGGACTCCGGGGGCGTTCGCCGGACGCCCCGGGGCGTCCACTCCGCCGTCCGTGGTGTCGCCGATGTCCCCGGCGCCGGATCGGTCGCCCTCGTCCTCGATGTCCTCCGTGCCCCGACCCTCGTCGACCAGCTCCGGGGCGCCCGGCACCCGGGGGCGCCGGTCGACCTGCTCCACCTCCTCCAACGTGCCGCGCGTGACCGACAGGTCCGAGAAGCGGCGTGCCGTGACCAGCACCCGCGACTCGAGCGAGCCGACCGTGTCGTTGTAGGCCCGCACGCCTGCGTCGAGCGAGCGGCCGAGCTTGCCGAGGTGCCCGCCGAGGGTGCCGAGCCGGGCGTGCAGCTCGCGCCCGAGCGCGTGGATCTCGGCGGCGTCGCGGGCGAGCGACTCCTGGCGCCACGCATGGCCGACGGTGCGCAGCAGCGCGATCAGCGTCGTCGGGGTCGCGACGACGACATCGGCCGAGAACGCGTGCTCGAGCAATCCGGGGTCGGCCTCCAGCGCCGCGGACAGGAACACCTCGCCCGGGACGAACATCACGACGAACTCGGGCGTCGGGTCGAACGAGCGCCAGTAGGCCTTCGCCGACAGCGCGTCGACGTGGGCGCGCAGCTGCCGGGCGTGGGCGAGGGTGCGCTCGCGGCGCCGCTGTTCGTCGGCGGCGTCGAGCGACTGGAGGTAGGCCTCGCACGGCACCTTGGCGTCGACCACCACCTGCTTGCCGCCCGCCAGGTGCACGACGAGGTCGGGCCGCTGGGCGCTGCCCTCGGCGCCGGCCACCGACTGCCGGGTGAAGTCGCAGTGCTCGACCATGCCGGCGAGGTGCACGACGCGCTCGAGCTGCATCTCCCCCCACCGCCCGCGCACGTGCGGGGTGCGCAGCGCCGTCGTCAGCGCCCGCGCCTCGCCCGCGACGCCGCGCGCCGACTCCGCCACCGCCCCGACCTGCTCGCGCAGCCCCGCGAACGCCGCCTCGCGCGCCGACTCGGCCGAACGCATCTGGCCCTCCAGGCGCTGCAGCGTCGACGTCACGGGGTCCAGCAGCGAGGTCACCGCCCGCTCCCGCGCGCCGGCGTCGGCGGCCGCCGAGGAGGCCAGCGCCCCCGTCACCTCCCGCATCCGCGCCTCGGCCAGCCGCGCGAAGCTCTCCGCGTTGGCCGCGAGCGCGTCGGCCGACAACGACGCGAACGCCTCGCGGACCGCGGCGTCGCGCCGGGCCTCGGCCGCGTCGCGGTCGGCGGCGGACCGGCGCTCGGCCTCCAGCTCGGCCCGGGCCGCGGATGCCGCGGCGCCCGCGCGACGGACGGCCTCGGCCACCGCGGCCTCCTGGCGCGCTGCGGCGAACCGGCTCGCCACGACGGCGCCGCCCACGGCGCCCAGCAGGACGCCGAGCAGCAGGCCGAGCAGCACGCCCTCGCCGGTGATCGTCATGGCGGGGACGCTGCCAGAGGGGTCCGACAGCCTGCCGGAACCGCGGCCCCGCGGGTCAGGCCTCCGTGACCGACCCCTCCGTCGTCGCCTCCTCCGCGGTCGCCCTCGCGGCGGCCTGCGCGGCCTCGGCCGCGAGCAGCCCCTCCTTCACCGACAGGCCCCAGCGGAAGCCGCCGAGGGACCCGTCGCCGCGCCGGACGCGGTGGCACGGCACGAACAGCCCGATCGCGTTGCGGTTGCAGGCCTGCCCGGCCCCGCGCGGCGCGAGCGGGCGCCCCGCCCGCGTGGCGAGTTCGCTGTAGGACAGTGAGGTCCCGGCCGGGATCTCGCGCATGCGCGCCCACACCTCCTGCAGGAACTCGCCGCCGTACTGGCGGACGGGCAGCGTCGCCGCCGGCCCCGGGTCGCCGTCGTGGAACGCCGTCACTGCAGCGGTGACCGCCCCGAGCTCGGGGCGCTCGACGAGCTCGGCGGGGCGCAGCCTCGGGTGGATCAGGGGCAGCACCTCGTCGTCGGGTGCGGTCGTCCAGCCACCCGCGAGGACGACGCCGTCGGCGTCGACGACGACGGTGAAGGGGCCGAAGGGGGTGTCGAGGGTGGCGCGGGCGCCGGAGCGGTCGTCGGGCATCGGGAACCTCCGAGAGGTCGTGATCGGTGTGTCTCGGGGGCTTGGACGCGGCCCGGGCCCGATCGGCTCCCTCCGGTTTCCGAGGGCTGTCGGACCCGGTCTCTAGACTGGGCGACCGTGAGCTTGACCCTCGGCATCGTCGGGCTGCCCAACGTGGGCAAGTCGACGATGTTCAACGCCCTGACCCGCAACGACGTCCTCGCGGCCAACTACCCGTTCGCGACGATCGAGCCGAACGTCGGGGTGGTGCCGCTGCGGGATCCCCGGCTCGACCGGCTCGCCGAGATGTTCTCCTCGGAGAAGATCGTCCCGGCGACCGTGTCCTTCGTGGACATCGCCGGGATCGTCGCGGGCGCCAGCGAGGGCGCAGGCCTGGGCAACAAGTTCCTCGCGAACATCCGCGAGGCCGACGCGATCTGCCAGGTCGTGCGGGTGTTCACCGACGACGACGTGGTGCACGTCGACGGGCGGATCGACGCCGCGGCCGATATCGAGACCATCGCGACGGAGCTGGTCCTGGCCGACCTGCAGACCGTGGAGAAGGCCCTCCCGCGCCTGGAGAAGGAGGCGCGGACCAAGAAGGAGAACCGCCCCGCGCACGACGAGGCCCTCCGGGCCCAGGAGGTGCTGAACGAGGGGCGCACCCTGTTCAGCGCCGGGATGGACTCCCGGCTGCTGCGCGAGCTCAACCTGCTCACGGTCAAGCCGTTCCTCTACGTCTTCAACGCCGACGAGGGCGTGCTGACCGACGACGCGCGCCGCAAGGAGCTCGCCGAGCTCGTCGCCCCCGCCGAGGCGGTGTTCCTCGACGCGAAGGTCGAGTCGGAGCTGCTCGAGCTGGACGCCGAGTCGGCCACGGAGCTGCTCGAGTCGATCGGCCAGCCCGAGCCGGGGCTCGACGCGCTCGCCCGCGCCGGGTTCCGCACCCTCGGGTTGCAGACCTACCTCACTGCGGGCCCCAAGGAGTCGCGCGCCTGGACGATCCCGATCGGCGCGACGGCGCCCGAGGCCGCCGGGGTGATCCACACCGACTTCCAGAAGGGCTTCATCAAGGCCGAGATCGTCTCCTACGACGACCTCGTGGAGGCCGGCTCGATGAACGCCGCCCGCAGCGCGGGCAAGGTCCGCATGGAGGGCAAGGACTACGTCATGCACGACGGCGACGTGGTCGAGTTCCGCTTCGGATCACCATCACGGTCCTGACGACGTGGACCCCGTCGCTCTCACCTCGGTCATCACCGGCGGCGTCGTCGGGCTCGCGGGCGTAGCCACAACGGGACCGCGCCACTGCCGGTCTGGTCGTCCAACCGGGCCCGACACCGACTGTCCCGGACCGGGAACCGGCAGCTCAACGCGGCGATCCACCGCATCGCCCTCACTCAGGCTCGCTGCCATCCCGAGGCACAGGCGTTCATCGCCCGCCGCGTCGAGAACGCGACAGGCGACGCGAAGCGCTCCGAGCGCTCAAGAGATGTCTCTCCGATGCCGTCTACCGAGCGTTGCGAGCCGACCTCGCTGTTGACGATCTCGCCCTCGCCGCTTGACAGAGGAGCAAGGGACAGAGTCCGAACCGCCGCGGAATACACCACGGTCAGCAGGTACTCGCGTGAGGCCGGTGTCCGGGTTCTCCCGGCCCCATGGTCAGCCGTGGTGGCCGAAGTGGTGCATGAGCCCATGACCGCCGTCGTCCCCGTGGACGCCGTGTGAGCCGGCGTGGGCGTCCTCATGGCTGCTCTCGTGGGTCGTGTGGTCCTGGTGGTGCGGAGTCTGATCATGGTGCTCGAGCTGCCCACCATTGAAGGCCCCGTGTTGGCCGATCGCTTGGTCATGCGTGACGCCTGTGGCCCCTCGCCCAGAGTCGGTGCCGACCACGGTCCTCGTGGCGGCGGCACCGTGGAAGACGGTCGCACCCGGGCTGTGGTGGCCGCCGGTGTGGAAGACCGAGCCGCGGTCCAGGGTGCCGCTGAGGCCGCCTGGGCCCTCGGAGTTGTCGTTCGTCCCCTGGTGGCCGCGGGTGTGGAAGACCGAGCCGCGGTCCAGGGTGCCGCTGAGGCCGCCCGGGCCCTCGGAGTTGTCGTCGTGCGGTGTGGTCATCGTTTGCTCCGTGTTTGGGGGTCTGATCGCCCGCTCGGTGATTGAGAGAGAGCATGTCGCCCACCGCGACGTGGAGCGATGGTGCTAACCCCCGCCGACCGAGAGACAACCCGAGGGTTGTGGGGGGCTTCCCCCCGAGCAGCGAGTGAGTCGCGGGTCGCAGTTCTCTGCGCGAAGCGGGCCGCGCCGACGACCAGCCGAGCGCCGAGCCACGCGCACACCGCGCCGATGTCGCTGGCGGGCCGTAGTCGATTCACCCGAATGGCAGAGCACTCCGTCGTGACATCCGAGGCACGGGTCACGACACATCGGGTGATACCACTACTTGACCTCTGGGGGACCCGTGACCGCCGAGCAGTCACCCCTGCCGCCGAGCCAACCGCCGGTTGTGCACATCACCAACACCAACACCAACACGGTGGTCGTCGGCGGCTACCGACGCCCCCACCCGCTGCTCACCATGATCAAGTGGCTGTTCGTCGCCTGCTACTGGTGGCCACTCCTTCTCGCCATCGCGTTCTACGGCTACCTGGGCCTCGGCATCGCTTGGCTGGTCGCCCCCGCATTCGTCGAGTCGTCTGCTGACCAGCCATCCGATCTGGCCGCCAGCGAGGCGGGCCCGGGAGGTCGTGTGAAGGTCGCGGAATCAACCGAGCGTTTCACAGCTTGGCTGGGTAGGGCGTCGCTGCTCTCCGGTTGAGCGAATGGAAGGTCGAGTTCCGCTTCAACGTGTAGCTCAGTACTCGATTTCTCGACGTTCGGCCGCGAGATAACGGGATCGAATGGGCGTACACGGCATGTCGTCCGGGCGATCCGAGCACGGAACGTGCTGACATCCACTCCGTGGTGGGGGTCAACGACATCCCGATCGTGGGCGAACCGGTCGCCTACGGGACGGGATTCTTCGTTCTCGTCTTCTTGGGCTTGTCGGCGTTCCTGGCGCAGTACGTCCTCACGTACGCGCACGAAGGCGGGCACATGCTCGCTGTGGTCTTCACCTTCCGCAGCCTCGCCGGCTACTGGATCGAGGACAACACCGAAGGACTGACCACGTTCTCGGCGAGGAAATGGGCGCTCTCGAACCTCGTGATCGGCGTGGCCGGCTACCTCGGCCCGCCGTTGCTCGGCCTCGGCGGCGCGGCCCTGATCGCGGCGGGCAATCCGTTCGCGGTGCTGCTCAGCGCGCTCCTGTTCTCGTTCCTCGCGCTGTTCCCCGCCCGCAACGCGTTGGCCTTCACCGTTCCGTTGCTGTTCCTCGTCGGGATCGTGGCGGCCCTCCTGCGGGGCTCGCCCGCGACCCAGGCCGCGGTGGCGGTCAGTGTGGTGTGGTTCCTCCTGATCGGGGGCGTCGTCGACACGACCACCCTCCCGGCCGGTGGCGGCGATGCCCGGGCCATGGCCGGCAAGACCCTGATCCCCGGGGTGATCTGGAAGGTCTTCTGGGTCTTCGTCGCCGTGGTGGCCCTGATCGTCGGAGGACAACTCCTCCTGCGGCCCGGCTATGAGATCGGCTAGGCGTCGTGCCCCGGGGCCTCGTTGCCGCACGATCACCGCACCGGCCGGAGCCACCTACGATCCCGGACCGTGATCCGGACCGGCGGGCAGGGGGCGCAGTGAGTGGGACCAGGGTGCTGGTGACGGGGGCGAGCATCGCCGGGCCGGCCCTGGCCCATGGGCTCCACCGGCGGGGGCCGAGGTGACCGTGGTGGAGCGGGCCCCCGAGCTGTATCCCGGGGGGCAGGCGGTGGACGCACGCGGGGTGACCCGCGAGGTCATCCGCCGCACGGGGCTGGACACGGCGGTGCGCGCAGCCTGCACCGACACTGCCGGCGCCCACACGGTGGACGTGGACGGGAACGTGCTGGAGACCCACCGCGCGCCCGAGCTGCCCGATTACGCCGGGGTGCCGGACTCGGGAGCGCCGACCACCTCGTCGGCCCGGCCGTAGGGCCGTACGAGAAGGCTGTCCCCGCCGCGGGGAAGCCCGTAGGGTCAAGATCACCCGACACCCCCCGCGGAGGACCAACGATGCTCTTCCACCTCGACTTCCACGTCGAATACGGCGCGACCATGTCCCAGCAGGACCTCTTCGGCACCTGGTCCCGAGAGGCCGAGGCCGCGCTCGAGGCCAAGAAGGCCGGCGTCGTCGTCGACCTCTGGAAGGCCGCGGGCGAGCGGCGGGTGATCGCCATCCTCGACGTCGAGAGCGCCGACGTCCTCGACGAGGCCGTCCTCACGCTTCCGATCATGGTCGAGATGGGTCAGTTCGTCGACGTGAAGGTCACGCCGCTGCGTCGCTACGAGGACTTCGCCGCGACTGTCGACAAGCTGCTCGAGAGCTGAGCCCGCTCAGCCCCGACCCGGCCGCTGCACCCGACTCTGCATCACCGTGATGCAGCTGAGATGCACACCGTGCGCACCACTGTCGACCTGCCGCCGGTCGTGCATCGCCGGGCCAAGGAGATCGCGCAGCAGCGTGGTCTGTCGCTGTCGGCCGTCGTCGCAGAGTTCGTTGTCCGTGGCCTGATCCAACTCGACGAACCGGCAGCCATCGGCGTCGACGCGCGGTCCGGGGTTTCCCGTGATCAGCATCGGTCGAGCAGTCAGCTCCGACGAGGTGGCTTCGCCTCTGGACGAGGAGTGACGACCTACCTGCTCGACGCGAACGTCCGGATCGCGCTCACGCTCTCAGAGCACGAGCAGCACACTCGCGCCTCGGAATGGGCCGCCGAGATCGAACGCTTCGCGGTCTGCCCGATCGTGGAGAGCGCCGATCTCGGCCACGTGCGCGGGCACCGACAGGTCACGGACGCCTACCTTGTCGGTCTGGCAGCGAGCCACCACGACTCGCGGCTGGCCAGGATGGATGGTGCTCTGGCGCGAGAACGACCTCGGTTGATGACGCTCGTGCCCGCGTCCTGACCGCAGCCGTCACCGCCAGCCCAGCTCCGGGGCGAGGTGGGTCAGCACGCTCTCGATGACGTGGGCGTTGTAGTCCACCCCGAGCTGGTTGGGCACGGTGAGCAGCAGCGTGTCCGCCGCGGCGATCGCCTCGTCCTCGGCGAGCTCGGCGATCAGCTTGTCCGGCTCGCCCGCGTAGGTCTTCCCGAAGCGGGCGTCGCCGCCGTCGAGGTGACCGACCTGGTCCGTGGAGTGCCGTTCGCGCCAGAAGAGCTGGCGGTCGAGGTCGGACACGATCGGGAAGATGCTGCGGCTGACCGAGACGCGCGCCTGGCGGTCGTGCCCGGCGGCGTCCCAGGCGTCGCGGAACCGCTGGATCTGCTCGGCCTGCAGCCGGTGGAACGGCACCCCGGTGTCCTCGGTCAGCAGGGTCGAGCTCATGAGGTTCATGCCCTGCTCGGCCGTCCACTCCGCAGTGGCCCGGCTGCCGGCGCCCCACCAGATGCGGTCGCGCAGTCCGGGGGCGTGGGGCTCCAGCCGCAGCAGTCCCGGCGGGTTCGCGAACATCGGCCGCGGGTTCGGCTGCGCGAAGCCCTTGCCCTGGATCACCCCGAGGAAGACGGACGTGTGCTCCCGCGCCATGTCGGCGTCGGTGGTCCCCTCGGGCGGCGCGTAGCCGAAGTAGCGGTACCCGTCGATCACCTGTTCCGGGGAGCCGCGGCTGATGCCGAGCTGGAGCCGGCCCCCGGAGATGAGGTCCGCGGCCCCGGCGTCCTCGGCCATGTACAGCGGGTTCTCGTAGCGCATGTCGATCACACCGGTGCCCAGCTCGATCCGGCTGGTCCGCGCGGCCGCCGCCGAGAGCAGCGGGAACGGCGACGCGAGCTGCTGCGCGAAGTGGTGCACCCGGAAGTAGGCGCCGTCGGCGCCCAGCTCCTCGGCGGCGACCGCGAGGTCGATCGACTGCAGCAGCGAGTCCGCGGCCGAGGTCACCAGCGAGCGCCCCGACGGCGACCAGTGTCCGAAGGACAGGAACCCGATGTTCTTCACGTTTTGATCAACTCGGCCGGGCCGCGGGACATTCCGGGGTCCCGCCCGCGCGAACGGTCGGGAGCGATGAGTCCGGCGCGGCCGGGCGGTCCTGTTCCCGAGACCATCGGGACGAGGAGACAGCGATGAGTGCACGCGTGGGGATGCTCGACGACGTGGCCGCCGAGCGGCTCGGGCTCGCGGACGACCTGGCCGACCTGACGCCCGACGCGTGGTCCACCCCGTCGCTGTGCCCGGGGTGGACGGTCCACGACGTCGTCGCGCACCTGACCCTCTCCACCCGCCAGTCGGTGCCGTGGACGCTGTGGCGGGTCGCCCGGGCCGGCGGCGATCTCGAGCGGGCGTTCGCCGACATGGCCCGCGAGCGCGCGGCGGCCTTCCGGCCGGCCGAGCTGCTCGTCCAGCTCCGGGAGATGGCCGGGGTCGACCGACGGCTGGCGATGTCGGGCGAGCTCGACCCGCTGAACGACCTGCTCGTGCACTCCCAGGACATCGCGATCCCGCTCGGGCGGCGTCGGGACCTCCCGGTCGAGCGGGCGCTGCCATGTCTGCGCCACGTCTGGGCCGCCCCGTGCGTCGGCGCGGCGAAGCGCTTCGCCGGGCTGCGGCTGCGGGCGAGCGACGCCGACTGGTCCGCGGGGGAGGGCCCCGAGGTGTGCGGCCCGGTGGGTGCCCTGCTGCTCGCCGCCAACGGCCGGGTCGCGGGGCTCGGCGCATGCGACGGCGACGGGCTCGCGACGGCCCGGGGCCGCTTCGCCTCGTGAGGCACTCGGGCCGGCGCGACCCGGTCCAGTGCCATCGCGGCCTCGGCGGACCGGGCCCGGCGCGCTCGGGATGGTCGAGGTCGCCGCTCGCGACGGAGGACGGTCGGCCGCCGAGGTGGACCGTCAGTTCAGCTTGCGGGTGTCCGCGGGCAGCCCGCCGCCGGCGTAGACGTCCTCGGCGAGCTTCGCGAGGGCGGTGAGCGCCGTGATCTGGCTCCACGGTCCGTACGACACCCGCGCCAGCCCGATGCGCTGCGCGGCCTCCAGCGAGATCGAGCCCGGGATGCCGATGATGTTGACCTTGCGCTGGCCGAGCTCAGCGACGATGCGGGTCAGCTGGGCCTCGTCGAGCAGGCCCGGGACGAAGAAGCTCGTCGCGCCGGCCTCCAGGTAGGCCTTCCCGCGCGCGATGGCGTCGGCCGTGACGTCCTCGGGCTCCCGGCCGCCGGCCTCGAGGAACGCGTCGGTGCGGGCGTTGAGCGCGAAGGCCACCCCGGCCCGCACCGAGGCGTCGAGCGGCTTCATCTGGTCCTCGAGGTTGGCGCCGACGATCCCGACGTCGATCGCCCGGGAGACCGTGCCGCCCGGGTCGCCGTAGCCGCCTCGAGGTCGGCGGTCACCGGCAGGTCGGTCTGGCGGGCGACGAGGCTGACCTCGGCGATCATCTCGTCGCGCGGGATCACCTCGCCGTCGGGGTAGCCGAGGGACGCGGCGATGCCGTGGCTCGCCGTCGCGAGGGCCTTCGTGCCGGGGATGTCGGCGACGACGCGGGCGGTGATGGCGTCCCACACGTTCACCACGAGGAGCAGTTCCGGCGCCGCGTGCAGACGCTGGAGCGCCTGGGCCTTGTCGAGGGTGCTCATGCCGGGATGCAACTCCGATCGTGCGCAACCGATTCCCGGACGGACATCGCTCCTCTCCGTGGAGACGAGCGGTGGGCGGGCGCCCGGTCAACCGTGCGCCGGCAGCGTTCGGAGCCGGCCCGCGCGGGCAGCGGGAGGACGCCTCCTCGCGGGGCGGCCCAGACGGGTGGTCCTTCCGGCGGTGGTCATCGCCGTCCGTCGTCTCGTGGACACCGCGTGGCGACGGATCCCGCTCGGGGGCGCCCGACCGGGTGAGGAATCACGGGGTCGTGTGCCTAGGCTGTGACCCGTGCGCTCCGAACGGTGGTTCGGCCCCCACCCGGGAACTGACGCTTCCCGAGCGCATCGCGTGGGTGCTGGGCAACGAGGACGGCCGTCCGGTGTCCAGTCTCACCGAGCCGGCGGGGCTGCTCGTCGCCGGGGCCCTCGTCGAGCTCCTGCTCGACGCCTCGCTGCTCGACGCCGGGTCGTCCTACCGCCGCGGGCCAATCGACCCGACCGACCCCCTGCTCGACTGGATCGCCGACGGGCTGCTGCGCGGCGGCGGCCGCAAGGCCGACCTCGGCCACGCCGTCACCGGGACGCGGGGCGCCCAGATGATCCGGCGGACGATGGACCGCCTCGTCGAGCGCGGCCTGGCCCACCGCGAGCCGCGCCGCGTGTTCGGCTACCTCGCCATGCCGGTCTTCGGCTCGGCACTGCGCGTCCACGAGACGGACGCCCTGCACCACGACCGTGCCGCCGTCCGCGCGGTGCTCGACGGGGCGGACGCCGACGAGGACACCGCGATGATCGCCGTGCTCCTGCACCACGGGCGCCGCGTCCGGGCCCTGGACCCGCAGGACGTGTACGCCGCCGTCGCCCGCGCCCGGGCGATCGCGAACGGACGGTTCGTGCCGGCCGGCATCGACCAGGACATCATCCGGCTCGTGAGCCCGACGGTGCAGGCGGTCCTGGCCGCCCTCACGGCCACCGAGGTCCTCAGCTCGGGTCATTGACCCTCGCGAGACGGATCCCGAGGCGCCGACGGGTCCCGATCGGGCGCTGAGCGGTCTAGGCTCGGACCGTTCCGCGAGCAGCGCCCGGACCGAGGGGGCACGCCATGCCGATCAACCACCCGTCGTCGCCGTTCGTCCCACCCACCGACGCCGCACCTGACGGGATGCCCGTCCTCGAGGCGGGCGCCCACCGCGACGCGCGTTCGGGAAGCTGCGTCATGGAGTACGTGTCCGTGCTCGCCGGCGAGCGCTTCACCGACCGGCCGCGCTGCACCCACCCGGCCGTGGCCGCGCTCGCCTGGCAGGTGAACGACGCGGTGTCGCACGAGGCCCGCCAGCTGCTGGGGCTGCGCGCGGTCGACCTGGTCGGCGCCGGCCGGGGTGTCGAGGGCCCGGTGCGCCCGGTCGTGCTCGCCGCGATCGCCCGCGCGGGGCTGCGCCTCGACCCCGGCAGCCGCTTCTTCACCCGGTTGGCCCGCCGCGTCGACGAGGCCCAGGGCAAGGCCGCCCGGCGCCGCGCCGAGGGGCGCGACCCCGGTGACGGGTCCGGCGGGCGCGTCGCGACGCTGCTCCACGTCGGTCCGGTCAACCACGCCTGCGCCCACCTGCTCGTCGCAGCGCGGGCCGCCGGGCTGGACACGGCGGCGCGGGACGCCATGCTCGTCGACCTGCTCGACGACTGCCTCGGTTCGGCGCGCTCCGGGACGGTGCCCTCGCCGACGGTGGTGCCGGCCGGCTGAGGGCGGCGGGCGGGCCGCACTGGTGGCGGTCAGCCCGATCGGGCTTGTCGCGGTGATTCGCGGTCGGCCGGCTGCCTTGTCGTGGTGATTCCCGACGACAGGTGCGGGCGGCGGTCGCCGGAGGCCGCGACAAGGGCGCGGGGGGAGCCGCGCTCAGGGCACGGTCAGGCAGGCGAGCGAGCCGACGCAGGTGTGCACCAGGGGGGCGCCGGACGAGCCCGGGCTGCCGGAACCGGCCGACGAGCTCCGGGCCACCGCGCTGTCCGACCCCGCCGACCCGGAGCCCGAGGACACCGCCGCCGGCGCCGGCGCCGCCCGAGCCCCCGACGACGAGCCAGACGCCGGGGAGCCGGCCGCCCCGGCTGCCGGGGACGCGGTCGGGCTCGGAGCCGGCCGGGAACTCGTCGGACCGGCCGCCCGGGAGGGAGCCGGCACGGCGCTCGACGACGCGGCAGGCGGAGCGGGCAGACCCGTGACGACGGCGGCGACGGCGGGTGCCGGCACCGGCCCGTCGACCGCGGGAACGGCCGGGCCCGACGGCGCGACGGCGCTCGACGGCCCGTCGAGCTCCCACGGTTCCGGGAAGCCGACCGGGGCGAGCGTCAGCATGGTCGCGAGCCGGGCGACGAGCATCATCCCCACCGCGCCCGTGGCGACGGCGAGCAGCATCCGGCGCACGCGCTGTCCCTCCCGCTCGACACACGCCCGCACGGGCGCGACCCCGTGATCGTCGGACACCGCGGAGATGTCAGCGACGACGGCGAGCGCCACCCGGACGCCGGGGCACCGTCACCCGGGTGTCTCATCCACGCGGCTGGTCAACCACGGAGCGCATCCGAGGGTGAGCGTGCACGCGGCGGCGGCGACGACGAAGGACCACGAGGCACCCGCGGCCCCCAGCACCGCGGCGAGGGTGGTCGCGCCGATGCCGGTCCCGGTGTCGTAGGCGGTGTTCCACACGCTGCTGGCGGGCCCGGAGCGTCCCGGCCCGGCGCGGGTGAAGAGCGTGACCAGGGTGTCGTTCTGGACCCCGCCGAAGCCGAGCCCCACCAGCCCTGCGCCGGACACCACGGCCCACGTCCCGCGAGGGGGTCAGCACGAGCAGGGCCGCCGGGGCGCCGAGGGCGAGCGCGGCGCCGATGAGCGCCGTCCGGTGCCCGACCGCGCGCAGCAACGCGGGCACCCCGAGCTGCGTGATCACCGTGGCCGCCATGAACACCCCGGTCACCGCCCCGGCGAGCGCGGGCCCCGCGCCTCCCGAGGCCACCCACAGCGGCACCACCGGCAGGAGCAGCGCGTAGCCGCCGAAGGCCGCCAGGGTGGCGGCCAGGACCTCGACGAACGGGCGGGAGACCAGGGGCGATCCGCCGGCCACGCTCAGGAGTGCGCGTCCACCGCCGCGGAGATCTTCCCGGCGAGGTCCGGGTCCTTCGCGGTGAGCCCGCCCTCGGAGTGCGTGGAGAGCCGGAAGGTCAACGTGTCGTACCGGATGTCGATGTCGGGGTGGTGGTTCGCGTCCTCGGCCGCCTCGGCGACGGCGTCGACGGTCGCGATCGCGGCCCGGAACGACGGGAGCGTCACGGTCCGCGCGATGGCGTTCCCGTCGCGCTCCCACCCGGGGAGGCCGGAGAGGGCGTTCGCGACGGCGTCGTCGGAGAGGAGATCGGCCATGGCGCCATCGTGGCACGTCACGGCCGCTTCGGGCAGCGCGCCGGAGCGGGCCGGGCGACCATGGTCGGGTGCAGGTCGTGGTGGGGGCGGCGGTCGTGGCCGACGGGAGGCTGCTCGCGGCGCAGCGCGCCGAGCCGGCGGACATGCGGGGCCGCTGGGAACTGCCCGGAGGATCGGTCGAGCCGGGGGAGACCGAGCGGGACGCGCTGGTCCGCGAGATGCGCGAGGAGCTGGGGCTGCCGGTGGCGGTCGGCGAGCGGCTCGGCCCGGACATGCCGGTGGAGGGACGCCGCGGGATGGCCCTGCTGCTCCGCTTCTACCGCTGCACCCCGCTCGACGGCGTGCAGGCCCAGGCGCTGGAGCACCTCGCGCTGCGCTGGGTGGGTCCCGACGAGCTCGACGACCTCGACTGGCTGCCCTCGGACCGGGCGCTGCTGCCCGAGCTGCGTGCCGCCCTGGCCGACAGCGCGGTCGCCCCGGGCGAGGAGCCGGCCCTCGAGCCCTGAGGACCGCAGCGTGAGGGACTACGCCGCCCGCGCCCGCTTGACCGCCTTCGCCAGGTCCTTGCCGGTGAGGCCGGACTCGGCGGCGCGAGCCGCCCGCATCAGCACGACGGGGCAGCCCTTGCAGCGGGGCGTCGAGCGGCAGCACTTCCTCTTGATCCGCTTGGCACCGGTGATCGCGCACGCCTGCTGCGGGCTCATCCGCTCGGGCGCACGGTCGGGCACCACGCGGACCCGGTCGCGCGGCCGGAGACGGGCGAGGGCGTCCACCCAGCTCGTGGTCGCGGACGGTGCTCCCATGAGGTGAGGCTAACCTGAGCCTCGGCCGCCACGGAAGGGCCGACGGTGTTCCCGCCCGGCCGCCGTGTCACGATGACCGCCCCGCACCCCAGCAGGCCGCGGGCCCGATGGCAACGGCCGCCGGGCGCGGCGGAGAGGTTCCCCCCGAGCCCGACATGGCCCCGACATCCCGAGCCGTCCGCCGTGGCGCGCGGCCGTGTCGGCGGACCCGGCTCCGGGGGTTCCGGGTGCTCGCCGCCGCGGTGCTCGCGCTGCTCGTGGTGCTCGCCGGGTGCAGCACGTCGCCGCCGCCGGTCGTCGGGCAGGCCCCGACCCCGGCGCCGGCCAAGCCGCAGCTCGAGCCCAACCCGACGCAGCTGCGGATCGGGGTGGACGACCTCGGTATCGGGTTCAACGTGCACCGCATCGCCGACCTGACCCCGACGAGCCGGACGACGGCCGCGCTGGTCCTGCCCTCGGCCTTCCGCGTCGGGACCGACGGCGTGCGGCGCCCCGACACGACCGTGGTGACCTCGGCGAAGGTCACCTCCACGCGGCCCTACACCGTCTCCTATGAGATCGCGCCGGCCGCCGCGTGGTCGGACAACGCGCCGATCGCGGCGGAGGACTTCGTCTACCTGTGGCAGCAGATGCGCTCGCAGCCGGGCGTGGTGGACGCGGCCGGCTACCGGGCGATCTCCGACGTCCGCTCCCGTGCGGGCGGGAAGGCCGTCGACGTCGTCTTCGACCGGCCCTACCCGGCGTGGCCGACGCTGTTCGACGCGCTGCTGCCCGCACATCTGCTCAAGGACGCCCCGGGGTCCTGGGGCGGGGCCCTGCAGGACAACATCCCGGTCTCCGGCGGGCCCTACGTGATCCGGCTCGTCGACCGGATCCGCGGTCAGGTCACCCTGGCCCGCAACAGCGTCTACTGGGGCACGCCCGGCGTCCCGGACCAGATCGTGCTGCAGGCCGCCGACCACGCCTCCCTCATCGACCGGGTGCGCACCGGCGACGTCCAGGCCACCCAGTTCCGCTCGGACTCCTCGGACCTGACGGCCCTCGACGCGCTCGCGGCCGGGCCGCCGGGCGCGGCCGGGCCCCTCGCCGTGCGCACCGTCCCGGAGGCGAGCGAGGTGCAGCTCGCGCTGCGCAGCGACGACGGGCCGCTCGCCGACCCCCGGGTCCGTCGCGCCGTGGTGTCGCTGCTCGACCGCGACGCGCTCGTGGCCGCCGGTACCGGCGGCGGCCCCGCGTCGCGGCTGCCCGCCGACGCGTTCGCCACCGCGCCGTCCGAGCCGGGGTATGCGCCGACCCTCACGTCCGACTCGCCCGCGCGGGCGCCCGACCCCGCCGCGGCGTCGGCCCTGCTCACCACCGCCGGATACGCCCGCGGCGGTGACGGGCGCTGGAGCCGCGACGGGCGGCCGCTGCGGCTGCGGCTCGCCGCGCCCCCGCAGGTCTCGCCCTACGGTCGGCTGCTCGGGACCGTCGTCGCGGAGCTCAACGCCGCGGGGGTCGCGACGACGATCGTGGCCGACTCCGGGGCCAACCCCTTCCCGGCCGGGCGCGGCCCCATCCCGTCGAGCACGGGGTCCGCGCCCGCCACGCCCTCGACGCCGGGCCCGCTCACCTCCTCGGCGGTGCCGGGGACGACGACGACCTCGCCCGCCCCGCCGTCGTCGATCCCGACCACGACGAGCACCCCGGGGACGACCACGTCGGTCCCGCCGATCCCGAAGTCGGATTCCGACATGGCGGTCGCCGACATCACCGTGCTCGCGCTGCCGGTGGGCGGGGACCGGATCGCCGACCTCGACTCGATCGTCGGCTGTCCGGGGCGGCAGGCCCCGACGACGTCGGGCGGCTCGCCGGCCGTCCCGCGGACCACCACCGCGAGCCCGCCCGCGACGACCACGACGGTCGCGCCGGGCGCCCCCGCGCCGCGCCCGGCCGGGCCGACGACGGCGGCGGCCCCGACCAGCACGAGCCCCGCCCCGCCGCCGGGTGGGGCCGGGGCGACCACGACCCCGCTCGACGCCGACGGCACCCCGGAGACCTCCGAGGCGCTGTCGGTGACGGGGTTCTGCGACCCGGCCCTGCAGTCCGTGCTCGACGGCGCCTCGTCCGGCGCGATCGGCGAGGACACCGCCCTCGCCCTGGCCGAGCCGCTGCTGTGGCGCGCGACCCCGGTGGTGCCGCTGTTCCAGGCCGCGACGACCCTGGTCAGCCCCACCGGCCGGACCGACGTCGTCGTGCCCCCGCTCGGCGTCAGCCCGTTCGCCTCGGCGAACACCTGGACACCCCCCGCCCGCCAGGCGCAGGCGAACGGCGACGCCAACAACTGACCGCGTTCGCGGTCGTTGAGGAGTGAAGCGCCCGTTCGGGTGCGGCGTGTACCCCGGGCGAGCAACTCGTGACACTGCGGAAACAGCCCGGGGTGGCGGTAGAGGTGTGAACCACTTACGTTGCCCGCGGCGACGGCGATCTCGTCGCGGTAAACATCCCCGGGAGGTGTGGTGACCAGGATCACCGGGCGCGGTCGGTCGCGCTGGATTCTCGCTGCGGGCACGGCGGCGCTCCTGGCGCTCGTCGCCGCGTGTGGCGGCGGCGGAGGCGGCGACAGCTTCGGCTCGACGCAGGCGCCGCAGGCGAAGGGACGCCAGGGCAACGTCTACCGCTCCACCCAGGTCGCGCAGGGGCCGGGTGTGGTGGTCGCGGCCGACACCGCCTACACCGCCTACAACAACGACACCGCGGCCGCGAACTCGGTCTACAACCTCTACCCGCTGCTCCCGGTCCTCGCGGCCGCCACCGTCCTCGACAACGACGGCACCCCGCTGATCAACGGCGACATGATGGACGGGATCGACGAGGTCTCGAAGTCGCCGCAGGTCGTCCAGTGGAAGATCAAGCCGGGCGTGACCTGGTCGGACGGGCAGCCCTGGAACTGCAAGGACTTCTACCTGGCCTACCTCGCCGGCAGCGGGAAGATCCCCGGCTTCACCGCCGCGAGCACCAACGGCTACGGCAACATCGGGCAGGCCCAGTGCCTGAACGACACGACGTTCCAGGCGACCTTCGCCCAGCCCTATGCCGACTACATCGGGCTGTTCAGCCAGAACAACGGCGACCTGCTCCCGGCTCACATCCTCGAGCAGAAGACCGGGATCCCGGACATCACCAAGATCACGCCGCAGTCGCCGCCCGACCAGCTCGCGAAGCTGACCCAGTTCTGGAACACCGGCTGGAACGGCTTCGACAAGTCGGTCATGCCCGCGTCCGGCCCCTACCAGTTCGACAGCTGGGTGCAGGACCAGTCGGTGAAGCTCACCCGCAACCCCGCGTGGAAGGGCGCTCCGGGCGGCCCCGCGACCATCACGTACCGCAACATCGCCGACGCCACCGCGGCGGCGCAGGCGCTGCAGAACAACGAGGTCCAGGTCGCGGCGAACCAGCCCGACGTCAACTCCGCGAACCTGATGCGCGGACTGGCGGCCCAGGGCGTCAAGTTCCAGGCGACCTCGGGGGCGTCGTACGAGCACCTGGACATGAACTTCAAGAACCCGCTGTTCGCCGACAAGGCCGTCCGGCAGGCGTTCGCGCAGTGCGTCCCCCGGCAGGAGATCGTCGACAAGCTGATCAAGGGGATCCAGCCCGACGCCGCCCCGCTGCAGAGCCTGATGTTCCTGCCCACCCAGCAGGGCTACCAGGACTCGTACTCCCAGATCGCGACCGGCAACCTGGCGCAGGCCAACCAGACCCTCGCCGCCGACGGCTGGGCCAAGGGTCCCGACGGCGTCTACGCCAAGGCCGGCAAGCCGCTGACCTTCCGGATCAGCCACACCAACGTCCCGCGCCGCGAGCAGACCGTGCAGCTGATCCAGTCGGCCTGCGGCCAGGCCGGCATGAAGGTCGTCGACGACAACGACCCGAACTTCCTCGACACCCGCGTCGGGTCCGGCGACTTCGACGTCGCGTTGTACGCCTGGCAGAACGACCCGTTCGTCTCCTCCCACCAGTCGATCTATCAGACCGGCGGAGGACAGAACCACCAGAACTACTCGAACCGTCAGCTCGACGCGCTGATGACGCAGGGGTCGTCGAATCTCGACCCCAACGGCTACCTCCAGCAGTGGCAGCAGGCCGACAAGCTGATGGCCCAGGACGTGGCGTCGGTCCCGCTGTACGTCCAGCCCAACACGGTCGGCTACACCGACAAGATCGACAACGTGTGGTACCAGCCGAACCTGGGCGCGGCGCTGCACGCCAACGAGTGGGTCGTCAGCCAGTAGGGGACGATCCGTCCCGTCACTGTCCACGCCCGCGCCGGTCCGGTGATCCCGGACCGGCGCGGGCGGCAGCGAATGAGAGGTGACACGTGCCCGCCTACATCGTGCGGCGCGTCCTGATCTCGATCGGCGTGCTGTTCGTGGCGTCGTTCCTGCTGTACCTCGCCGTCGCGAGCTCCGGGGACCCGCTCGCCTCCCTCAAGGCCCGGCCGGGCATCACCCAGTCGGCCATCGACGCCACCGCGCGCTCCCTGGGGCTCGACCAGCCCGTGGTCGTGCGGTGGTGGAACTGGCTCACCGGCGTGCTGACCGGGGATTGGGGCACCAGCGTCGCCCTGGGGCAGGCGCAGGCCCCCGTGTTCTCGACGGTGATGCACGCGCTGTGGGTCACCATCCGGCTCGTCGTGATCGCCGAGGTCCTCGCGCTGCTCGTCGGGGGAGCCGTGGGCGCCATCGCTGCCCTGCGGCAGTACTCGGTCACCGACTACGTCGCGACCACGCTCGCGTTCGTGCTGTTCTCGATGCCCGTCTTCTGCATCGCGATCATCCTCAAGACCTACGGCATCCAGTTCAACCTGCTGCTGATCGACCTCGGCGGCGAGCGCTGGCTGACGACGGCGGGTCCCCCCGACGGCGGGTTCACCGGCAGCCCCGGGCACATGTTCTTCACGTTCACCGGGACCTATCTCCTCCCGACGATCGCGTTGGCCGCGATCAGCTTCGCGGCCTACAGCCGCTTCCAGCGCGCCTCGATGCTCGAGGTCATGCGGCAGGACTACGTCCGCACAGCGCGGGCGAAGGGGCTCTCCGAACGCCAGGTGGTGCTGCGGCACGCGCTGCGCAACGCGCTGCTCCCGGTGACGACCTACTTCGCCTACAACTTCGGCGCGGTGTTCGGCGGCGCGATCGTCACCGAGCAGGTGTTCGGCTGGAACGGCATGGGCTCGCTGCTCGTGCGCTCCATCCAGCAGTACGACCCGAACATGCTCATGGGCTGGCTGCTCGTCACCGCGACCATCGTCGTGCTGTTCAACCTCTTCGCGGACATCGCGTACAGCTACCTCGACCCGAGGATTCGCCTTGGCTGAGACCACCGACGTCGCGCGGACGACTCACCCCGGAAAGGTCCCGGCGCCCGACCGGGAACGGGACGGCGGCGAGCCGGAAGGGGTGTTCCTGTCGCAGGGGCAGCTCGTCCTGCGCCGCTTCCTGCGTCACCGCGCGGCGATGACGAGCCTGACGATCTTCGTGCTGTTCGTCCTCTTCGTCTACCTCGCGCCCCCGTTCCTCGGCTACTCGCTCACCGACCTGTCGGCCGGGTCGTACGAAGACCCGAGCTCGGCGCACGTCTTCGGGACCGACCAGGTCGGCGCGGACGTGTTCTCCCTCGTCATGAAGGGGTCGCAGTTCTCGCTGCAGATCGGGCTGCTGACGACCGCCATCGCGACCGTGATCGGGGTCCTGATGGGGACGCTCGCGGGCTACCTGCGCCGCGGGGCGGACACGGCGATCTCCCGCGTGACCGACCTGTTCCTCGTCGTCCCGCTGCAGGCCGCGGCGGCCGTGCTCATCAACGGCGTCGGCGGTTCGTGGTGGCTCGTCGGTCTGGTCCTGGGCTTCTTCCTGTGGATGCCGATCGCGCGCGTGACCCGTGCGGAATCGCTGTCGCTGTCCCAGCGCGAGTTCGTCGAGGCGGCCCGGGCGTCCGGGGCCACGACCTGGCGGATCGTGTCCCGGCACCTCGTGCCCAACATGGTCGGGACGATCGTCGTCAACGCGACGCTGACGCTCTCGTTGGCGGTGCTGACCGAGGCGGCCCTGTCGTTCATCGGCCTGGGCGTCCGCATCCCCGACACCTCGCTCGGGCTGGTGCTCAACCAGAACTACACCCAGCTCGCGACGCGGCCGTGGCTCTTCTGGGCCCCGTTCGTGGCGATCGTGCTGATCTCCCTGACCATCAACTTCATCGGCGACGGGCTGCGCGACGCGTTCGACCCCCGCCAGACGCGGAGGTGACGCGGCCCATGAGCGATCGCGCAGCGCCACTGCTCGAGGTCGAGGACCTCTCCGTCACGTTCGGCTCCGAGGAGGGCGACGTCCACGCCGTGCGCGGCGTGAGCTTCGCCGTCGAGGCGGGCGAGGTGCTCGGCGTCGTCGGCGAGTCGGGGTCGGGGAAGTCGGTGTCGCTGATGGCGGTGCCGCGGCTGCTGCCGGGCTCGGCCCGCGTCACCGGCTCGATCCGCTTCGACGGCACCGAGCTGATCGGAGCCGGCCAGGACACGCTGCGGGGCCTGCGCGGCGCCGACGTCGCGGTGATCTTCCAGGACCCGATGAGCTCGCTGAACCCGGTGCACACCGTCGGGCGGCAGATCGCCGAGGCGCGCCGCGCCCACGGTGCGGTCTCGAAGGACGAGGCGTGGGCGGACGCGGTCGCCGCGCTCGCCCTCGTCGACATCCCCCAGCCCGAGGCGCGCGCGAAGCAGTACCCGCACGAGTTCTCCGGCGGCATGCGCCAGCGCGCCATGATCGCCATGGCGATGGTCAACAAGCCGCGGTTGATCATCGCCGACGAGCCGACGACGGCCCTCGACGTCACCGTCCAGGCGCAGGTGCTCGAGGTCCTCGACCAGGTGCGGGTGGAGTCGGGCGCCTCGATGGTGCTCGTCAGCCACGACCTCGGCGTCGTCGCCGGCACCGCGGACCGGGTGCAGGTGATGTACGGCGGGACGATCGTGGAGACCGGGCCGACCGAGGAGGTCTTCGAGCGGCCGCGGATGCCCTACACGGTCGGCCTGCTGTCCTCGCTGCCCGTCGTCGACCAGCTCGGCGGGCGGCTCCAGCCGATCCCGGGCGCCCCGCCGTCGCTGGTGGCTCTACCGCCCGGGTGCTCCTTCGCGCCGCGCTGCCCGCTGGTGGAGGACGCATGCCGGGAGGTCGAGCCCGCCCTGGAGACGGTGGCCGCCGACCACGAGACGCGGTGCCGGCGCTGGCAGGTCCTCGCTGACGGCTCCGCGACCGATCTCTTCGCCCGTGGCGGGGCGAGCGAAGCGACGGGGAACGATTTCGAGGTGTCCGCATGAGTTCCGCCCCCGCCGAGACCACCATGGCCACGACCGGGGACTCCCGCGACGGCGCCCTGCTGCAGGTCCGGGACCTCACGACGACGTTCCCGGTCCGCAGCCAGGGCATCGTCCGGCGCGTCGTCGGGAAGGTCGAGGCCGTCACCGAGGTGTCGTTCGACGTCGACGAGGGGGAGACCCTCGGGCTGGTCGGGGAGTCCGGGTGCGGCAAGTCCACGACCGGCCGGTCGATCCTGCAGCTGGTCCGCCCCGATTCCGGGTCGGTGCGCTATGCCGGTCGCGAGCTGGTCGGCCTGTCGGCTGCCGAGATGCGGCCGATGCGCCGTGACCTCGCGATGGTGTTCCAGGACCCGTTCGGCTCGCTCGACCCGCGCCTGCCGGTCTCCGAGCTCATCGCCGAGCCGCTGCGCATCCACAAGGTGTATCCCGACGAGTCGGCCCTGCGGGCCCGGGTCGAGGAGCTGCTGGGCCTGGTCGGCCTCAAGCCCGAGCACCGCAGCCGGTACTCCCACGAGTTCTCCGGCGGACAGCGCCAGCGCATCGGGATCGCCCGGGCCCTCGCGGCGAACCCACGGCTGATCGTGCTCGACGAGCCGGTCTCCGCGCTGGACGTCTCGGTGCAGGCCGGCGTGGTCAACCTGCTCGAGGACCTCCAGGAGCGGCTCGGGCTCTCCTACCTGTTCATCGCCCACGACCTGTCGGTGGTGCGCCACATCTCCGACCGGGTCGCCGTGATGTACCTCGGCAAGGTCGTCGAGGTGGGTGCCGCCGCCTCGGTGTACGACAACCCGCGGCACCCCTACACCCGCGCCCTGCTCTCGGCGGTGCCGCTGCCCGACCCGGCTGCGGAGCGCCGCCGCCGGAAGTCCCGGGTGGTGCTCTCCGGCGAGATCCCCAGCCCCGCGAACCCGCCGTCGGGCTGCCGGTTCCGCACCCGCTGCCCGAAGGCGCAGCAGCGGTGCGCCGACGAGGTCCCGCTGTTGCGGGCGTCCGACTCGGCCGGGCGGCACACCTTCGCCTGCCACTTCCCGGAGGGCGACCCCGACTCGGCCGCGTAGGTCCCCGCCGCCTCCACCTGCATGCCAGCAACGGCACGTTCCTGGCGTCCAACGCCAGCACGGCGCCGTTCACTCGTCGTCGGCGCGCCCCGCCCCGTGCCAGCAACGGCACGTTCCTGGCGTCCAACGCGAGAACGGCGCCGCTCACTCATCCCGCATGGCGAGCGACGACGTGCGCGGCGGGCGCCCAGTGTGCAAGCGCGGCGGCCTCGGTGGCCACGATCCCGGCGTCGGGGTGCAGCGTGAGCACGCCGTGGTCGGCGGGCAGGACGAGCGCGGAGTTGCCGGAGAGCACGGCGCCGTCGAGCCGCAGGTCCCAGCGCCGCACCAGGGACCCGACCAGCGCGGGCACCCCCTCGAGTCACGCCGCCACCCCGGGGCCGAACCGCTCCGCGAGCCGGCGCCGGGCCCGTCCGGGATCTCGATCACCGCCCCAGGGTGGCGTGCCGTCCCGGCGGTGGCGACCCGGTTTCGGCCGGGGACGACACCGAGCGGACGCTCGTGCACCGTCCGTGCCCGGCTCCGCGTGCACGAGCGTCCTCTCGACGCCCGCACGCCGGTCGGCGCGATCACGACGCGCCGGTTCGGGGTACAGGAGCGGTCGTGGACGAGATCGCCCCAGAGGACGAGATAGCAGAGTGGAGCCGGGCCCAGGCGCGGGTGATCGCCCTGATGGAGGCCGCGACCGACGAGCAGGTGGCGACCACCGTCCCCGCCTGCCCGGACTGGACCGCGCGGGACCTGTTCTCGCACATGGTCGGGCTGGGCACCGACGTCGTCGCCGGTGACGAGCCCGACGACCACAACCCCGACTGGACCGCCAAGCAGGTCCGCGAGCGCGAGGACCGCTCGGTCGCCGACCTCGTCACCGAGTGGCGCGAGACCGCGGAGCCGTTGCGGGCGTGGATGGCCGAGCACGGCACCCGTCCGCTCGGCGACGTGATCATCCACGAGCAGGACCTCCGCGGGGCGCTCGGCGTCTCCGGCGGGCAGGACACCGCCGGGATCGCCGCGATCCGCGACCGCTTCGCGCCCCGGGTCGGCGCCCGCCTGCCCGAGGGCACCACCCTCGGGCTCGTCGGGGACACCTGGTCGTGGGCCTCCGACGGCGGCGACCCCGAGCAGGCGGACGTCGTCCTCGCCGCGCCCGACTTCGAGCTCGCCCGCGCGCTGCTGGCGCGTCGCTCGGCGGACCAGCTGCGGTCCTGGACGCGGTCGGGCGACGTCGAGCCGGTGCTCGACGCCTTCGCCACGCTCGGGGCGCTGCCCGAGGACGCCCGGCACGAGTAGCCGGGCCGGGTGATCCGCCCGCGGCTAGGGTGCGCGGCGTGCCGTTGCCCCGTCGGATGGTCCTCGTCCACGCCCACCCGGACGACGAGACGATCACCTGCGGCGGGCTCATGGCGCTGGCGGTCGAGGCGGGGGTCGGGGTCACGCTGGTGACGTGCACCCTCGGCGAGCTCGGGGAGGTGATCCCGCCGGAGCTGAAGTCCCTCGAGGGCGCCGCGGAGCTGGCCGGGCACCGCGCCGGCGAGCTCGAGCGGGCCTGCGCCGCGCTCGGGGTCACCGACCACCGCCTGCTCGGCGGCCGCGGTCGTTGGCACGACTCCGGGATGGTCGCCACCGGCGACGGCATCCGCGCCGCCGCCCCCGCCGACCTCGGCGACGGGGCGTTCTCCCGCCGCGCGGACGTCGACCTCCAGGTCGCCCAGCTCGTCGAGGTGCTCACCGAGGTCGAGCCCGACGTCGTCGTCAGCTACGACGCCGCGGGCGGCTACGGGCACCCCGACCACGTCCGGGCGCACGAGATCGCGGGCGGCGCGGTGGAACGCGTGGATCCCCTGGGGGAGCGGGTCGGGCTCTGGGCGACCGCGGCCGCGCACGACGAGGTCGCCGCCGGGCTCGGGGCGCTGCGCCGCCGGGCGTGGCTGCCGCTGCCCGTCCCGCCCGTCGAGGACCTCCCGACGGTGCCGGACGCGGCCGTTACCGCGCGGGTCGCGCTGGGCCCGGCGCGGGTGCGCAAGCTCGCCGCGCTGCGGGCGCACGCGACGCAGATCCGGGTGTTCGACGACGGGCACGAGCCGCCCGCGTTCGCCCTCTCCAACGACCTGGCCCAGCCCGTCCTGCGGGCCGAGTGCTTCGTCCTGCTGCGGGGCCCGGTCGACGCGACGGGCACGCTGGAGGCGCTGTCGGCGTGAGGGCACGGACCGTCGTGGCGGGCATCGCGGTCGCCGTCCTGGTGCTCGACGCGGCGCTGCTGGCGTGGACCGAGGTCGCGTGGCTCTCGCTGCGTGTCGGGCCGGTGCCGGCGCCGATCTCGGTGCTGGTCGCGGCGGTGACGACGCCGTTGCTCGTCCGGGCGGCCGACCGGGCGCGGCCGGGGACGCGTGCCGCGCTCGCGCCGTTGGTGGTGTGGCTGCTCGTCGTGGTCGTGCCGGGCCTGTGGAGCCCGGCGGGCCCGGGGATGTTCCCGCCCGACTGGCGCCCGATCGTGCTCGTGGGCGCGGGCCTGTTGCCGGGCGCGTGGGTGGCGGCCCGCCCGGTGCGCCCGGAGCGGCAGCCTGCCCCGGACCCGTCCGCCTGACCCGGCCGCCCCGGGCCGGGCCGGCTGACCCGGCGACGACCCTCAGCGACGACGCTCGGCGCCGACCAGCCCGATGACCGTCCACACTGCCGAGACACCGAGCAGCGGCGCCGCGAACGACGCGATCGAGGGCGCCAGATCGATGTCGACCCGGCACGCCAGCAGCAGCGCGACCGCCACGACCACCCCGAGCAGCCCGTCGGCGATCCGGATGCCCCGCGGTGGCGGCGGGGGTCGGTGCGCCGAGGCGGCGGCCCGTGCGGCGTGCGGACCGGGCGCGGGCCCGTCCGGGATCGGCACGCCGGACCCGCCGTCGTCGGCGACGAGCCGGGGCCGGCCGCGTCCGGGCAGTCCCGCGCCGAGCAGGTCGCTCACCGCGTTCCCGAGGCCGTCACGCGGCGCCCGCACCGCCCGGGAGGCGTGCACCAGCGACGCCCGGCCGTGGTCGGCGGCCGCGAGCTCGGCGTACTCGACCTCCCACTCGTCGAGACGCCCGTCCAGCGCCCGGAACACGAGCCGGCGCTCGCGTCGCCGTCCGCCGGGCGGGAACCACCAGGACACCGAGCGGGTGCCGTCCCGGGCGGTGCGGCACGCGCCGTAGTGGGCGCCGAGCGCGGCCAGCTGCGGGCCCACCTCCGCGCGCACCGCGTTCGCCCACGGGCCACCGGTCACGACACCCACCCCCCGGCCCGCACTGTGACATGCGTCATCGCGGCGAGCCAGACGGATCGGCCGGTTCAGGAGGAACGCCCACCGGGAACGAGGCGGACATGGCCCACGTCTCCGACCAGTACATGATCAGCGTGCTACGCCCGTTCGTCGCGGCGACCGGACCGGTGCTGGGTGGGCTGCGCGACGCGGACCCGTTCCGGCTCGGGCGGCTCGCCCGACGGCGGGCGATCCAGCTCGAGAACGCCCCCGCCGACCCGCCGCCGGAGACCCCCGCGCGCACCCGGGGCCAGAAGATCCGGCGTGGGGTGCGGAAACTGCGGCACCGGGCGCTCGACCGCCTGGCCACCTCGCGGCTGCCCGGCACGCCGCGCTGGTCGGTGATGTCCCCGCAGGAGCGCGACGACTGGTGGGTCGGCCGGGTGGGCCGGTTCACCTCCGCGGTCGCGTCGATCCCGGGGATCGGGGGCGCGCTGGCCCGTCGGCTCCCGGTCTCGGACATCCTCGGGCTGGCCGCGCAGGGCCTCGTCATCTGTGCGATCGCGGGCGAGCACGGGTTGACCAAGCGCGACGACCAGGTCCGGCTGCTCGGCACGGTCCTCTTCGGCCGCGACCTGCGTCCGGGGGAGTACGGGGACCCGCACGACGAGGGCGTCGAGCGCGACGCCCGCGACCTCACCGCCGAGCTCACGACCACGAGCGGCGACCAGCACGACGGCAAGCTGCGGGCCCTCGCCCCCGCGGTCTGGCGGATGGGGCGCTCGCTGTTCGGGCTGCACGAGGAGCTCGACCGGCGTCCCCGGGGCCGCTGGTGGTGGCGCACCCTGGCGAACGTGCCCGTCGTCGGGGCCCTCGCGTCGTACAAGAGCGAGCGGTCGGGATTGAAGCGGGCGGCGCGGCGGGCAGCCGCGCTGGCGGCGCAGGGCGGCGCCTGATCCGGCCCGCGTCGCGGGGCGCGTCGGGTGTGGTGTCACCCACGTCGTCCGGGAGGCGACCCGCCCGGGCGCGACGCGCCGCCGAACGGGATACTGCGTGTCGGTTTCACCGACGTCGCAGGACCGGGTGCCGCCGACCACCACCGGCGGGCCGAGCCGGGCCCCGTGACGGTGACGAGAGCGAGGAGCAGGAGCCGACGTGACGTACGTGATCGCCGAACCGTGTGTGGACGTGCTCGACAAGGCGTGCATCGAGGAGTGCCCCGTCGACTGCATCTACGAAGGCGGTCGGATGATGTACATCCACCCCGACGAGTGCGTCGACTGCGGTGCCTGTGAGCCGGTGTGCCCGGTCGAGGCCATCTACTACGAGGACGACGTCCCCGACCAGTGGTCGGTCTACACCCAGGCCAACGTGGACTTCTTCGACGAGCTCGGCTCGCCGGGCGGGGCCTCGAAGGTCGGCAAGGTCGACCGCGACGCCGGCCCGGTGCCGGAGCTCCCGCCGCAGGGGGAGTGACGGCTCCCGGGATCCGGTTCCCGTCGCTGCCCGACTTCCCGTGGGACAGCCTGGCGGCGGAGACGGCGACGGCGCGGTCGCACCCCGACGGCGTCGTCGACCTCTCCGTCGGCACCCCCGTCGACCCGGTGCCCGCGGTCGTCGCCGAGGCGCTGCGGGCGGCCTGGAACTCACCGGGCTACCCGCAGACCTGGGGGACGCCGCGGCTGCGGGCGGCCGCGGTCGAGGCGCTGGAGCGCCGCTACGGGGCCGAGGGCGTCGTGGCGGACGCCGTGCTGCCCACGATCGGATCCAAGGAACTGGTCGCGTGGCTGCCCACGCAGCTCGGGCTGGGCGCGGGTGACGTCGTCGCGATCCCGGACCTGGCCTACCCGACCTACGAGGTCGGGGCGCTGCTCGCCGGGGCGTCCCCGGCGCGGGTGGCCGACGACGAGCCGCTGCCCGAGGGCACGCGGCTGGTCTGGCTGAACTCGCCGTCCAACCCGACCGGGCGGGTGCTCGGCGTGGAGGCGCTGGCCACGCGGGTCGCCGAGGCGCGCCGGGTCGGCGCCGTCGTGGCGTCGGACGAGTGCTACCTCGGCCTGCCCGCGCCGGGCGCGGACCCGGTCTCGGTGCTCGACCCGCGGGTGCACGGCGGGTCGATGGACTCCCTGCTCGCGGTGCACTCGCTGTCGAAGACCTCGCAGCTCGCGGGGTACCGCGCGGGCTTCGTCGTCGGGGACCCGGAGCTGGTCGCCGGGCTGCTCGCCGTCCGCAAGCACGCCGGGATGATCGTGCCGCGCCCCGTGCAGGAGGCGATGACGGCGGCGCTGTCCGACGACGCGCACGTGGCCGAGACCCGGCAGCGCTACGACGCGCGCCGGGCCGTGCTGCGTCCGGCGCTCGAGCGGGCGGGGCTGCGGATCGAGCACTCCGAGGCCGGCCTCTACCTGTGGGCGACGGCGGACCGGCCGTGCCGGGAGACCGTGGGGTGGCTCGCCGAGCGCGGGATCCTCGTGGCGCCGGGGGAGTTCTACGGGCCGGCCGGGGCGCGGCACGTGCGGGTGGCGCTGACGGCGTCCGACGAGCGGATTTCGGCGGCGGCGGACAGGTGCGACTCCGTCGCTCGTGAGCACTTTCCGGGGCTATAGCCCCGGAAAGTGCTCACGAGCGCGGAGCGCACCTCCGGTAGAACCCCGGCGCCGCGCCCTGCACCACCGAGGCCACCCGCAGCCAGCGCGGCACGAACACCTCCGCCCGGCCGTGCTCCACGGCCCGCAGCGTCTCCGCCGCGACCCGGTCGGCGGGCACCGGGCGGGGCACCCGTCGGTCGTAGCCCCGGCGCGCGAGGAACGGCGTGTCGACGACCCCGGGCAGCACCGTCGTGACCCCGACGCCGGGTTCCTCGAGGCGCAGCGCGTCCGCGAAGGTCCGCAGGCCCGCCTTGGCACTCGAGTAGGCCGCCTCGCCCGCCACCCCCAGCGCGGCGATCGACGCCACGAACACCACGTGCCCTCCGGCGCGGCACACCGCCGGCCACAGCGCGCGGGTGAGCTGGACCGGGGCGACGAGGTCGGCGGCCAGCACCGCGCCCACCGTCGCCTCGTCGGCGTCCGTGAACGACCCGGCCGCGCCGATCCCGGCGGCGTGTACGACCAGCCCCACCCCGCGCTGCCCGCAGGCCTCGACGACCGCCGCGCGACCCGCCGTCGTCGTGAGGTCGGCGACGACGCCGTGGCCGCCGGTCGCCCTCGCCACGGTGTCGAGACGGTCGGAGTCGCGCCCGGTCACCACCAACGGCGCCGCGCGCCCGGCGAGCCGCCGTGCGAGCGCTTCCCCGATCCCCGACGAGGCCCCCGTCACCAGGGCGGGCGCGCCGTCCGGAGTCATCCGGGGCAGCTGCTGGAGGCCGACGACTCGGGAGCGGGGTCGGGGCGTTCCCAGATCGCGGCGTCCTCCGGGGCCTCGCCGCGGCGCAGCAGGATCGTGCTGCGCAGCGTCACGAACGCGATCCCGAGCAGGACGACGAGGCCGGCGAGCGCCTGCCCCGCGATGAGCGGCGCGGAGGTGTCGAGGTCCTCACCGAGCCACGCGATGCCGGCGAACACCCCGACGATGGGGTCGGCCGTGGTGATGACGGCGACCGACGGCGAGACCAGACGCCCCTGCTGGAAGGTGTTCTGGCTGAGCAGGAAGCCCATCGGGCCGACCACGCAGGCGGCGTAGAGCGCGGGCGTGGTGAACAGCTCGCCGACCCCGCCACGCACCGCCGTCGTGACGGCCTTCATCAGGGCCGCGGTGATCCCGAAGAGGATCCCGGTGGCGAGGGCGAGGGCGAGGATCCGGGTGGGGTGGCTCGACATCCCTGCGAAGACCAGGCACCCGAGGACCAGCACGACGATCGTGATCAGGAACGCCGGGGAGTCGGTGACGTCGAGGTGCTCCGAGCCCGGCCCGGCCACCGGCCGGGCCTGCAGGAGGAACGCCGCCAGCCCCGCCGCGGTCAGCAGGCCGCCGACGAGCACCCAGCGGTCCGGCCTGCGGTGGTGCAGCAGGGCGGAGAAGACGCCGGCGAACACGACGCCGGTGACGAGCAGCGGCTGCACGACCGTCAGCGGGCCGAACGCGAGCGCGACGAGCTGCATCGCCAGCGCGAGCACCGTCATCACCAGGCCGAGCAGCCACCAGGGGTGGTGGATGAGGTCGAGGACGAGCCGGGGGCTCAGCGTCGAGGACACCGGGACCTCGTGCGTGGCGCGCTGCTGCGCGGCGCTGGCCATGCCGAAACCGGCGGCCCCGACGACGGCGGCGGGGACGGCGACCAGCAGCGAGACGGCTTCGATCACCGCGATACGCCTCCGTGCCGGCCCCGCGGGTGTGCGGGGGCCTGGTCAGTCACTGTCAACCCTTCGAGTGGGCCCCATTCTCCTCCTCGAACGCAACACCCGCTTCACGAATCAGTGCCGCCCACGCCGCGTCCACACGTTCGGTGAGGTCGACGTCACCCAGCATGGCGTCGTCGAGCGCGAGCCCGAGGCCCAGGGTCCGGCCCCAGGCGATCGCCCCGACGGCCACGCCGACGCCCTCGGCGAGCGGCAGCACCGGGACGACCTCGGCCACCAGTCCGCCGCCGATGTGGATCGGGCGCCGGACACCCGGCATCACCGAGACGATGAGGTGGAAGAACCGGCCGCCGTAGGTGAGGTGCGCGAACCCGCGCTGCGCCCACCGCGGGAACCGGCCGAGCACCGCCAGCACCGCCGCCGAGCCCTCGGCCTGCCCGGACGCCCGGCCGCGCTCGAGGGCCGCGGCGACCGCCGCGACCCGCCGGCCGACCGGCCCGGGCGCCACCGGCAGGTCGACGGCGACGGCGGCCGTGCGGTTGCCGGTCTGTCCGTGGTCGGCGTCGGCGCGCAGCCGCACCGTGAGCGGGACCATCGCCCGCACCGTCGTCGCCCCGGGCGCGGCGAGCGCCTCGGCCACGGCGGCGGCGACGACGACCGTCGTGCTCGTCCCGAGCGCCCGCGCCAGGGCGCGGACCTGCGCGGCGTCCCGGACCCGGCTCACGATCCGGGTGCTCGCCGCGCCGCCGCGGGAGCGGTCCCCGAGGGCCCCGCGGCGGGCGCCGCCCGCGCGGGCGAGCGCGGCGATCCCGACGAGGCTGCGCCGACCGCGCCGGACCCGGTCCCGATGGCGGGTCCGGGCGTCGTCGGTGGTGGGTGAGTCCGGGGCCCGTCGACCGACCGGGACGCCCGCGCCCTCGTCGGTGAGCAGGCGCACCAGGGCGTCGGTCACCGCGAGGCCGTCGCCGAGGCTGTGGTGCACCGCGGCGAGCACCGACACCCGGTCGGGGCCCTGGCGCGTGACGGTCAGGCGCCACCCGACGTCGCGCGGGTCGACCGGGGCGCCGACGACGTGGACCGTGGTCAGCGCGTCGGCGTCGCCCTCGTGCAGGACCAGGTCGAGGTGCCGGTGGGGGTCCGGGACGGTCGGCACCCACCGCGGGATGCCGGCCTCGTCGAGTCGGCGCGCCAGGAGCGGGATCGCGGCGGCCCGCTCGCGGACGCGGTCGGCGACGAGGGCGGGCCAGTCGGTGGGATCGCTGGCGGTCGTCGCGATGGTGATCCGCGCGCCGAGCACCTGGGGCACCCGCTCGGTCGAGGCGTGCCAGAAGAGCGCGTCCTCCGAGCGCATCCGTGCCGTGCCCCGGACGCCGGCGAGGGCGGCGGCGAGGTCCTCGCCGGGCGCCCGGGCGCGCAGGGCGGCGACCCGGGCGGCGTGGACGTCGGGGTCGGCGAGGCGGCGCAGGGCGGCGGTAAGGTCGCTCGGCCCGCGGCAGAGCCGCGCGAGCCCGGCGCGGTGCAGGAGGCGGGCGTTGTCGCGGCCGTGGCCGGGGATCGGGTCGACGACGAGCAGCGGGCGCGCGCAGGCCAGCGCCTCGAACGCGCTCGCGCCGCCGCCGGTGGTGACGACGACGTCGGCGGAGCGGGTCGCGGTGGCCGGGTCGTCGATCCAGCGGTGCACCTCGACGCGGCCGGGGTGGGCGGCGGCGACGGTGTCCAGACGGGCGCGGACGGGTTCCTCGGTGGTGGCGACGACGGCGTCGGCCCCGGCGGCGAGCACCGCGTGCACCACGGTCGGGAGGTCGCCGAAGCCGAACGAGCCGGCGGCGACGAGCACCCGCAGCCGGCTCCGGGCCGGATCGACGGCGGGCGGCGAGAACGCCGCGCGCACCGGCCACCGGACCACGGGCACCGTCGCCCCGGGCGCCGACCGGCGGACCCGCCGCGCCGCCTCCTCGGTGGTCACGAGCACGGCGTCGAGGTCGGCGTCGCACCACAGCGGCTGGGGCGCCGGGTCGGAGGGCACGACCACCGCGCGGGCCGGCAACCGCCCGGTGCGGCGCAGGTGACCGAGCCCCGCCACCCCCTCGGGGAAGGTGGCGACGACGAGGTCGGGCCGGTGGCCGGCAAGCAGGGGCGTGATCGACCGGGCGCTCCAGCGGCCCAGCACCGTCCGCGTCCCCGCCCGGAAGAACCCGACGTGGACGAGCAGCCAGTAGTAGAGCCCGTAGAGCCACGGCAGCGCCCGCACGCAGGTGGCGTAGATGCCGGAGAACGTCCGCGGGGCGCCGGTGCCCATCCCCGCGAGGACGTCGCTCGTCACCACCTCGGCCTCCGGCCACGCCGCGCCGATCGCCTCGGCGACCGCGGCGGCCGCCGCGTGGTGTCCCGCGCCGATCGAGCCGGAGAGCAGCAGCACCCGGCGAGGGGCTCCCGCGGCACCGACGGCGCCGGCGGCGCTAGCGTGCGGCGGTGAGCCGCAAGCAGCGGACGTCGGAGCACCCGCGCCGGTCGCGGCGGGAACGGTGGGATCCGGCCCGGGCCGCCCCACCTGCTCCGTCGCCGTCATCCCGGACCCCCTCGCGTGTGCTGCTGCTGTCCGCCCCCGTCGGGGAGGGACACGTCGCCGGCGCCCGGGCGCTCGCCACCCGGATGCGCGCGGCCTGGCCCGACGCCGTCGTCACCGTGGTGGAGACCGTCGCGGGCGGCCCGGTCCGCACCCGGCTGCTCGCCGACGCCTACCGGGTGGTCATGCGCGCCGCGCCGGGGCTCTACGGCGTCGCCTACGACGTCCTGGGCCGGTTGCCCCGCGTCGCCGTGTTCTTCCAGCGCCTCGGCGCGCCCGCCACCGCCCGCGCGCTGCGCCCGGTGCTGCGCCGCCACACGCCCGACCTCGTCGTCTGCACCTACCCGGTGACCTCGGGCGGGCTCGCCCTGCTGCGCCGCCGCGGCGAGCTCGCCGCGCGCGCCCTCGCCGTCGTCACCGACCCGGCCGTGCACCCGTTCTGGGTCTGGCCCGACGTCGACGAGACCTGGGTGATGCTCGACGAGGCCGCCGAGGTGGCCCGCCGGCTCGGCGCCACCGACGTCCGCGTCGTCCCGCCCGCGGTCGACCCCCGCTTCGCGCCGACCCCCGCCCCCGAGCACCACGGCCTCACCGTCCTCGTCACCGGCGGCTCGCTGGGCTTCGGTGCGCTCGAGGACGCGGTGGACGCCGTGATCGCCGCCGGCGAGGGCGTGCGCGCGGTCGTGCTCTGCGGGCGCAACGGCACCCTGCGCGCCCGCCTCGCCGCCCGCCGCGACCCGCGGCTGCGTGCCCTCGGCTGGACCGACACCGTGCCCGCAGAGATGGCCGCGGCCGACGTCGTGCTCACCACCGGCGGGGGGATGATCGCCAACGAGGCGCTCGCCGTCGGCCGCCCGGTGCTCTTCGCGACCCCGGTGCCCGGCCACGGCCGCGCCGGCGCCGCCGCGCTCGCCCGGGCCGGCCTCGCCGTCGTCTGCCCGCGGCCGCCCGACGTCACGGCCGCCGTGGTCGACCTGCGCGACGCCCCGGAGCACCGGGAGCGGCTGGCCGCGGCCGCGCGGGCCTTCTCGGCCCGGGACCTCGACGGGGCCCTCACCGGGCTCGCCGCCCGGACGGCCGGCGGTTGATCGGCCCGGCCCGATCAGGCGGTCGCGGGACCCCAGCGCAGCCGGACGCCCTCGCCGGCCAGCGACGAGCGGAACCACCACAGCGAGATGGCGATCCCCACGCCCACCAGCGCGAACGACCCCGCAGTGGCGACCACCAGGTAGGCCTCGACGGTGGCCACCGCCAGCGCCAGGAGCGTGGTGGCGCCGTTCACGAGGAACACCAGCGCCCACAGCAGCGACACCCGCCGGAAGAACTGCTGGACCTTCGGGCGCGAGGTCAGCGCCTCCGGGAAGGCCACGAAATCGTCCGCGAGCCGGGCCAGCAGTGGACGCCCCCCGCCGACCAGGGTCACCAGCAGCGCGGCCGCGAAGATGAAGTTCTGCGCGGAGGGCTCCAGGAAGTACACCAGCGCGCTGCCGGTCCAGAGCCCGACCACCGTGCGCACCACGAGGATCGCCGTGGAGATCAGGAGGATCGCCGGCAGCGCGCGGCGCCACAGCAGGCGCGCCAGCACCGCGAGCGCCGACCACCCCAGCGCGGCCCAGAGGCCGGCGTCGAAGCCCGCGGTGTGCAGCAGCAGCGCGAAGAGCCCGAGCGGGACGAGGATCGACTCGCAGAGCGGGACCACCGCGTGCCGGGCCATCTCCCGCCAGTGCGGGAGGTGGATCGTCGTGCCGTGGTGCTGCGCCATGCGGGTGCGCCTCTCCGCCGGGGAACGGACGACGTCGACGGTAGCGAGGCCGATGACGCCGCGTGCCCGGCCCCCCCGATTTCACGGCGTGTTCACGCGTTACCGCACACCGATCGTATCCGTCGCGGCACGGATCGACTCCCGGAGCGACCCCATGGTGGCGAAGACGGCTGACGGCTCGTACCCGCAATGAGCCATGCAGTTCTCGCACTTGGCGTTGCGGCCGCGTCCGTACGAGTCCCAGTCGGTGTCCTCGATCAGCTCGCGGTAGGTCGGGACGTAGCCGTCGTCGAGCAGGTAGCAGGGCTTCTGCCACCCGAGCAGGGAGTAGGACGGGATCGCCCAGGCGGTGCAGTCGAACTCCTGCTTGCCCTCGAGGAAGTCGAGGAACAGTGGCGAGTGGTTGAGCCGCCACTTCTTGCGGCGCCCGTCGGCGAACGCCTTGCGGAACAGCTCGCGGGTCTGGTCGACGCCGAGCCAGTGCTCCTGGTCGGGGGCGCGCTCGTAGGCGTAGGCCGGCGAGATCTGCATGTTGTCGACGCCGAGGTCGTCGTTGAGGTAGTCGAGGACGTCGATGACGTCCTGCGGGGTGTCGGTGTCGAAGAACGTGGTGTTCGTGTAGACCTTGAAGCCCGCCGCCTGCGCCTGCCTGACCGCCTCGACCGCGGCGTCGAAGCCGCCGACCTTGCGCACCGAGGCGTCGTGGCGCTCCCGGAGCCCGTCGATGTGCACCATCCAGGCGAAGTTCTTGTGCGGCGAGAACTTGTGGAGGTGCTTCGGGAGCAGCAGCGCGTTCGTGCACAGGAAGACGATCTTGTTGCGGTCGAGCAGCTGCCGCACGATCTCGTCGATCTGCGGGTGCATCAGCGGCTCACCGCCCGCGATGGAGACCATCGGCGCGCCGGCCTCCTCGACGGCGCCGACCGCCTGCTCGACGGGCATGCGCTGCTTGAGCAGCGACGCCGGCTGGGCGATCTTGCCGCAGCCCGCGCACTTGAGGTTGCACGCGAACAGCGGCTCGAGCTCCACCAGGATGGGGAACTTCTTCCGCCCCCGGATCCGCTGCTCCATGAGGTAGGTGCCGAGTCGGATGCTTTGACGCAGGGGGAAACCCATCGTCAGCTCACTTCCTTGGGGAGGGTGAAGTGGATGTCCTCGGTCGTGGTCGGCCGGGGGGTGACGGTCACGGGCCCGAGCCCGCGCAGGAGGTCGACGACGCTGCCGACCCCGCCGTCCACGAGGTGGTCGGGAGCCGACGCGCCCGCGGTGAGGGCGACGCGCCGCGCCCCGGTGAGCCAGGACAGGTCAAGCTCGTCGGGACGGTCGACGCGGCGGGCGTCGGTGCCGGCGCGCAAGCCGACCTCCGCCAGCCGCACCGAGTTCGAGGAGTTCGCCGAGCCGACGACGACGAGACGGTCGGCCTCGGCGGCCACCGCCCGCACCGCGGCCTGGCGGTTGGTGGTGGCGTAGCAGATGTCCGCCGAGCGGGGCTCGGCCAGCGCCGGGAACCGGCGGCGCAGCACCGCGGCGATCCGTTCGGCCTCGTCGACGGCGAGCGTGGTCTGCACCGCCGACGCGACCCGCGCCGGATCGGCGGCGGTGACCGTCTCGGCCTCCGCCTCGGTGCCCACGACGACGACGTGCTCCGGCGCTTCCCCGACGGTGCCCTCGACCTCCTCGTGCTCGGCGTGCCCGATGAGGAAGACGGTGGCGCCGCGGACGGCGTGGCGGCGGACCCCGGCGTGGACCTTGGTGACCAGGGGACAGGTGGCGTCGACGACGGCGAGGTGGCGCGAGGCGGCGGTGCGCCGCACGGACGGTGCGACGCCGTGTGCGGCCAGCACGAGCGTCGCGCCCGCCGGCACCTCGTCGGCCTCCTGCACGAACACCGCCCCGCGGCGCTCGAGGTCGGCCACGACGTGGCTGTTGTGCACGATCTGGCGCCGCACGTAGACGGGGGCGCCGTGGCGCTCGAGGGCCTGCTCCACGGTCGCGATGGCCCGGTCCACGCCCGCGCAGAACGAGCGGGGCTCGGCGAGCAGCACCTCGCGGGGGCCGAGCGCGGCGCACCAGGCGGCGATCGCCGGGGCCGCGCGGCGCAGCGCGGTGAGGGCGGCGATCCCGCGGGTGATCGTGCCGGGGCGCACGAGGGGGTGGTCCGGGGTGTCGACGACGGCCCGGACGACGGCGGCGGGGGCGTCGTCGGGGACGAGCCAGGCGGATTCGGTGTCGACGACGAGGGGCTGCCGGGGCGGCGGCTCCCCGTCCCGTGGCAGCAACGGCACGTTCCTGGCATCTGACGTCAGAACGGCGCCGTTCACCCGCGGCGGGGCCGACCCGTTCCGTGCCGGGCCCGACCTGTCCCGTGGCAGCAACGGCACATTGCTGGCGTCAGATGCCAGAACGGCGCCGTTCACCCGTGGCGCCCCCGGCCGGGCCAGCGCCGCCCGCTCGGCCCCGGTGACCACGTGATCGGCCGAGAGCACCGGCCCGACGTGCACCGTCAACCCGGCCGCCCGCAGCGCCGCCGCGAGCAACGGTGCGCTCGCCAGCCGCACCGACCGCCCGTGCCGGTCGCGGACCTCGTCGGCGACCACCAGGTCCCCGGGCGCGAGACCGCGCACGAGCGCGCCCGCCACCCCGGCCACGACCACGGCCCGCCCGGCCAGTCCCCGCGCGGCCTCCCGCGAGCGACGCGGCCCCGGGCCGGTGGTGACCACCTCCGCCGTGGGGACCCGGACGTCGCCCGGGCCCGCGAGGGCGCGCCGCTCGATCGCGAGCGGGGTGGCGACGACGGGTCCGGTGCCGGTCATGCGGCGCCGTCCCAGCCGTGCACCCACCGGCCCAGCGCGGAGATCGGGAAGACGACCCGGTAGAGGTGGTAGGCGATGTAGAAGTCGCCGGGGAAGCCGGTGCCGGTGAACTGCTCCTCGTCCCAGCCGCCGTCGGGGCGCTGGGTGTCGACCAGCCACCGCACGCCGCGCGCGGTCGCCTCGGACCGGTCGCCCGCCGCGATCAGCGCCAGCAGCGCCCACGCGGTCTGCGACGGGGTCGACTCCCCGCGGCCGATCCACGCCGGGTCGACGTAGGAGCGCAGGTCCTCGCCCCACCCGCCGTCGTCGTTCTGGTGGGCGTGCAGCCAGCGCACCGCGCGGCGGATCGGGGCCGAGCCCGGATCCACCCCGGCCGCGACCAGGGCCGGGACGACGCCACCGGTGCCGTAGAGGTGGTTGGCGCCCCAGCGCCCGAACCACGACCCGTCGGCCTCCTGGTGCTCGAGCAGCCACATGACCCCCCGCCGGCACACCTCGGAGTGGGCGCGGCCCTCGGCGGCGAGCGCCTCGACGACGTGCGCGGTGACGTCGGCCGACGGCGGGTCGATCACCTCGCCGAAGTCGCAGAACGGGAGCTTGTTCACCAGCTCGCGGGTGTTGTCGGCGTCGAACGCGCCCCACCCGCCGTCGGCGGACACCATGCCCGCCATCCAGTCCAGGCCGCGGTCGACCGCGGTGCGCAGCCGGGCCCGCTCCGCGTCGTCGAGGCCGGGGTGCTCGGATCGGCGCAGCGCCAGGACGACCTCGGCGGTGTCGTCGGTGTCGGGGTAGACGTCGTTGGCGAACTCGAAGGACCAGCCGCCCGGGGTCAGCGTCGGGCGCTGCACCGCCCAGTCGCCGGTGGCGACCACCTGCTCGTCGAGCAGCCAGCGGGTCCCCGCGACCACGGCCGGATCGTGCGCCGGGACGCGGGCGTCGTGCAGGGCGTTGACCGCCAGGCAGGTGTCCCACACCGGCGACTGGCAGGCCTCCAGCCGGATGATCGGCCCGTCGGGGGAGTCGGTGGTCAGCGTGAACCCGTCGAGCCCGGCGATCGCGGCGACGACCGAGGGGTGGTCGCGGGGGTAGCCGAGCAGCACGAGCGCCATCACCGAGTACACCCAGGGCGGCTGGATGCCGCCCCACCCGCCGTCGGCCTCCTGCCGGGCGAGGATCCACTCGCCGGCCTTGCGCATCGCGCCGCGGCGGATCCAGTGCAACGGACCGCTGCGCGCCGCCCGCGCGTAGGCGTGCAGCCCGACGTCGAGGCGCGCGAAGAAGCCGCCCCACGTCCAGATCGGGTCCCGCGCCGGCGCCGGTCCCCGGACGTGCAGCTCCTCGATGTCGAAGTCGACGGGGTGCACGGGCTGCAGCGTCGAGACGACCGTGAGCGGCACGACGGTCTGGCGGGCCCAGCACGCCCAGTCCGAGACGTTGAAGGGGAACCAGCGGGGCAGGTTGATCAGCTCGGGGGGCATGGCGGGCAGGTCGTCCCAGGACCACAGCCCGACCAGCGCCAGCCAGATGCGGGTGAACACCCGCGTCCGCTCCACCCCACCCTGCTCCCGGACGAAGGCCGCGGCCGAGAGCATGTGCGGCGCGGTCGGTGCGTCGCCGGCGAGCCGCAGCGCGACCCACGCCTCGACCGTGGTCGACAGGTCACCGGGACCGCCGTGGAAGCTGGCCCAGGTGCCGTCGGCGCGCTGCTGCGAGCGGATCCACCGGGCGGCGCCCGCGGTCCGCTGCGGGTCGGGGATCTCCAGGACGTGCCGCAGGAGGAGGTCCTCGGCGTCCATGGTCACGTTGGTGTCGAGGTCGCCCTTCCACCACCCGGCGGCGTCCTGGCGCGCGCGGAGGTGCGCGATCCCGGCCTCGAGGGCGTCCTCGACGGTGCGGGTCGTGGTGTCCGTACTGGTGGCAGGAACGGACAGGGTCAACTCAGGCCTCCCGGTCGGCGAGGTGACGGCCGAGCGCGACGAGCTCGGCACGGGCCCGCGTCGTCGCGGGGTCGGTGGTGGGCAGGTGGTCGGCGACGGTCGCGAGGGCGGCCTCGGCGGCGTCGAGCCGACGACGGGCCTCGGCGCGCGCCCAGGTGCGGCCGCCGCCCGCCTCCACGAGGGCGGCTCCGCGGCGCAGGGTCAGTTCGTCGTCCCCGGCCGGGCCGGAGTCGGGGCGCGCGAGCCAGGCCGCGAGGTCCCGGCCGGCATCGCCCCCGTTCACGACGGCCCAGGTGACGGGCAGGGACTTCTTGCGCTCGCGCAGGTCGGCGAGGACCGGCTTGCCGGTGACGGCGGGGTCGCCCCAGATGCCGAGCAGGTCGTCGACGAGCTGGAACGCGAGCCCCAGCTCCTCGCCGACGGTGCGCAGCGCGGCGCGGGCCGCGGCGGGCGCTCCCGCGAGCACGGCGCCGACCTCGGTGCTCGCGCCGAGCAGCGTCCCGGTCTTGCCGTGTGCCATCGTCAGGCACTCCTGCACACCGACGTCGTCGCGCTCGGCGAAGGCGACGTCGGCGACCTGGCCGCCGACCAGCTCGCGCACCGTCCGCGCGAGCAGCAGCGCGGCCGGCGCGGCCCCCGCGGACGGCGCCTCCAGCAGCACCTCCTGGGCCAGCGCGAGCATCGCGTCGCCCGAGAGCACCGCGGACGCCGCGCCCCAGACCGCCCACACCGTCGGGCGGTGACGGCGCTCGGTGTCGCCGTCGATGAGGTCGTCGTGCAGGAGCGAGAAGTTGTGGACCAGCTCCACCGCGACCCCGCCGGGGACGGCTACCGTCTCCGGCGCGCCGCAGGCCCGGGCGGTGAGCAGCGCCAGCGCCGGGCGGAGCGCCTTGCCCCCGCCCTCGGCCGGCTTCCCGTCCCGGTCGGCCCAGCCCAGGTGGTAGGCGCTCTGCGCGGCGCTGGTCGCGTCCAGCCGCCCCACTGCTGCGCGCAGCGCCGGGTCCACCAGGTCCCGGCAGCGACGCAGCACCGCCGCCACGTCCACCGTCGTCGGGTCGGTGACGGTCCCCTCCGGGGCGCGACCCCCGGTCGCCGCCGCGGTCACGCCGCGGCCCCCGCCCGGTCGGTGGCCCGGGCCCGGTCGTCGGCGCCCGGCCCTCCGGTCACCACCGCCGCCGCGTCTTCTCCACTGCGCACGGCACCCTCCATCGTCGCGGGCCATCCGGTGTCGGTCCACGCGCCGGCCAGCGCGAGCGCGGTCAGCGCGGTCCTGGCGGCCGGGCGGTGGGCGGCGGTGCCCGGAGCCGGCCGGAACGTCGCCCGGGGCTCCCGGGTGACGAAGCCGTCGAGGAGTCGGGCCCCGGCCGCGGCGGGCAGGAGCCGACCCAGCTCGGTCATGAACCGGTCGACGAGCGCCTCCGCCCCCAGGGGGAGGTAGGCGTCGGCGGCCGACAGTGACACGACGAGGTACTGCGCGCCCGGTGGCAGGGCCCCGTGTGCCCCCGATCGGTCGAACACCCACTGCACCTCCGTGTCGAGCCCCGCCGCGAACGGGACCGGCAGCACCGGGCGGTCGAGCACCAGGTGGACGTCGACGATCGGGCTCGCGCCGAGCGCGTCGGCGGCCTCCGCGACCGGCCCCCGGACGGGCTCGGGCAGCACCGCCGCGGCCACCTCGGGGGGCAGGGCACACACCACGGCGTCGACGGTGAGGGCGTCCCCGGCGCCGTCGCGACCCGTGACCGCGACCCGCCAGCCGCCGTCGACCCGGGCCACGTCCCGTACGCGGGAGGACAGCGCCACCCGCACCCCCGCCGCGTCGAGGGCGCGCCGGGCCGCGATGTCGTGGAGGTCGCCGAGCGGAACGGCCGACCAGCCGATGTCGGCGGCGTCGGCGTCGCCGAGCAGCCCGATGCGGAACACGGTCGCGGCGAGCGCGAGGGACGCGTCGTCGGCGCCGGCGTTGAGCGTCGGGGTGCCGATCAGGTCCCACAGCGCGCGGATCGCCGCCGGACCCTGGCCGTGGCGGCGCAGCCAGTCCCCGAACGCCCGCGCGTCGAGCGCGGGGTCGGCCGGGTCGAGGCGGCGCAGCGCGGCCGCGGCCCGCGGCAGGGCGAGCCGCTCGCGCCAGGGCAGCGCGTCGTAGCGCAGCAGCGCCCGCGCCAGGTGCGCGCCGGGCAGGACCCGCAACGCCGTCGGGACCCGGTCACGGCGCAGCCGGGCCGCCGGGCGGCCGGGGCGCAGGACGGTGACGTCGAGCCGGTCCTGCAGCGTCGTGGAGCCCGCGACGCCGAGCCGGTCGAGCAGGCCGCGGTAGGCGTGGCAGCAGCGCAGGAACACGTGCTGGCCGGTGTCGACCTGCGCGTCCCCGCGCCGGAACGACCCGGCGAGCCCGCCGAGCCGCGCGCGCCGCTCGAGCAGGGTGACCTCGCACCCGGCGTCGGCACTGCGCAGCGCGGCGGCCACCCCGGCCAGCCCACCGCCGAGGACGGCGACCCGGGGAGCCCCGGGGCCCGTCACCGTCGCCCCTTCCCGACGGTCGGCGCGTCGAGACCGGTGAGGGCGCGGACGGCGACCAGCGCCTTCTTCGGCGCGGACAGCGAGAGCCGCCGGTCGTAGACCGCGCGTGGGTCCGCGGTGATGTCGTCGAGCAGGCGCCGGTAGATGCCGGCCATCGCCGAGGTGCAGGCGGCGCTGCGGCGGTCGAGCATCCCGACCAGCTGCAGCCCCTCGTCGTACCAGCCGCGGGCGCGGACGGCGGCGTCGCGCAGCAGGTCGGCGAGGGCACCCTGCGGGTCGTCGAGCGCGCCGTCGGAGCGCAGCCGCAGCGTCACTCCGGCCGCGTCGAGCTCCGCGGTCGGCAGGTAGATGCGGCCGTGGACGAGGTCCTCGCGGACGTCGCGCAGGATGTTCGTCTGCTGCAGGGCGAGCCCGAGCGCGTCGGCGAGCTGCGGGGCCCGGCCGTCGGGGTCCGCGTCGGGCCGGGTGCCGAACACTCCGAGGCACAGCCGCCCGACCGACCCGGCCACGCAGCGGCAGTACCAGAGCAGGTCGTCGAAGGTCCGGTACGGCGCCGAGGGGACCCCGGTCCGGGCGTGGGCGTCGTCGGCGGCGACGTCGGCCTCGACGCCGTCGACCAGCTCGTCGAAGGCACCGAGCGGGATCGGGAAGCGGCGCGCCGCGTCGGCGACCGCGACCAGCACCGGGTCGTCGCCGTCCCGGGGCGCCGGCTGGTCCGGCAGCGTCGCGAGCCGGGCCCGCAGGTCGGCCAGGGCGACCTGCTTGGCGGCGGTCTCGCCGTGCTCGTCGCCGAGGTCGTCGACGCGGCGGGCCAGCGCGTAGACCGCGCAGAGGGCGGCGCGCCGCTCCGGGGGCAGGAGCCGGATGCCGTAGTGGAAGTTGCGGGCCTGGGTCCGGGTGATCGCCTCGCAGGTCGCGTAGGCGCGGGCGGTGCGCGGGTCGGACTCGACGATGGTCACGGGCGGGGACCTCCTCGTCTGCGGGTGCCGCGGGCTGGGCGCGCGAGCCGGGCCAGGTGACGGGCGACGTCCCGACGGCGGGTGCGGGCGGTCCGGGCGAGCACGTCGCCCCCCGTGCGGTCGACGGCGTCGGCGGCCGCGGCGCCGCCGGCGACGTAACCGCAGACGGCGAGGCGGGCCGCGCCGTGGAGGCGCCCGACGAGCGGGGTGCCCTCGTCGAGCAGCGCGCGGGCGGCGGCGCACTCGCGCAGGACGAGGCCGCGCAGCGCCGGGGAGGCGTCGGGGGCGTCGAGGTCGTCCTCGGTGACGCCGGCCGCGTCGCGGGCGTCGGCCGGGAGGTAGACCCGCCCCCGGGCGCGGTCCTCGGCGACGTCCTGGAGGTGCTCGAGCAGCTGCAGGGCGGTGCAGACCCGATCGGACTCGTCGAGCATCTCGGGCGTGGCATCCACCTCGAACGCGGCGAGGACGAGCCGGCCGATCGGGACCGCGGAGAGCCGGCAGTAGCCGAGGAGCTCCTCGCGCGTGGCGTAGCGGGTGACGGTCTGGTCGACGCGGTTGGCCTCCACGAGGTCGTGGAAGGGCGCCGCGGGCAGCAGGCCGACGTGCGGCCCCAGGGCGCCGATCACCCGGACGTGCGCGGGCGCCCCGGAGAACACCCGATCGAGGTCGTCGTCGAGCGTGTCGAGGGCCGCGAGCCGGTCGAGCGGGGTGAGGTCCCCCTCGTCGCCGAGGTCATCGACGGTACGGACCACGTCGTAGATGCTGCGCAGCACCGCGCGGTGGCGGGCGGGGATCACGCGCAGCGCGACGGGAAAGTTCTCCCCCCGTTCCGCGGCACGTAATCGCGACACCCCGTCGACGAGGGCCGACGAGCGATCCTCCATGGGCCCGATGTTGCTTGTGGGGGACGCGACAAGTCTTGACCCGGACGATCAGTTCGAACGCCCGTTTTTGTCATCGCGACACAGGGAGCAGCGGATTATCGTCGGCTGCGGCAGGGCCGCCGCAGCTCAGCGGCCCGTCGGAAGGCAGGGGTGGGGTTTGACCGAGATCTCGGCGCCGTCGCTCGACGCCCTCACGGCGGCCGTGGGGCGACGTGTGCCCGATCTCATGGTCGAGGTGCGCGAGGCGCTGGCGCAGCGGGTGCCCGACTACGCGGACTTCCTCGCCCACCACGAGCAGGAGGTGACCGCGGGGGTCCTCGCGATGCTGGGGCGGGTCGTCTCGCAGGCGAACGACCACACCACCGACCGGAGCGCGGAGCGGGAGTTCTTCGAGGACCTCGGCCGGTCGCAGTGGCGGGAGGGCCGGGACCTCCCCGACCTGCTCGCGGTCTACCAGATCGGGACCCGGGTCTTCTGGCGGCACGTGGCCGCGGCGGCGCTCGAGGTCGGGCTGGCCCCGGACGCCCTGGCCGCGCTCGCCGAGACCGTCTTCTTCTTCGTCGACCAGCTCTCCTCGGCCTCGGCGCACGGCTACGTGCTCGAGCAGGAGGAGGCGGGTGCGCTGCGCGAACGCCACCGCGAGGAGCTCGTCGACCTCATGCTCTCCGAGTCGAGCGACCCGGCGGCCGTGCGTGCGGCGGCCCGGCGGGCGGACTGGCCGATGCCGGAGAAGGTGTCGGTGGTGCTCGTCGAGCCCGACGACGCCTCGGGGCGGCGCGCGCTCTCCCGGCTCGACGGCCGCTCGCTGCCGATCCGGCGGCCCCCGCTGCTCGGGGCCGTGGTCCCCCGCGGAGCGCGGTCGGCCGAACGGGCGGCCCTGTCCGGGCTGCTGCGCGGCGCCCACGCGACCGTCGGGGCCGCCGTGCCGCCCGAGCAGCTGGCCCGCAGCCTCGACCTCGCCGAGATCGCGGCGCGCCTGACCAAGGAGCACCTGCTCTCCGACGACCCGGTCTTCGTCGCCGACCACCTCGACGCGATCATCGTGCACCGCGACCGCCGGCTGCTCGACGCGCTCGGCGACCAGGTCCTCGCCCCGCTCGACCAGTCCCCGCCGTCCTCCCGCGACCGCCTCCGCGAGACGCTGCGCTCGTGGCTGCGGCACATGGGGGACCGCAAGACGATGGCCGAGGAGCTGCACGTGCACCCGCAGACAGTCCGGTACCGGATGGGCCGGCTCCAGGAGCTCTACGGCGAATCGTTGGACGACCCGGCGGTCCGGGCGCGTCTCATGCTGGCGCTGGCGTGGCGTGAATAGGTGGCCTTCGGCCTTGTGCTCACAAGCGCGAAGCGCACCTAATTCGCGTGCAGGGCCTCGTTCAGCTCCACCTCGGCGCCCTCGGTGCGCGGGAGCGCCTCGACGGCGCCCGTCGTCGAGTTCCGGCGCAGCAGCAGGCCGGAGCGGCCGGACAGTTCGACGGCCTTGACCACCGCACCGTCCTCGAGCGTCACCCGCGTGCCGGCGGTGACGTAGAGGCCGGCCTCGACCACGCAGTCGTCGCCCAGCGAGATGCCGATCCCCGCGTTGGCGCCCAGCAGGCAGCGCTCGCCCAGCGAGATGACCTCCTTGCCGCCCCCGGAGAGCGTGCCCATGATCGAGGCGCCGCCGCCCACGTCGGAGCCGTCGCCGACGACCACCCCGCCCGACACCCGGCCCTCGATCATCGAGGCGCCCAGGGTGCCGGCGTTGAAGTTGACGAAGCCCTCGTGCATCACGGTGGTGCCCTCGGCGAGGTGCGCGCCGAGGCGGACCCGGTCGGCGTCGCCGATGCGGACCCCGGAGGGGATCACGTAGTCGACCATCCGCGGGAACTTGTCGACCGAGTACACCGTCACCGGCCCGCGCCCCCGCAGCCGCGCCCGGACCTGCTCGAAGCCCGGCACGGGACACGGGCCGTGGTTGGTCCACACCACGTTCGCGAGCAGCCCGAAGGTCCCGGTCAGGTCGACGCCGTGCGGGCGGACCAGGCGGTGCGAGAGCAGGTGCAGGCGCAGGTAGACGTCGTAGGCGCTGGCGGGGGGACCGGACAGGTCGGCGACGGTGCGCACCGCGACGACCTCGACGCCCCGGTCCTGGTCGGTGCCCAGCGCGTCAACGAGCGAGGGCTCGAGCTCCCCGGCCGGGACCACGACGGTGCCGGGCTCCTCGGTGACCGGGTCGTGCTCCGCCAGCTCGGGCAGCGGGTACCAGGTGTCGAGGACGGTGCCGTCGAGCGCCACGGTCGCGAGGCCGACGCCGACGGCGCGGGTGGGGGTCTGGGCGGTCGGGGTGCTCATCGCCGTCCAGCCTATCGAGGCGCCTCCTAGGGTGGCGCCGTGAGCGCAGCCCTCGACCTGCACGCCGACCCGATCGACCTCACCGCGGCGCTGGTCGACGTCGCCAGCGTCTCCGGCGAGGAGAAGGTGCTCGCGGACGCCGTCGAGACCGCGCTTCGGCGCGAGCCGCACCTCGAGGTGGTGCGCTGCGGCGAGACGGTGCTGGCCCGCACCGCGCTCGGGCGCGATCGCCGGGTCCTGCTCGCCGGGCACCTGGACACCGTGCCGATCGCCGACAACGTGCCCTCGCGCCGCGACGGCGATCTCCTCTACGGCTGCGGGACCTCGGACATGAAGGCCGGCGTCGCGGTGATGGCGCACCTGACGGCGGCCCTGGCCGAGCCCGCCCACGACGTCACGCTCGTGCTCTACGACTGCGAGGAGGTCGAGGCCGTCCGCAACGGCCTCAACCGCGTCGAGCGCGAGCGGCGCGACTGGCTCGACGCGGACCTCGCGATCCTCGGGGAACCGACGTCGGGCCTGGTCGAGGGCGGCTGCCAGGGCACGATGCGCGTCGTCGTGACCCTGCACGGGCGGCGGGCGCACTCGGCGCGGTCGTGGCTGGGGGAGAACGCGATCCACGCGGCGGCCCCGGTGCTCGCGCGGCTGGCGTCGTACGAGCCGCGCAGCGTGGACATCGACGGCTGCGTCTACCGCGAGGGGCTGCAGGCGGTGCGGATCGGCGGCGGGGTCGCGGGCAACGTCGTCCCCGACGAGGCCGAGGTGACGGTGAACTTCCGGTTCGCGCCGGACCGGTCGCTCGCCGACGCCGAGGCCCACGTGCGATCGGTGCTCGAGGGGTTCGACCTGCGGGTGACCGACGCCGCCCCGGGCGCGCTGCCGGGGCTCTCGGCGCCGGCGGCGGCGGAGTTCGTCGCGGCGAGCGGGGAGACGCCGGTGGCCAAGTACGGCTGGACCGACGTCTCCCGGTTCTCGGCGCTCGGCATCCCGGCGGTCAACTTCGGCCCCGGCGACCCGAACCTCGCCCACACCCGCGACGAGCACGTGGACGTCCGGCGCATCACGGCGGGGGCGGAGACGCTGCGCCGCTACCTGGGTGCCTTCGGCTCGTGAGCACTGATCCGTGTCATAGGGCGGATTGGTGCCGCCGAGCGCGGAGCGCACCTAGCTGGCGGCGAGCGCCGCGTCCCGACCCGCGAGCAGCTGCGCGGTGACCCCGGCGACGCGCTCCCCGGCGTACCGGGCGGCCTGGCGGGTCTCGTCGGCGATCGGGATCGAGCCCTGGCCGTCGACGTGCGAGACGCCGTACGGGTTGCCGACCTGGAACATCACCGGGTCCGTGTACCCCGGAGAGACGATGAACCCGCCGAAGTGGTGGATGGTGTTGTAGAGCGCGAGCAGCGTCGACTCCTGGCCGCCGTGCAGCGTCGCCGACGACGTGAACCCGCTGTAGACCTTGTCGGCGAGCTGGCCCTGCGCCCACTGCGGCCCGAGCTGGTCGATGAACTGCTTGAGCTGGGCGGCGACGTTGCCGTAGCGCGTCGGCGACCCGAAGACCACCGCGTCGGCCCAGAGCACGTCGTCCGCGGTGGCCTCGGGCACGTCCGCGGAATCCTCGCGATGGGCCTTCCACTTCTCGTTCGACTCCACGGCCTGCTGCGGCGCGAGCTCGGCGACGTGGCGCAGCCGCACCTCGGCGCCGGCCTTCTCGGCCCCTGCCGCGTGCTCCTGGGCCAGCTGGTGGATCGTGCCGGTCTGGCTGTAGTAGATGACGGCGACCTTCGTGGCCATACGGGGGATGCCCTCCTCGACGGAAAATGATTGCTTCTTCAACCGGTTACCCGAGGACGGCGTCGGGACACGTGGAGCGAGCAGGCGAACAACGCGTGGCCTCGCGGCCACCACGGCATGCGCCACCGACGGGCCTCCCTACGCTGGCGACCATGACCGGGCCCCACTACGACGACGACCTCACGACGCCGCGGCCGACGACCATCGACAAGCGGCGTCCCGAGCACCGGGACCCGGCGCGCCTGAGCTCCACCACCGACCAGCGCCTGCTCGACTCCCGCGGTCCCGCCGAGTGGGTCCACTCCGACGCGTGGCGCCTGCAGCGGATCCACGCCGAGTTCGTCGAGGGCTTCAGCGTCCTCGCCGAGATCCCGCGGGCCGTCACCGTCTTCGGCTCGGCGCGCACCAGGCCCGGGCACCGCGACTACGAGACAGGGGTGGAGCTGGGCGGCGCCCTCGCCCGCGCCGGCTACGCGGTGATCACCGGCGGCGGCCCCGGGATCATGGAGGCCGCCAACCGCGGGTGCTCGGAGGCCGGGGGGCTCTCGGTGGGCCTGGGCATCGAGCTGCCGTTCGAGCAGGGCCTCAACCCGTGGGTCGACCTCGGCGTCGGCTTCCGCTACTTCTTCGCCCGCAAGACGATGTTCGTGAAGTACGCCCAGGCGTTCGTGTGCCTGCCGGGCGGGTTCGGCACGCTCGACGAGCTCTTCGAGGCCCTCGTGCTGGTGCAGACCGGCAAGGTCACGCGGTTCCCGGTCGTGCTCCTCGGGCGCGACTACTGGAGCGGCCTGCTCGAGTGGCTCGCCGGGCCGGCGCTCGACGCCGGCACGATCAGCCGCCGGGACGTCGAGCTCGTGCACCTCACCGACGACATCGACGAGGTCGTGACGATCGTCGAGGAGGGGTTCCGGGAGGCGGTGGGATCGTGAGCGACGGGG
>NZ_DASXJD010000248.1:0-7085 GCF_036497585.1 Actinomycetospora sp. | reverse complement strand
ACCCACTGGAAGCCCACCGGGTGGGCCTCCGCCATGTTCGATCCCTCGATGACGATGCAGTCCGAGTGGATCAGGTCCTGCTGGAAGTTCGAGGCCCCTCCGCGGCCGAAGCTGGTCCCCAGACCGGGGACGGTGGCGCTGTGTCAAATGCGCGCCTGGTTCTCCACCTGGATCGCGCCGAGCGCCATGAACAGCTTCTTGATGAGGTAGTTCTCCTCGTTGTCCAGCGTCGCCCCGCCGAGGCTCGAGAAGCCCAGCGTGCGCCGTAGGACGCGGCCCTCGTCGTCGGTGTCCTGCCAGCCCTTGCGGCGGGCGTCGATGACCCGGTCGGCGATCATGTCGAGCGCGGTGTCGAGGTCGAGGTCCTCCCACTCGGTGCCGTACGGCCGCCGGTAGCGCACCGTCGTCACCCGGCTCGGGGAGGTCACCAGCGATGTGGACGCCGACCCCTTGGGGCAGAGCCGGCCGCGGGAGATCGGCGAGTCCGGGTCGCCCTCGATCTGGGTGATGCGTCCGTCGCGCACGTAGATGTTCTGGCCGCAGCCCACCGCGCAGTACGGGCAGACCGACTTGACGACCTCGTCGGCCGCGTTGGTGCGCGGGGTGGTGGCCTTCTGGCGCGGGCTCTCGACGGCGGCGCCGCGCCCGAGCGGATCAGGACCGGTCGCCTGGCGGAACATCGGCCATTCACCGAGCCAGGTACGGACGCCCATGTCGCGGGGACCTCCCGGGTGCTGTGGTGCCTCCCGGCTGCGACGCTCAACCGGGACGAGGTGGTGGCGGAGGCGGACGGGAATCGAACCCGCCTGGCCGAGATACCCGGCCACGTCGGTGTTGAAGACCGCGGGGCCCACCAGGAACCCTGACGCCTCCGGGGATCACCCTAGGGACGACCCGCCCGTCCCGCAGCGCCGACCCGCGCGAGGATGCCGGCATGCGCGCCACGGACCCCGAGGCCGTCCTCGCGGTCGACCTCGGGACCACTTCGACAAAGGCCGTCGTCTTCGCCCCGGACGGCACGGTGCTGGGGGAGGGCGACGCCGGCTACCCGCTCGCCGAACCGGAACCGGGCGCGGCGGTGCAGGACCCCGAGCTCGTGTGGGAGGCGGTCGGGGACGCCGTCGCGGCCGCCGTCGCGGCCGGGCCCGACCTCGCCGCGGTGTCCTTCAGCGGCGCCATGCACGGCCTGCTCGGCGTCGACGCCGACGGCGAGCCGGTCGGGCCCCTGCTGACGTGGGCCGACTCCCGGGCCGCCGCCGTCGCGGCGCGGTGGCGTGCGGGCCGGTCCGACGTCGACGCGCTCGCCCTGGCGCGGCGCACCGGGACCCCGGTGCACTCGATGAGCCCGCTGGTGAAGCTCGCTTGGCTGCGCGGGGCGCGTCCGAGCCTGCACGCCGCCGTCGCGCGCTGGGGCGGGGTCAAGGAGTTCGTGCTCGGGCGGGCCGTCGGCCGCCGCGTCACCGACGCCTCCTGCGCCTCCGGGACCGGGCTGCGCGACCTGGCGTCACGCACCTGGGACGACGAGGCCCTCGCCCTGGCGGGCATCGGCCCGGGCGCCCTCGACGAGCTCGTCGAGACCACCGACGTCGTCGGGCCGCTCACCGACCGGGTGGCCGACGCCTGGGGCGTCGCCCGCGGCCTGCCCGTCGTCGCCGGCGCCGGCGACGGACCGCTGGCGAACCTCGGGCTCGGCGCGGTGCGCCCCGGGGTCCTGGCCTGCTCGATCGGCACCAGCGGCGCCTTGCGCCTGGCCGTCGACCGTCCGGGCGCCGACCCCCACGGCCGGCTCTTCTGCTACGAGCTGACCCGGCAGCGGTGGGTGGTGGGCGGCGCGATCACCAACGGCGGCGTCGTCCTCGACTGGGCGGCCGAGGCGTTCGGCGCGGACCCGGCGACGCTGCTGGACGAGGCCGCCGACGTCCCGGCGGGCGCCGACGGGCTGCTCGCGGTCCCGCACCTGCTCGCCGAGCGCGCGCCCCGCTGGGACGGCGCCCTCGGCGGTGCCTTCCTCGGCCTGCGGCGCGACCACCGCCGCGGGCACCTCACCCGCGCGCTCCTCGAGGGGGTGTGCCTGCAGCTGCGGCTGGTGCTCGAGGCGATGCGCGCTGCCGGGACCACCGTCGACGAGGTGCGGGCCACCGGCGGGTTCGCCCGCAGCGCCTTCTGGCGCGGCCTGCTCGCCGACGTGCTCGGCGTCCCCGTCGGCTACCCGGAGGGCCACCAGGGGTCGGCGTGGGGTGCGGCCCTGCTGGGGCAGCAGGCCGTCGGTCTGCTCGACCCCGGCGCCGAGGCCCTCGCCGACGCCGCCGACCGGGTCGTCATCCCGACGACGGCGGCGCCCACCGCGGCCGCAGCGGTGTACGCCGCCCGGCTCGGGCTCGTCGAACGGGTCCACGACGAGCTCGGCGAGATCGTCGCCGCGCTACGCGGCTGAGAGCCGAGACGGGGGCTCAGCCCTCGACGGCCGCCGCGTCCGTGGCGTCGGCCGCCTCCTCCAGCTCGGCCAGCGACTCCTCGAGGTAGCCCAGCAGCTTCTGCAGGCGCGGCAGGCTGCGCCGGTCGCCCGTCAGGCCGAACTCCATGTGGTCGGCGTAGGAGAAGACGGTGATGTTGAGCGCCTGCCCGTCGAGCGGCACCGACAGCGGGTAGAGGCCGTCGAGCTTCGCGCCCTCCCAGTACAGCGGCGCCTTCGGGCCGGGCACGTTCGAGATGATCAGGTTGAAGCCGGGGTTGAGCACCGTCGACATGCCGGGCACCGCGCCGAGCGGCAGTGGCGCCGCCACCGCCATCGACAGCGCGGCGATCGCCATCGGGTCGCGCTGGTCGAGGTTCGCCTTCGCCGCCCGCCCGGAGGCCTTGATCCGCTCGAGGCGGGTCGCGGCGTCGGGCTCGTCGGTCGCGAGCGTGACCAGGATGGCGCCGAGCTGGTTGCCCTCGCCGCTGGTCCCGAGCGAGACCGGCAGCGCGGCGACCAGCGGCCGCTCGGGCAGCGCGTCCAGGTCGAGCATGTAGCGGCGCAGCGCCCCCGAGCACATCGCGAGCACGACGTCGTTGACCGTCGACTCGGTGCGCTCGCGCACCCGCTGGATGCGCTTGAGCGGCCACGACTCGGCGGCGAAGCGGCGCGCCCCCGTGATCGGGACGTTGAGCATGCTGTGCGGGGCCTCGAACGGCAGCGTCGTGTCCCGGTGCGCGAGCCCGTCGTAGAGGGCGTCGACGAGGGCGGGCGCGATCCCGAGCGCCCCGGTGGCGGTCCGCGCGGTGTCGGTGACCGCGGCGCTCACCGTGTTCCAGCCCCCGGCGAGGGCCCCGCCGACCGTGGAGAGCACCCCGCCCTGCTGCGGGGACGCGGCGACTACGGCCGGCTGCTCGGAGGACGGACGGCGCTTCGAGCGCGGGTCGACCTGCCAGAACGGCGGCACGTGGCGGACGTCGGGGTCGGTCGAGAGCGCCTTCTGCAGGTGCCGGATGCCGGTGACGCCGTCCATCATCGCGTGGTGGATCTTGAAGTAGACGGCGAACCGGTCGCCCTCTACGCCCTCGATGAGGTGGAACTCCCACAGCGGCCGGTGGCGGTCGAGCAGGGTGCCGTGCAGCCGGGAGACGAGCTCGAGCAGCTCACGGATGCGGCCCGGCCGGGGCAGCGCGGAGAGCCGCACGTGGTACTCGATGTCGAGGTCGTGGTCGTCCTCCCACGCCCACTGCCCGAGGGTCCCGACGCTGCGGACCGCCCGGCGCGCGAAGGTCGGCGCCACCTCGTTGCTCGACACCAGCCGGCGGTGGAGGTCCCCGAGGAAGTCCGGCCCGGCGTCCTCCGGCCGGTCGAAGAGCAGCAGCGACCCGACGTGCGTCGGCCGCTCGCGGGACTCCGCCAGCAGGAACATCGAGTCCCGGAACGACATCACACCCATACCCAGAATCCTCCCGCCGCCCGGTACCTCGTGGGAAGAACGCCGCGCGCGTCGTCGGGATGTCGCGGCCGCTCACCGGAGGGGCGTGGTGCCCCTCTCACCGTTGGCCCAAACCGGGGCGATCATGCGGCCAGTCGGGCCAGTTCCCGGTCGAGGTCGGCCAGCGTCGTCACCTCGACGCCGCCGCTGCGCCGTACCGCCGCGCCGATCATGAGGTTGTAGGACAGGCCCTCCTCGCCGCCCTGCCGCAGGTCGCCGCGGTAGGCGACGACGGGCCGGCCGTGCGCCGCGGCCCACGCGACCTCGACGACGGTGCCGTTGTCCGGCGGCTCCTGGTCGAGGCAGGCGACGACGAGGTCGGCGCGTTCCGCGATCGCGCGCAGGTGGACCTCGCCGAGCGCGAGCCACCGCTGCGCCGGGACGTCGCCGGGCGGGAGGTCGACCTCCCACGGGTCGATGACCTCGACGTGGGAGCGCACCAGCGGCAGCAGCCGCTCCGTGTAGAAGACCCGGGTGGACTCGGCGAAGCCGTAGGGGCTCGCCAGGTAGGCGGTCCTGCGCACGGGTGCCATGATCGCGGGCCGTGCGGGTGCTCGTCACGGGAGCCGGCGGGTTCGTCGGGACCGCGGTGTCGCACGCGCTCCTCGCCCGCGGCGACGACGTCGTCGGGCTCGCCCGCGACCCCGCCCGGCTGGCGCCCGGGGTCCGTCCGCTGACGGGGTCGGTGCTCGATCCCGACGTCGTGGCCACCGCGCTGCGCGACGCCGACGCCGTCTGCCACCTCGCGGCCCGCGTGCGGGTGCGGGAGTCCCGGGCGGACCCTCTCGGGTACTGGCGCACCAACCTCGACGGCACCCGCACGGTGCTCGCCGCCGCCACACCCGACGTGCGGGTGGTGACGACGTCCACCTGCGCGGTGCACGCCCCGGCCGACGTCCCGATCGACGAGGACGCCCCGCTCGCCCCGGCGCACCCCTACGCGGCGAGCAAGCTGGCCGCGGACCTGCTCGCCCGCGACGTCGCCCTCGCCGGCGGGCCGGGGGTGGTCTGTCTGCGGGCCTTCAACGTCGCGGGCGCGGTGGCCGGGCGCGGCGACGAGGACCGCACCCGCGTCGTCCCCGCGCTGCTCGCGACGGCGGCGGGGGAGCGCGCCCGGTTCACCGTCAACGGCGACGGGTCGGCGGTGCGCGACCTGGTCCACGTCGCGGACCTCGCCGACGGCGTCGTCGCGGCCCTGGGGCTCGCCGAGCCGGGGACCTGGCGGGTGCTCACCGTCGGGTCCGGCCGCCCGACCTCGGTCGCCGAGCTCGTCGACGTCGTCGCCGACGTCACCGGGAGGCCCGTGCCGGTGCACCACGGGGACCGGGTCGACGAGCCCTCGCGCCTGGTGGCCGACCCGACGCGGGCCCGCGTCGAGCTCGGGTGGAGCGCGCCGCAGTCGTCCCCGGAGCGGATCGTCGCGGACGCCTGGGCGGCGTTCGCGCGGGGCGGCTGACTCAGGCCGAGTCGTCCGCCGCCTGCGCGAGGAGCTCGCGGCTCTCGCCGAGCAGCACGGTGAGCGCGTCCGCCCGTTCCGCGCCGAGGAGCTCGCGCAGCCCGTCGGCGAGCTGCCGCCCGTGGGCGCGGGCGGTCTGCGCCATCTCGTGGCCCTGGTCGGTGAGGTGCAGGCCGACGCCGCGCCCCGTGCCGAGCCGCCGCTCGATGAGCCCGAGCTTCTCCAGGCGCGCCACGACCTGCGAGATCGTCTGCTGGGTCTTGGGGATGCGACGCGAGATCTCGGCGACCGTCGTGCCCGGCTGGTCGGCGACCGTCAGCAGCATGCCGCTCGAGGACACCGTGAGCGGGGTGTCCGCGAGCGCGGCCTCGTTGAGGAGGTGCGTGTAGGCGGTCACCTGCCACAGCAGCTCGTACAGCGAGTCCGGCGCGGCGGTCCGGCCCTCGCCGGCTCCCGACGACGGCGCCTGGGCGGGGGCCATGGCGGCGATGCTACGGCCGCTGTGGAAACAGGAGCCTGGAGACATAGGGGCCGTTCTACGCGGTGCTGCTCTACCTCGTGCTCTACCTGCAGGACGGGCTGGGGCAGTCCGCGTCCGCCGCCGGGGCCCTGGAGGCTGTCGTGCTCGCCGCCGCCGTCGCGGTGATCGCCGCGCTGCTCGCCGTCGTGCTGGTCCGTCGGCGGGACTTCGACGTTCCGGCGGCGCCTGGCCCGCTGTGTCGGGCCGCGCCTGGGACCTCAGGGGTCACGGGCAGGGACCTTCGACTCTGCGCCGGCCGCGCGAGCGCTGACCGACTGGATTCGGCCTTGGCGAGGGCCGGGGACCCGGCCGATCGCTCGGGCTCGCCGGCATCAGGTGATGGCGGTCGGCAGCGCGCGACGAAGCTCGGAGGTTCCCTTGTCCTCGAACCAGTCGAATCAGCCCGTCAACACCCGCCTCCTGATCAGCGGCGCCGTGCTCACCGGCCTCGGCGGCATGCTCGCCACCCTCGGCCTGGCCCTCGGAAGCTCCGCGTTGGTCGGGGCGGCTCGGCGGTGGCAGCAACGGACGGAGATGACGCCCGCCCAGCTCGCGAAGCACGCGTACGGCGCTGCCCAGATCGCGAGGACCGCAGGAGTCGGCGCGTGGCGTGACCCGATCACGGCAGGGCAGTCGGTCGGCGCGCGCCGAGCGTCGGCCGACGGCGCCGGGATTCCCGTGTCGTGACGTCGGCGGTCCACACGTGCATGTCGTGTGGCGCGACGGTCCATGGCTCGCGTTCGTCTCGGAGCGACCCATGCCCGCTGCACGGCGGGCTCCAAGAGGCACCGGCAGGGCCGGTTCCGAAGAAGGGACATCCCATGACCTCCACCGGACCCGCCACCTTCTCGGGCGGACAGTCGAGATACGAGGAGAGCCCGCCGTCCTACTCCGGGACCGACGACTGGAGCGGGTGGATCTCCTTCGCCGGGATCATGATGATCCTGCTCGGCTCCTTCCAGGTCATCGAAGGACTGGTGGCCCTGCTGCACAGCAGCTACTTCGTCGTCCCGGCCACCGGGCTCGTGGTCAACGTCAGCTACAACGCGTGGGGCTGGTTCCACCTGATCCTGGGCGTACTGATCTTCGCCGCGGGCTTCGGGGTGATGGCCGGACGGCTCTGGGCGCGCATCGTCGGGATCGCCCTGGCTCTGCTGAG
>NZ_DASXJD010000247.1:0-27827 GCF_036497585.1 Actinomycetospora sp. | reverse complement strand
GCGAGCACTGGCTCGTCCAGCACGGCTGGTAGCTCAGCGCAGGATCTCGATCAGCAGCACCCAGGCGCCGACCAACCCGCCGAGGAGCGCGAACCCGATGGCGGGGGCCAACCAGACCAGCCCGCCGAGCCCGTCGACGAGCACGCCGATCCCGGCGAGGAGGGTGCCCGCGGCGAGCACGACCGGCGGCAGCACCGTCGTCGCCAGCCACGCCGCGCGCGGGACCTCGGGGATCGGTCGCGGCAGCATCGCGGCGAGGCCCACCCCGATGAGCACCGCCAGCACCACGAGGACGACGCCGAGCGGCGTCGGCGACCCCCACGGCACCAGCAGCGCCAGGGCCAGGAACACCGGCGAGGCGAGCAGCACCAGCGCGGACCCTGCGCGGTCGGTGGTGCGCGACGACGCCACGACCGCCGAGATGTTGATCGAGAGGGCCACGAACAGGAGGCCGGCGAGCGCGGCGGCCGCGCCCGCGGTCGCGACCGCGAAGTCGCTCCAGGGCTCGGGGTCGAGGAACGCCGGGGTCGGTGTCACGGTGCGGATTCTCCCGTCCCGAGCGCGGCGAGATCCACGACGGCGAGCGAGCCCGCGTCGCGCAGGGCCTTCGTGTCGGTGCCGGCGAGGTCGGCGAGCACCCGGTACGTGAGCGTCATCGGGTCGATCCCGAGGTGCCGGGCCGCGTCGGCGTCGAGTCGCTCCAGGACGGTCTTCGACACCAGCGTCTGACCGCCCGTCGCGACGTGCTCGAGGCGGGCGCACTCGTTCACCTCGTCGCCGAGGGCGGTGACCTCCAGTCGCCCGCCGGTGACGATCTGGCCGATGTAGAGGTTGGCGCCCCAGTGCACGCCGAGGTTCACCCGGCAGTCCGCCGGTCCGACGCCCACGCCCTCGCGGGCGAGCTCCTCGACGAGCGCCTGCACCGCCGCCGGGAAGGCCAGGGCGACCGAGACGGCGGCCGCCGCCGCGTCGGACTCCGCGGTCCCGTAGCCGGCGTCGTCGGCCTGCGCGGCCAGGAAGAACGCGCTCGCGCCGTCGCCCGCGTGCTTCCCGACGATGCCGCCGTGCCGGGCCACGAGGTCGTCGAAGGTCGTGGTGAAACGGCGGACCAGCTCGAAGTAGGCCGGGGTGGGCAGCATGCGGGAGAGCCGTCCGGAGGAGTCGATGTCGGCGAACACCACCGCGGTGGGCCGCCGCCGGGGCTCGGTGAGATCGGCCATGCGGGTGAACATCGCCTCGTCGCCCTCGCTGACCAACGCGAGCACCCGCGCGGGCAGCAGCGGCGCGAACACCAGCGCGGTGCCGGCCAGCGCGCCGTCGGGCGCGCGGACCGTCAGGCCGAGCATCCCCACCGGACGGCGCCGCTTCGCCAGGTTGAGCTCCACCGGCGAGACCCAGAGCGGCGCCGGGTCGCCCGCGTCGGCGAAGCGCGCCTCGAGGTCCTCCCGCAGCGCCCGCCGCGTCTCCGGCGCGAGCATCGAGGACCACAGCGGCAGCTCGAGGCCCTCGCCCAGGTGCAGCCCGTAGCCGACCTCGGTGGACCCGTCGGCCCCGGCCAGCTCGAGCATCTGCTCGGAGACCCACCGCAGCCGGCCGTCGTCGTCGTAGACCTGGGCCGCGGTGCGGCTCGCCTCCAGCGCCTCGACGACGGACTGGCGGAGCGCGGAGAGCCGGTCGTCCACCGAACGGACGCTAGCGGTACGACGACGGGCACCGCCTCGTGGGCCCGGACGTCTCACTCCTCCGGGGTTGCCCCACACCGGTAGTGACATGGACCACAGCGCCGCGCTACGTTCATCGAATGAACGCGGCGGGCCCCGGATCACCCGCGGGACTGCGGGAGGCGAACCGACGCCGGGTGCTGGACGCCGTCCTCGCGGCGGGCGAACCGACCCAGGCGGGCATCGCCGCGGCCACCGGGCTCGCGCCCGCCACCGTCTCGAACATCGTGCGGCAGCTCGTCGTCGCCGGCCGCCTCACGGCCACCACGACGGTGCGCGGGGGGCGCCGCGTGCGGGCCGTCCGGGTCGTCGCGCCCGCGGGCCTCGTCGCGGGGATCGACTTCGGGCACCGGCACGTCCGGGTGGCGCTCGCCCGGGCGGCGGACACGGTGCCGCGCTCCGCCGCGGACGGCTCACCCGGCCCACCGGTGACCCTGCTCGCCGAGCGCGACGCCGCCCTGGCCGACGGCCACGGGGTCGACGACGGGCTCGAGACGGCCGCGGCGATGCTCGACGAGGCGCTGGCCGCCGTGGATCTCGAGGGCTCCGGGCTGCGCGGCGTCGGGATGGGGCTGCCCGCCCCGGTCGACGCCCGCAGCGGGGCCGTCGGCGAGCCCGGGATCCTGCCGGGCTGGGTGGGCGTCGACGCCGCGGAGCGGGCGTCGTCGCGGCTCGGGGTCCCCGTCGCGGTCGACAACGACGCCCTGCTCGGCACCCTCGCCGAGCAGGCCTGGGGGGCCCTGGCGGGCGTCCGGGACGCCATCTACCTCAAGCTCTCCGACGGCGTCGGGGCCGGACTCGTCCTCGACGGGCGCCCCTATCGCGGGCGGGCGGGGACCGCGGGCGAGATCGGGCACGTCGTCGTCGGGGACGACGCGGGCGGTCCCATCGGCGGAGCCGGCAGCACCGTCTGTCGCTGCGGCAACCGCGGCTGCCTCGAGACCTGGGCGTCGACGACGACCGTCGTCGGCCTGCTCGAGCCGCTGCTGGGCCGGCCGCTGACGATCGCCGAGGTTGTCGAGCGCGCCCACGGCGGCCACGCCCCCTCGCGCCGGGTGCTCGCCGACACCGGCGGCCACGTCGGCCGGGCCCTCGGCGGGCTCTGCAGCGTCCTCACCCCGGCCCGCGTCGTCGTCGGCGGCGAGCTCGCGCAGGCGGGCGCCCTGCTCCTCGATCCGCTGCACGCGGCGCTCGTGCGGTGGGCGCTGCCCGGCGCGGCCGAGGGCGTCGAGGTCGTCGCCGCCCGGCTCGGGGCGCGTGCCCACGTGCTCGGGGCCGTCGCGCTGGCGGGGGAACTCGCTCTCGGCGCGCGTGGATGATCAAGCCCGACGGGTAGGTCCGGACCGTGCCAAGATCACGGGCGTGCGTTCATCCGTTGACCACGGAAGCGCGCGGACATAGCCTGTGAAGCGCGTCACACGCCGACGTCGGTGCGGGCGCACGTCGACGGGGAGGTCGCATCGATGACCGCGCGTGCGTCCGGGCTGCCCGCTCCCGAGACGGTGCTCGCCGAACGCGGTGAGGACCGCTCGCCGGCGGTCTTCCTCGATTACGACGGCGTGCTCACCCCGATCGTCGAGCGCCCGTCCGACGCCGTCATGGGCCCCGAGATGCGCCGGATCGTCTCCGACCTGGCCCGGCGCGCGAGCGTGTGCGTGGTGTCGGGACGAGACCGCGGGGTGATCACCGACCTCATGGGCCTCGACGACCTCATCGTCGCGGGCAGCCACGGCTTCGACATCTGGGACCCGCGCCACGGGGCCATCACCCACGACGCGTCGTCGGGGTTCGAGGAGCTCGTCGAGAAGGTCACCGCCGAGGTCTCGGAGCGGGCCGGGGCCATCGAGGGCACGCTGGTCGAGCCCAAGCACGCCTCGGTCGCGCTGCACTACCGCGCGGTCGACCCCTCGCGCCACGGCGAGGTCCAGGAGCTGGTGGACGGCGTGCTCGCGGCCCACCCCGGCGAACTGCGGGTGACCCCCGGCAAGTTCGTCCACGAGATCCAGCCGAAGATCGACTGGAACAAGGGCCGCGCCGTCGAGCACCTGCTCGACGTCCTCGACCTCCGCGGACCCCGGGTCCTGCCGGTCTACCTCGGGGACGACGTCACCGACGAGGACGCCTTCCGCGCCCCGAGCATCGCCGACGGCGGGCTCGGGGTGCTCGTCATCGACCCGGCCGACGCCGCGGAGCGCGAGACCGCGGCGTCCGCCGTGCTCCCCGACGTCGACGCCGTCGCCCGCTTCCTGGACGGGCTGGGCCGATGACCCGGCTCCGCTCCGCCACGCGGGTGGCACCGATGACCACCCAATCCCCCAGATCGGGAGGAGACCAGCGGTGACGAGTACCGCGACCGCCGAGAACGACGTCACCGAGGGCATCGCCGGGGACGACGGCTGGACCCTGACCTGGGAGGGCGTCGACCCCGAGGAGGAGGGCCTGCGCGAGGCGCTGTCCTCCACCGGCAACGGCTACTTCTGCACCCGCGGTGCCGCCGAGTGGGAGGACACCGAGCCGCCCTCGCACTACGCCGGCACGTACGCCCACGGCGCCTACAACCGCGAGACGACGATCCTCGGCGGCCGTCCGGTGCTCAACGAGGACCTGGTCAACCTGCCGAACTGGCTCGTCCTCATGCTGCGCATCGAGGGCGAGGAGGCGATCACGCTCGACAACGTCGAGGTGCTCGAGTACCGCCACACCTACGACATCCGCACGGCCACCGTCAGCCGCCTGTTCCGCTTCCGCGACCGCGCGGGCCGGGAGACGACGCTGCGCAGCCGCCGGTTCGTCTCGATGGCCCACAGCCACCAGGCGGCGATCGAGTGGGTGCTCACCCCGGAGAACTGGTCGGGCAGCGTCGGGATCGTCTCCGCGATCGACGGCCGCGTCGACAACAACATGGTCGCCCGCTACCGCGACCTCGAGGGCCGCCACCTCGACCCCGTCACCCCGCGGACCTTCGGCCCCGAGGTCATCGCGCTCAAGGTGCGCACCCGGCAGTCGAACCTCTACATCTCCGAGGCCGCCCGCACCCGGGTGGCCCGCAGCCGTGGTCGCTCGTGGCAGGCAGTCGAGCCGAAGCGCACGTTGCACCAGATGAACGACTACATCCAGCAGGTGCTCGACCTCGAGGCCCACGAAGGGGAGTCGATCAAGGTCGAGAAGCTGGTCTCGTTCTTCACCAGCCACGACAACGCGATCACCGAGACGCTCACCGCCGCCGGCCGCCACGTCGAGCGCTACCCCGACTTCGCCGAGGCGTTCCTCGAGCACGAGTCGGCCTGGACCGAGCTGTGGGACGTCTGCGCGATCGACCTGCCCTCCGAGCCGCGGGTGCAGCTGCTGCTGCGGTTCCACACCGCGCACATCCTGCAGGTCTGCTCGCGCCACACCGCCCGCCACGACGCCGGCGTCCCGGCCCGGGGGCTCAACGGCGAGGCCTACCGCGGCCACGTGTTCTGGGACGAGCTCTACGTCTACCCGTTCCTGGACTTCCGGCTGCCGGAGGTCACGCGCGGGCTGCTGATGTACCGGTACCGCCGCCTCGCCGAGGCCCGCGCGGCGGCCGCCGAGGCGGGCTACGCCGGGGCGATGTTCCCCTGGCAGTCCGGGTCCGACGGCACCGAGGAGACCCAGGTCGTCCACCTCAACCCGCTCTCGGGCCAGTGGGACCCCGACCACTCGCACAACCAGCGCCACGTCAACGCCGCGATCTTCTACAACGTCTGGCAGTACTACCAGGCCACCGACGACCTGGAGTTCCTGCGCGACTACGGCGCCGAGCTCATGCTCGAGATCGCGCGGTTCTGGGCCTCGATCGCGCACCGCAACCCGCAGACCGGGCGCTACGAGATCCACGGCGTCATGGGGCCGGACGAGTTCCACGAGAGCTACCCGGGCTCGCAGGTCGGCGGGCTGCGCAACAACGCCTACACCAACGTCATGGTCGCCTGGATCTGCTCGACCGCACCGCGGGTGCTCGCCCTGCTGCCCGCGAGCCGCCGCCGCGCACTGCGCACCCGCCTGGGCATCACCGACGCCGAGATCGAGCGCTGGGCCGAGATGACCCGGCTGATGTACGTCCCCATCCACGCCACGCCCGACGGTAGCCACGTGATCAGCCAGTTCGAGGGCTACGAGAACCTCGAGGAGCTGGACTGGGAGGGCTACCGGGCCAAGCACACCAACATCCAGCGCATGGACCGCATCCTCAAGGCCGAGGGTGAGGACCCGGACCGCTACAAGGTCGCCAAGCAGGCCGACACGGTCATGCTGTTCTTCCTGATCTCCGCCGACGAGCTGCGCGACATCCTCGGGCGCCTGGGCTACGACGACATCGCCGACGATCCCGAGCTCGCCCGGCGCACCATCGACTACTACGACAAGCGCACCTCCCACGGGTCGACGCTGTCCCTGGTGGCGCACGCCGCGGTGCTCTCCGGGATCGATCCGGGCAGCTCGTGGGAGCGGTTCCTGGTGGCCCTGGAGTCCGACGTCGGCGACGTCCAGGGCGGCACCACCAAGGAGGGCATCCACATGGGTGTCATGTCGGGCACCCTCGACCTCCTGCAGCGCGCGTACGTCGGGGTCGCGGTGCGCGACGGCGTCCTGCACTTCGCGCCGCGCCTGACCACCCGGCTCGACGGCCTCCGCTACTCGATGGTCTTCCAGGGCACGAGCCTGCACGTCTCCGTGGCCGACGGCGAGCTCGTCGTCGAGGTCGCCACCGAGGGCTTCTCGCATCCCGTGAAGGTCGGCCTGGGCGGCGAGGTGCGCGAGCTGGCCGCGGGGGAGCGGGCCTCGGTGCGGCTGGCCGAGGACGCCGACCAGATCGCCGAACGGAAGGAACGATCAGTGAGTAGCGAGGACGTGAACGGTGGCTTCAGGGGCGCGATCTTCGACGTCGACGGGGTGCTCGTCGACTCCCCGCACGAACAGGCGTGGCGGCAGTCGCTGCAGGAGCTGATGGAGGGCCCCTGGTCTGACATCCGGTCGCAGACCACGTGGAGCCCCGAGGGGTTCACCTCCGAGCTCTACCACCAGCGGATGTCGGGCAAGCCGCGCAAGGCCGGCGCCACGGCGGCTCTGGAGTACTTCGGCGTGCCCGACATCGACCGGCGCGTGGGCGAGTACGGCGAGCACAAGCAGGAGATGATCATCCGGCTGATCACCGAGGGGAAGTTCTCCGCCTACGACGACGCGGTGCGCTTCGTGATCGCGGTGAAGAACGCCGGCATCCCGGTCGCGGCGGCCTCGTCGTCGAAGAACGCCAAGCTCTTCCTCGAGCGCGTCGACCTGGCGAAGTACGGCGGCTCCGGGAACCTCCACGAGGTGTTCGACGTCGACGTGTCGGGCCGGGACTTCGCCCAGGGGAAGCCGCACCCGGAGATCTTCCTGACCGCCGCGAAGGAGCTCGGGGTCGACCCGCACGACGCCTTCGTCTCCGAGGACGCCACCAACGGCATCCAGGCCGCCAAGGCCGGCGAGTTCGGGGCCATCGGGGTCTCGCGCGCCGACGACGTCGACGCCCTCGCGGCCGAGGGCGCGGACATCGTCGTGACCGACATGGGCACCATCGACGTCGCCGCGCTCTCCTCCCACCGGCTCGCGACGACGTGAGCGGGCGGGCATGACTGCAGCGGACGAGATACCCCCCGACGCCCTCACCGTCGGGGTCGACGTGGGCGGCACCAAGATCGCCGCCGGGGTGGTCGACGGGACCGGGAAGCTCCTCGCGCACACCCGCCGCGAGACCCCGGCGCAGAGCACCTCCGCTGTGCTCTCCGGCATCGCCGACGCGGTGCGCGAGCTCGCCGTGAGCCACGAGATCGCCGCCGTCGGGATCGGCGCGGCCGGCTTCGTCGACGCCTCGCGCTCGACCGTGATGTTCGCGCCCAACCTCGCCTGGCGGGACGAGGACCTGCGCACGGCGCTGACCACCCAGCTCTCGCTGCCCGTCGTCGTCGAGAACGACGCGAACGCCGTGGCCTGGGCCGAGTCACGCTTCGGGGCGGGCCGCGACCACGACGACCTCGCCGCCATCACGATCGGCACCGGCGTCGGCGGCGGCCTCGTCGTCGGCGGGCGGCTGCTGCGCGGCGGCTACGGGGTGGCCAGCGAGATCGGCCACATCACCATGGTCCCCTACGGCCGGCGCTGCGGGTGCGGGCTGCAGGGGTGCTGGGAGCAGTACGGCTCCGGGCGCGCGCTGCTCAGCGAGGCCCGCGAGATCGCCCGCCACTCCCCGGCCTTCGCGGCGGGTCTCCTCGCCGACGCCGGCGGGGACTCGGACGCGATCACGGGGGAGATGGTCACCGCTGCCGCGCAGCGCGGCGACGTCGGAGCCCTGCACTGCTTCGACGAGATCGGGCGCTGGATCGGGCTCGGGCTGGCACAGCTGGCCGCCGTGCTCGACCCCTCGCTGTTCGTCATCGGCGGCGGCGTCTGCTCGGCGGGGGAGGTGCTGCGCTCCCGGGTCGAGGACGTCTTCCTGGGCAACCTCACCGGGCGCGGGCACCGTCCCGTGGCCGAGGTGCGCCTCGCCGAGCTCGGCTGGGAGGCCGGGATGGTCGGCGCCGCCGACCTGGCACGTACGCACCGCGACACCGCAGTCCCCGGGAGGGCGTCATGAGCACCGATTCACCCGCCGGGTCACCCGACCCGAGGGCATCGACCGGAGCCTCCGGGCCCCGACCGACGACCTCGACCAAGGCGATCCTCGTCTCGATCGTCGCCGCGGTCGGCGGGTTCCTGTTCGGGTTCGACTCCAGCGTCATCAACGGCGCCGTCGACGCCCTGAACAGCAACTTCAACCTGACCAACAGCCCGCTGCTGTCCGGCTTCGCGGTCGCGTGCGCGCTGCTGGGCTCGGCGGTGGGCGCGTGGTTCGCCGGCCCCGCCGCCGACCGGTACGGCCGCGTGCGGGTGATGCTGATCGCCGCGGCGCTGTTCGCGATCAGCTCCATCGGGGCGGGCCTCGCGTTCGCCGTCTGGGACCTCATCCTCTGGCGCTTCCTCGCCGGCGTCGGCATCGGAATCGCCTCGGTCATCGCGCCCGCCTACATCGCCGAGATCGCCCCGGCGCACATCCGCGGACGGCTCGCCTCCCTGCAGCAGATGGCGATCGTGCTCGGCATCTTCATCGCGCTGCTCTCCGACGCCCTGTTGGCGGGGGTCGCCGGTGGCGCCGCGAACACGTTCTGGCTCGGCCTCGAGGCCTGGCGCTGGATGTTCCTCGTCGGGGTCATCCCGTCGATCATCTACGCAGTGCTCGCGCTGCGGATCCCGGAGTCCCCGCGCTACCTGGTGGCGAAGGGCGACCTGGTGCTCGCCGGCCAGGTCCTCCACTCGGTCGAGGCCGACCGGTCCCCGGAGTCCGTCGACCGCAAGGTCGAGGAGATCCGGGTGTCGCTTCTCCGGGAGCGCAAGCCGTCCCTGCGCGACCTCGGCGGGGAGCGCTTCGGCCTCAAGCCCATCGTCTGGGTCGGCATCCTGCTGTCGGTCTTCCAGCAGTTCGTCGGCATCAACGTGATCTTCTACTACTCGACGACGCTCTGGCAGGCCGTCGGGTTCTCCGAGTCCGACTCGTTCACGGCCTCGGTGATCAACGGTCTGATCAACGTGCTCTCGACGATCGTGGCGATCCTCATCGTCGACAAGGTCGGCAGACGCCCGATGCTGCTCGGCGGCTCGATCGGCATGACGATCACCCTGGGCGTCATGGCGATCGCGTTCTCCCAGGCGATCCCGACGGTGAGCCAGAGCGGCAAGTCGACCGTCGCCCTACCGGGCATCTGGGGCCCGGTCGCGCTGGTCGCGGCGAACCTGTTCGTCGTGTCCTTCGCGATCACGTGGGGCCCGGTGGTCTGGGTGCTGCTCGGGGAGATCTTCCCGAACTACCTGCGCGCCGCCGCCCTCGCCGTCGCGGCCTCCGCGCAGTGGATCGCGAACTTCCTCGTCACCGTGACGTTCCAGGCGCTGGCCAGCGTCGGGCTGACCCTCGCCTACGGCCTGTACACCTTCTTCGCCCTGCTCTCGTTCATCTTCGTCTGGAGAGCGGTGCAGGAGACCAAGGGCAAGGAGCTCGAGGAGATGGTGGCGTAGCCATGTGAACGGATGTGGTCGCCCGGACGGCCACATCCGTTCACGTGCGACTCTGTCGCCCATGCGCGTCGGCATCGTCTGCCCGTACTCGCTCGACGTCGCGGGCGGGGTCCAGGCGCACGTCCTGGACCTCGCCCGCGCGCTCGAGCGCCTCGGGCACCACGTCGACGTGCTCGCGCCGGCGAGCGCGGCTACGCCGGTCCCGGACTTCGTCGCCCGGGCCGGACGCGCGGTCGGGGTGCCGTACAACGGGTCGGTCGCGCGGCTGACCTTCGGCCCGGTCTCGATGCACCGGGTGCGCCGCTGGCTGCGGGCGGGCGCGTTCGACGTGCTCCACCTCCACGAGCCCACCGCGCCCAGCCTGTCGATGCTCGCGCTCGCCGTCGCCGACGGGCCCGTCGTCGCCACCTTCCACACCTCGACGCCGCGGTCGCGCACCATGCTCGCCTTCCAGCCGGTGCTGCGGCCGCTGCTGGAACGGGTCACCGCCCGGATCGCGGTCTCCCCGCTCGCCCGGCAGGTCTACGTCGAGCACCTCGGCGGGGACGCCGTCGAGATCCCCAACGGCGTCGACGTGGAGGCGATCGCCGCGGCTGCGGCCGACCCCCTCCTGCGGCCCCCCGGCAGCACGACCGTCGGGTTCCTCGGCCGGTTCGACGAGCCCCGCAAGGGCATGGCCACCCTCCTCGAGGCGCTGGCGCCGCTGGCGGCCCGGCACGACGTCCGCCTGCTCGTGGTCGGGCGCGGGGACGTCGCCGAACTGCGGCAGCGCCTGCCCGCCCCGCTGGCGGACCGGGTCGACGTCCTCGGGGCCGTCGACGACACCACGAAGGCCCGGGCCCTCGGCGCGATGGACGTCCTGGCCGCCCCGAACACCGGCGGGGAGAGCTTCGGCATCGTCCTCGCTGAGGGGATGGCGGCGGGGACGCCGGTGGTCGCGAGCGACCTCGAGGCGTTCCGGCGGGTCCTGTCCGATCCCGACTCCGGCGACGTCGCGGGCGTCCTGCTCCCGCCCGACGACGCCGGGGCCTGGTCGGCGGGGCTGGCGGCCCTGCTCGCGGACCCCGCACGGCGAGCGGCCCTCGCGCGCGCCGGGCGGTCCCGCGTCGCCGCGTTCGACTGGTCGACCGTCGCCGCGTCCGTCCTGCGGGTCTACGAGGTCGCGGTGGCCGCGGATCCCCGGCAGGTCGTGGCGCGCGCCGAGGACGAGGTCGAGGTGGCGGCGGCCGACGGACACCTCGGCTCCGGGCGCGGACGTGTCGGCGCGCGGCGGGGTCCGGGCGCGGCGGACGAGCGACCGGGACGCCTACCGTCGTCGTCGTGAACCTGTTCGGCCCGGGCGGCTGGCTCGTGGTCCTCGTTGTCGTCCTCGCCGTGCTGGTCCTGCTCTGGCTCGCCACGGTGATGATCGCCCGGGCACGCCGTCTCGACCGCCTCCACGTCCGGGTCGACGCGGCGCACCACGGGCTGGTCGCGGCGCTCGACCGGCGGGCGGCGGTGGTGCGGGCGGTGGTGGCGAGCGCGCCGCCCTCGCTGCTCTCGCCGACCGACCGCCGGGTCCTGCGCGACACCGCCCGTGCCGCGGAGGCCGCCGGCGGCGACGAGGGCCGGGAGGCCGCCGAGAACGACCTGGTGGACCAGCGCACCCGGCTCGACACGGCCCTGCTGCCCCCGGACCTGTCCGCCGAGCTCGCCGACGCGGACGCCCGGGTGGTGGTGGCGCGGCGGATCCACAACGACGCCGTCCGCGACACCCGGGCCCTGCGGGGCCGCCGGATGGTGCGCGTGCTGCACCTCGCCGGGACCGCCCCCTGGCCGCGCTACTTCGAGATCGCCGAGGTGGGGGAGCGGCCGGCCGACGCGGGGAGGTCCGACGTCGCCGTGGCCCGGGACGCCGCGCGCGTGGTGGTGCTCGACGCCGAGGAACGGGTGCTGCTCTTCGAGGGCGTGGACCCGGCTCGCCCCTCCGAGGCATTCTGGTTCACCCCGGGCGGCGGGGTGGAGCCGGACGAGGACCCGGCCGAGGCGGCGTGGCGCGAGCTGACCGAGGAGACGGGGATGGCGGCGGGCAAGCCCGGGGTCGGGGAGCTGGCCGGCCCGGTGTGGGTGCGCGACGTCCTCTTCGACCACGACGGCCTGACCTACGCCGCCCGCGAGGTGTTCTTCCTGCTCCACGTCGACCCGGCCCCGGACGTCGACGTCTCGGGCTTCACCGAGCAGGAGCGCCGCACGGTGCGCCGCCACCGCTGGTGGACCCGGACCGAGCTGGCGGCCACCGTCGACGTCGTCTACCCGCGCCAACTCGCCGAGCTGCTGGGGGACCCGGGGTCGCTGGCGCCGGTCGATCCGCCGGTCCCGATCCAGTAGCGCCCGGCCCCCCGGCGCCGGCAGCGGGACGTGGGCTGCGTCCCGGCCGCCTGACGATGTCGGGGGCCGCGTCTAGCATCGGGGGCGTTCCACCGCCGTCTGATGGAGGACCTGCTGTGACCCGCCCCGACCCCACCCCCGCCGCCGAAGCCCGGGGGGTCAAGCGCGGTCTCGCCGACATGCTCAAGGGTGGCGTGATCATGGACGTGGTCACGCCGGAGCAGGCGCGGATCGCCGAGGACGCCGGAGCCGTGGCGGTGATGGCCCTCGAGCGCGTCCCCGCCGACATCCGCGCCGACGGCGGCGTCGCCCGCATGTCGGACCCGGACATGATCACCGGGATCGTCGACGCGGTGTCGATCCCGGTCATGGCCAAGGCCCGCATCGGCCACTTCGTCGAGGCCCAGGTCCTGCAGTCGCTGGGCGTGGACTACGTCGACGAGTCCGAGGTCCTCACCCCGGCCGACGAGGCGCACCACATCGACAAGTGGGCGTTCACCGTGCCCTTCGTCTGCGGGGCGACCAACCTCGGCGAGGCGCTGCGCCGCATCGGCGAGGGTGCCGCGATGATCCGCTCGAAGGGCGAGGCCGGCACCGGCAACGTCGTCGAGGCCACCCGGCACATGCGGGCCATCCGCGCCGACATCCGCCGACTCTCGCGCATGGACACCCAGGAGCTCTACGGCGCGGCGAAGGACCTCCAGGCGCCGCTGCCGATCGTCCAGGAGATCGCCGACACCGGCCGGCTCCCGGTCGTGCTGTTCACCGCGGGCGGGATCGCCACCCCGGCGGACGCGGCGATGATGATGCAGCTCGGCGCCGAGGGCGTTTTCGTGGGCTCCGGCATCTTCAAGTCGGGCGACCCGGCGCGGCGGGCCGAGGCCATCGTCAAGGCCACGACCTTCCACGACGATCCGGACGTCATCGCCAAGGTCTCGGCGGGCCTGGGTGAGGCCATGGTCGGTCGCACCACCTCCGACATGCCCGAGTCCGAGAAGCTGGCGAGCCGCGGCTGGTGACGCCCCAGGGACCGGCACGACGACCACGGTGGGAGGATCGCGGACGATGACCGGGGAGACGAGCGAGGGCGCACGCCGCGTGCGCGCGGTGCCCCACCCGGGGCCTGCGCACCCGCCGGCCGGGCCGGCCCCGGTCGATGCCGAGACCGAGGTCCTGCCCCGGGTCGGTCCTGCCGCGCCGGGACCGGCCGTCAGCCGGCCCCCCGGGCCGCTCGGACCCGCGCCCGCGCCGCGGGGCCGCACCGGGCACGCCGCGGCGGCCGCGGTCGCGGCGGCGTCGGGAGCGCCCGCCCCCGGGACGCCACGGACCGACCCGCCCCCGGAGCGGAGCCCGCGCGACGCCCCCGACGAGGACGACGACACCGCCGGGAGCCCCGAGCGGCGCTACGGCATGGGCACCCCCGCACTCGTGCTGGGCCTGCTCGCCGCGGGAACGTGCTGGACCGGCTGGGCCGGCGTGGTCCTCGGACTCTTCGGCGCCGCCGCCGGCTACCTGGGCGCGCGGCGGGCGTGGCGGGGCCTCGCGACCGACGGGGCGCGGTCCCTTGGCGGGCTCGCGCTCGGGGCCGTCGGGCTCGTCGTCGGCGTGGTCGTCGTCTGGCCGACGCTCTTCGGCACCGGCAACTTCGGCGACGGCCTGACCCTCGACCAATGCCTCCAGCAGGCGAGGAGCTCGTTCGAGATGCACATGTGCAAGTCGCAGCACGTCGCCGAGTTCAACCAGCGCTTCCCCAACGCCTCGACCTGACCACGGGGCGGGCCCTGACGGCGGCCGTGGCACCATCTGGGCGCATGACGACGCCCCGCCCCGCCGGTCCCGCCGACCACGCAGCCGGCGGCCTGACGAAGGGCAAGGGACTCGAGGGTTGGGGCACGCCGGCCCTGGTGCTGGGGATCATCGCGGCGGGGACCGCCTGGCTGTTCGGCTGGGTCGGGATGATCGTGGGCCTGGCGGCGGTCGTGATCGGGTTCGTCGGCACCCGCAAGGCGTTCCACGACCCGGACCGCTCCGGCGGCGCCGCCCTGGCCGGGCTGGTCCTCGGGCTGATCGGCCTGGCGTGGGGGCTCGCGATCGTCGTCCCCGCCCAGCTCGGGATCGGTACCTTCGGGGAGGGGCTGACCCTCGACCAGTGCATGGCGCAGGCCAAGGGCCAGCAGGAGCAGCGGATGTGCGCCACCCAGCACCTCGACGAGTACCACGCCCGCTTCCCCGGCAGCACCAACAACTGAGGGACGCCGGGAGGCCCGGGAGGACGGAGCAGCCATGACCACCGCCGGGCCCCCGGTGGGAGTCCTCGCCCTGCAGGGCAACGTCGCCGAGCACCTCGACGCCCTGCGTGCCTGCGGGGCCGAGCCCCGGCCGGTGCGCCGGGCGGCCGAGCTGGCCGACGTCGCCGGTCTCGTGCTGCCCGGCGGCGAGTCCACGACGCTCTCGACGCTCCTCGTGGCGTTCGACCTGCTCGAGCCGCTGCGCGAACGGTTGTCCGCCGGGATGCCCGCGTTCGGCTCGTGTGCCGGGATGATCCTGCTCGCCCGGGAGGCCATCGACGCGCGCCCCGACCAGCACCAGCTCGGTGCTCTCGACATCGTGGTGCGGCGCAACGCGTTCGGCCGGCAGGTGCAGTCGTTCGAGACCGACCTGTCGATGACCGGGGTCGGCGGCGGCCCGGTCCGCGCGGTGTTCATCCGGGCGCCGTGGGTCGAGTCGGTCGGGCACGGGGTCGAGGTGCTCGCCCGCATCCCGTCCAGCGTCGGGGGGCCGTCGTCGGGGAAGGTCGTCGCGGTGCGGCAGGGCCCGGTGATGGCCACGGCCTTCCACCCCGAGCAGACCGGCGACGCCCGCCTGCACGACCTCTTTCTGCGCCGCGTGCGGGAGTACGCGGCCTGAGCGACACCTGGGTCGCTCGCCGCCACCCAGTACCGTGGGCGAGATGAGCGAGACGAGCGGCGCGGGCCCGGCGTGGCGGGAGCTCGACTCCACCGCCTGCTCGATCGCCCGCACCATGGCCGTGATCGGCGAGCCGTGGACGGTCCTCGTGCTGCGCGACCTCCTCAACGGGATCCGCCGCTTCGACGAGCTCGTCGACCACCTCGGCATCGCGCGCAACGTCCTCACCCGCCGGCTGACCACCCTGGTCGACGCCGGGCTCGTCGAGACCCGGGAGTACCGCGAGCCCGGGCGGCGGGCACGCCGCGAGTACCGCCCGACGACGGCGGCCCGTGACCTGCGGCCCGTCCTGCTCGCGCTCATGGCGTTCGGCGACCGGCACCACGCCGGCCCCGACGGGCCGCCCGCCGCCGTCGAGCACGACTGCGGGGCGCCGGTCACCGTGCAGGAGGTCTGCGCCGACGGGCACGTGCTCGGCCCGCGCGACCGGGTGCGGACGGTGCCCGGGCCGGGGTCCCGACGCCGGGTGGACGCGACGGCGGGCGGGTCCGGCTGAGGCTCGGGGTCGCAGGCTCAGGGCCGCATGATCAGGCAGCTCGACGTCGCCTCGCCGAGCAGCCGGCCCGCGGCGTCGGTGATCGACCCCCGTGCCAGCGCGGTGCGCCGCCCGGCGGAGACGACGATCCCCTCGCAGCGCACGAGCCCGGTGTCGGCGGTCATCGGGCGCAGGAAGCGCACGGCGAGGTCGATGCTCGTGTAGCCCACGCCCGCGGGCAGCGTCGACTGGACCGCGCACCCGCAGGAGGAGTCGAGCAGCGTCGCGAAGACGCCGCCGTGCACCGAGCCGATGGGGTTGTAGTGGTACTCGGCCGGCTCGAGCACGAACACGACCCGGCCCTGCTCGACCGACTCCACCCCCGCCCCGATCGTCGCCATGATCGGGGGCGGCGGCAGCTCGCCGTCCCGGATCGCCTCGAGGAAGGCGAGGCCACTGCGCCGCGGCGCCTGCTCGGCGAGCGCTCGCGGGTCCTCCCAGCGGTAGGACCGTTCGCGGACGACGACCTCGCTGCTCACGCGGGACCTCCTGGGTTGCGATGAAGAACCCAGACGCTAGGACCTTCCGTCGGTGTGGGCAACGGCGGCCCCGTCACACCCGCCGTGGTGCGCCGTCCCACCGCCGTCGTCGTCCTCGGTAGACTGGGCGGTCGAGGCAGGAGAGCGCGACGACGCCGGGCGAGCCGGCGTCGGGTCGCGACCCGTGCCGTCGTCGGGTCGCCCGTCGCACCGAACCCTCGGCGTCGGCGCGCGGTATGCGCCGGCGCCGCACGGCACGCGCGAGACGAAGGGCGGGACAGCCATGAGCGGCCACTCCAAGTGGGCGACCACGAAGCACAAGAAAGCCGCCATCGACGCCAAGCGCGGCAAGATGTTCGCGAAGCTGATCAAGAACATCGAGGTCGCGGCGCGGACCGGCGGCGGGGACCCGGCGGCCAACCCGACGCTCTACGACGCCATCCAGAAGGCCAAGAAGACGTCGGTGCCCAACGACAACATCGACCGCGCCGTCAAGCGCGGCTCGGGGGCCGAGGCCGGCGGGGCCGAGTACCAGGCCATCACCTACGAGGGCTACGCGCCCGGCGGCGTCGCGGTGCTCATCGAGTGCCTCACCGACAACAAGAACCGGGCCGCGGGCGAGGTCCGCACCGCCATGAACCGCAACGGCGGGGCCATGGCCGACCCGGGCTCGGTCGCGTACCTGTTCAACCGCAAGGGCGTCATTCTGGTGCCCAAAGAGCAGGCGTCGGGCGAGATCGGCGAGGACGACCTGCTGCTCGCGGTGCTCGAGGCGGGCGCCGAGGAGGTCAACGACTACGACGAGAACTTCGAGGTCGTCTGCGAGGCCGGCGACCTCGTGGCCGTTCGGACCGCGCTGCAGGATGCCGGGATCGACTACGACTCCGCGGAGGCGGCGTTCGTCCCGTCGATGAACGTCGAGGTCGACGCCGACGGGGCCCGCAAGGTCCTGCGGATCATCGACGCGCTCGAGGACTCCGACGACGTGCAGAACGTCTACTCGAACTTCGACGCCTCCGACGAGGTCATGGCCGAGGTCGGGTGAGTCCGGCGCCGGTGATCGGGGCCCTCGTCGTCGACACCCTGGGTCCCGAGCACGCCGGCGAGGCCCTGACCGTCCAGTACGCGGCCTACCTCTCCGAGGGCCGCCGTTACGGCACCACCGAGATCCCGCCCCTGGTCGAGACACCCGACGAGCTGGCCGCCGACCTGCGACGGCTCGACGTCGTCGGGTTCGCCGCCTGGCTGGGCCCCCGGCTGGTCGGGTCGGTGCGGCTGCGCGGGGTCGGGGGTGACGGTCCGGTGGCGTTCGTGCGCTACTCGGTCGCCCCCGACGTGCAGGGCCGCGGCATCGGGACCGCGCTCATCGATGCCGCGCACGCGGTGCTCCCCGGCGGGACCGCCTCGTGGCTCGTCACCGGGGTGGACAGCGCGGAGAACCTCGCGCTCTACCGGAGGCGCGGGTACGCCGAGCGGGGCCGCGAGGTGGACGCCGGGGGGGTGGCGGTGGTCCGGATGGAGCGCATCGCCCCCTGATCGGGGCAGCGTCCGGTGCGCCTCCGTGTCCCGGACCGTCACCGGCACGCCTCCCGCCCGTTGCGCTCGGTAGGTGGCGCCGCGCGGGCGCTCCGCGAGGCGGGAGCGAGGATGACGACAACGACGCGGCCGAGTCCCGACGCTGGGGACTCGTTGCCCCGGTACGCCGCGCACGAGTCCTCGCGGGCAGCCGCCTCGACGATGGTGGCCGCCGCCCTGGTCGCCGTCGCGGCCGGTCTGGCCCTCATCGCCCTGCTCGTGGCGGGCGACGAGGTGTCGGCCCTCGTGGCGGCGATGGTCATGCTGGTCGCCGGGGCGAACACCTGGTCCGCCCGCCGCAGCCACAGCTGGTGGCGGGCCGTGCCACCGTCCCCGAACGCCGCCGACCCCGACGCCCGGCGGTCGTCCGCCGACCACCGCGGCGCGGCGGTGGGGGATCGGTCGGCGGCCCGGCCGGCCCCGGCACCGCGCTCCACCCCGCAGCCCGCCCGGCGATCTGCTCCGCAGCCAGGGGAACGCCCGGCCCCGCAGCCGGGGGTGGCGCAGCGCTCGATCCCGGAACCCGGGGTGGCGAAGCGGTCGGCTCTGCCGGGCGGGCCGGCGCAGCGGTCGGCGCCGCACCCCGCGGCGGCGGCACGGCCGCGTCCGCGGCCGTCGGAGCCGGAGGCCCCCGTCGTCGGCGGCCTGATCCCCGCGGCCCGGCCGACGCGCGACGCCGAGCCGGGGCGCGGCGCGGCATCGCCGTCGCCCGTCCTCGGGTCCGAGCCCGAGGCGGCCGATACGGACGTCCTCTCCCGGCCCGCGGCGCCCCCGGCCCTCGCACCGCCGGCCCCCGCGGCGCCCCCGGCCCCGGCACTTCCGGCCCTCGCACCGCCGGCACCGGCGGAGTCACCGACCTCCGACGACGCCGTCCCCGAGGACGACGCCGCGTCCCGGTCGGCCGCGTCGCGCTCGTCGGCCTCGGCAGCGTCCCGCGCCCGCCGTCGGACCGTCTCGGTCCGCCCCACGGGCCGTCGCGTCGCCGGGACCCGCACGCGCACCTGATCGGCACGCTCCACGTCGGTGCGCCGGGTGCCGGTGGACACGCCACGTCACCGACGGGCGCGGATCCCCGGGCAGAACCGGGTCGCGGGGACCCGGACTCGCGGCACCGTCCCGGAGCCTCGAGCCGCTGACCAGCGACGTCCCTCCCGCTGCCCGCCCTCAGGCCTCGCGCACCTCGGAGGCGGGGGCCATCGGGTGGCGCCCGCCGAGCTCGGGCACGTGCTTGTAGAGCGTGGAGCGGCTGACGCCGAGCATGCGGGCGATCGAGGCGACCGAGTTCTCCGGGCGCGCCAGCATCGTGCGCGCCTGGTGGACCTGCTCGGGGGTCAGGGCGGGCGGTCGCCCGAGCCGCTGTCCGCGGGCGCGGGCGGCGGCCAGGCCGTCCCGCGTCCCCTCCACCAGTAGCTCGCGCAGGAAGTCGCCGAGCGCCTCGAAGACGTCGAACACCAGCGTGCCGCCCGGCGTCGTGGTGTCCAGGCCCTCGTGCAGGGCGCGGATCCCGACCCCTCGGGCCCGCAGGTCGTTCACCAGCGTCACGAGCTGCGGCAGCGACCGGCTCAGCCGGTCGAGGCGCACGACGACGAGGGTGTCGCCCGGCTCCAGCGAGGCGAGGCACGCGTCGAGCTCCGGGCGGGCGGTGGTGCCCCGGCTGGCGGAGCGGTCGAGGTAGACCCGCTCGCAGCCGGCGGCGAACAGGGCGTCGCGCTGCTGATCGGGACTCCCGACGTCGGGAGAGTTCACCGAACCGCGCCCGTACCCGATGGCGGAGCCGGACGGGGCCTCGGGCTGCGCGGCGAGGAGAGCGTGATCCTGCGCACGGGTCATGGTCGGGAATAGTAGGAGAATGCCGACGGGGATGCGATTCCCCCCCACCGGAAATCTGCCTTCCGGTTTTCGTCGCCATTCTCGTCGCGCTTCCGGCCGCTCTGACCCCAAGATCGGGCGTGCCGATTTCCGTCCAGTGATCGGACGGCGAATACCGGTTGATGAGCACAACGATCATTGCAGATGGCGGTGCGAGCCCACACGCGCGGTCACCCGGACGTGGGCGGCCGTTCGTGCAGGTCAGCGGTCTCGACGGGTCCGGCGGTCCGGCCGGGCGCCCGGCGAGACCTCATCCCGCCGCCGTCCCGTCGCCATCCGGTCTGCGTGTGGCCGTCCCCGGACAAACAATTCGCCGGGAGCCCGGGAATGGTCAGGAACGTGGATGGAGGGCCTTCTGCATGAGTACGGTGTCCACCCACTGCCCCTGCTTGTATCCAACATCGGGCATCCGCCCGACGACCTCGAATCCCAGGCGCCGGTGCAGCACGATCGACGGGGTGTCGTGGCGGGCGCCCGGCAGCGTCGCGATCACGGCGACGACCTGCCTGATCTCGGTGTGGGAGAGGTCTTCCACGAGCGCGGCGAGCAGCCGGCCGCCCAGACCGCGACCGGTGGCCTCGGGGGCGATGTACACCGAGTCCTCGACGGTGTAGCGGTAGGCCGCGTGCGGGCGGAAGCGGGTGCAGGCCGCGAACCCGGCGACGCGCAGGCCCCCGGGCGGTGCGCTGGCGTGACCGTCGGGGAGGTCGGCGACGAGGAAGGGGAGCTTGTGCTCGCGGGCGTCGGCCAGGCGCTCGCCCCAGGCCGACGCGGACGGCGGGTCCTCGACGAACGTGGCGATGGAGGCCAGCACGTAGCCGGCGAAGACGTCGGCGATCCGCTCGGCGTCGTCGTCCTCGGCCGGGCGCACCGTGATCCCGGGGTCGCTCATGGTCGGCATCCTCCTCCGGGGCCCGGCGCCCCCGCCACGCCCGCTACTCGATGCGGACGAGCTGGAACTCCCACGCCCCGGAGGCGTCGTTGTAGGACGTCCGCTCGTAGACGGCGTGGCTCTGGCCCCCCACCATCCGCGACATGGTCTGCTGCACGCCCTTCTCGGGCGCGGGGAGCGGGATTCGCTGCACCAGCGGCGGCTCCGCGGCCGCGGTGTCGGGGACCGAGATGGACCCCTCGCCCTGCAGCGGGCCGTTCACGTACCGGACGACGAACTCCCTCACGGCACCCCTTCCCGAGTGATCGTTGCGGTGCAGACTACGGCCGCGCTCCGCAGCCGTCACGGCGGCCAGGACGACCCGAACAGACCAACGCGGCGACGGCGGTCGGCACCTAGCGTGGTGAGGTGCGTTCTGCCCTGCTCGTCCTCGTCGGCTTCGCGATGATCGCGGGCGGCGTCGGGATCGCCCTGGGGCTGGACGGCGGCCTGCTGCCCGGCATCGCGCTGGCCGTGCTCGGGCTCCTGGTCAAGGGTGTCGGCCTGCTGCTCGGCGACCCGTCGTCCGCCGAGGAGTCCGGGCGCAGCGCGCAGACCCTCGCCGGCCGGCGGGTGGAGCGGCCGCGGGCAGGGATCCCGGTCGGCCGGGCGACCGTCCGCCGCCGCGTCCCCGGTCGTGTCCCCGCGGCCGTCGTCCGGCCGTTGCACGACTCCCGTGCCACCCCGGTACGTCCCGCCCCCGCCCTGCAGACCCGCCGGCACCGCCGTGCGTCCTGATCCCGCCGGCGCGCGCCGCCCCGTGACGGGCCCGTGCGCGTGACCGCGTGGGAGTACGCGACCCTGGAGATCTCGGCGGTGCAGCTGGCCGGTGACGGGCTCGATCCCACCTCGAGCAGCCACGAGACCGCGGAGTGGCAGGCGTACGCGATCGGCCCCAAGGACGAGCTGCTCTTCGAGGAGTACCGGCCCTACAGCGTGCCCTGGACCCGGCTGTTCGCCGAGCACCTCAACCGGCTCGGCCGCGACGGCTGGGAGCTCGTGGAGTTCGGCGGTCCGCACCACGCGCTCTACCCGACCGGCTACGTGCACTCCACGGGGACCTATACGACCGTCGTGGAGAGCCGCTTCGTCCTGCGCCGCCCCGCCTGACGGCCCGGGCCCGGACGCACGGACGCCCGCCCCGCCGCGAGGGCGGGACGGGCGTCGGGCAGTGCGGGCGGATCAGTGCGGGCGGATCAGCGCGAGCGGGTCAGCGCCGGCCGATCAGCCCCGGGTCGCGGCGCCGGACCGCTCGAGCTCCCGCGCCTCCTCGGGGGTCGAGACCGCCGCGTTGGACCCGGGCAGCGGCCGGCCGGCCGGCTCCCGGAGCTTGACGAGCGCGGCGAGGCCGACCACCCCGCCGAAGATCAGGTAGAGGGCCGGCCAGTACGCCCACCCCGTGGTCGGCACCAGGGCGGACATGATCAGCGACGTCGTCCCGGCGAAGGCCGACACGAAGATGTTGAACGAGATCGACAGACCCCCGTACCGGATCTCGGTGGGGAACAGCGCCGGGAGGGTCGACGGTGAGGTCGAGGAGAACAGGATCAGCAGGATCGCCATGACCCCCAGCCCGACGGCCACCAGCGGCACCGACCCCAGCGTGAGGATGTAGATCATCGGGAAGGCGAGGACGACCAGCCCGATCGCGCCGGTCAGCATGAGCGGCTTCCGCCCCACCTTGTCGGACAGGTTGCCGAGCAGCGGGATCACGAAGACCGCCACCCAGAGGATGACGATCTGGAGAATCTCCGAGGTGGTGGTGTCGATCGCCTTGCCACCGGCGTCGGTGACGTTCTTCTCGAGGAACGTGGGCATGTAGCTGGTCAGCATGTAGTTCGTGATGTTCCAGGCGACGACGATCCCGCCGGCGGTCAGCATCGCCGGCCAGTACCTCGCGAAGAGCATCTTGATGCCCGCCCCCGCCTGGGTGCCCTCGCGCTCCTCGGACTCCGAGAGCAGGGTCTGGAAGGCGGGCGTCTCCTCGAGACGGGTCCGCAGGTACACCCCGACGATGCCGAGCGGCAGCGCGATGAAGAACGGGATGCGCCAGGCCCAGGTGGACGCGAACTCCGGCGAGGACACGAGCGGGATGACGGTCGCGACGGTGGCGCCGAGCGCGTAGCCGATGAACGTCCCGCACTCGAGGAAGCTGCCGAAGAAGCCCCGCCGTCGGTCGGGGGAGTACTCCGCGATGAACGTCATGGCGCCGGCGTACTCGCCGCCGGTGGAGAAGCCCTGGATCACGCGGCAGAGCACCAGGAGGATGGGCGCCCAGATGCCGATCGCGGAGTAGGACGGGATGAACCCGAGCAGGAAGGTCCCGATCGCCATCATGATGACGGTGATCGACAGAACCCGGGTGCGCCCGATCCGGTCACCGAGCGGACCGAAGAACAACCCGCCCAGCGGCCGGACCAGGAACGACACCGCGAAGCCGGCGAACGTGCCTACCTGCGCGAGCGTGGGGTTGTCCGGTGGGAAGAAGTTCGCCTCGATGGTGGTCGCGAGGTAGGCGTACACCCCGAAGTCGAACCATTCGGTGATGTTGCCGACCGCGGCCGCACCGACCGCGCGCTGCATCGTCGCCGTGTCGGTCACCGTGATGTTGGGCGGTACCCCGTTCGAATCGACGTCCGTCGTCTCTGTCACGTCTGTGCCTCCCGCCCCCATGGCTCTGTTGAACCGCGCGAGTAGTTCCGACCTCGTCGTCCGATTCGCTGTCGATCGCGTGCCGGAACCGTAGTGGTCCGGTACCCCGCGTGCTCGTCGTGCTCCCGAGGGTGACATGGAACACCGGAAATCACCGGCTGACGACTGGAACAGCACCCGAGATCGACGCGTCTCCAGAGGTGGATGCAGACAGCATCCGCCGACTCGCAAGCGTCGGGCTCCGACCGGGTCAGAAGGACCCGCCCACCGGACCAGTCGCGTGCACGTGGTGAGGAGGAGCCACCAGATGGCAGCAGTGTTCGTGGCCATGGTCGTCGTTGCAGGAGCGGGATTCGGGGTGGCGTCCAGCCTCGCCGCGTACGCGCAGCGCAACTGGCGCAACCGCCCCCGGACCGAGGCGACGCTCGTCGAGGTCTGAGGTCCACAGCTCACGACGGCGGGTCCACCCCAGCGGGTGGGCCCGCCGTCGTCGTCCCGGGGCCGGTCAGACGGGCCAGCGCTCGCGGCGCCAGGCCGCGTCCCAGAACATCCACTCGTAGCGCGACGTCGTGCGGTAGTGCCCGATGACGCGGGCCCGCTCGGCCGGCGCCAGCTCCCCGGCGATCCGGTCCACGAGGCCGATCGCCGCGTCGACCACCGCCTGGAACTCCTCGCCGCCGTACAGGGCGATCCACCGCGCGTAGAGCGGATCCGGCGAGGACTCCGCCAGCAGCGCCTCGCCGACCCGCGCGTAGACCCAGTAGCACGGCAGCACCGCGCCCATCCCCTCGGCGAACGAGCCGCCGTGGCAGGTCGCGAGCAGGTAGCTGGTGTAGGCGAGCGTCGTGGGCGCCACGGGGGCGTGGACGTCGGTCTCGGCCGCCAGGGCGTCGGCCAGCGCGGCGTGCATCTCCTGCTCCGCGGCGATCGCGCCGGCCGCGTGCTGGGCGAGCAGCGTGGTGTCGTCCTCCGTCGGGGCCCGGGAGGCGAGCAGTGCGAGCGCCCGCGCGTAGCCGCGCAGGTAGTGGCTGTCCTGCACGACGAAGTGCCCGAACGCCCCGTGCGGCAAGGTCCCGTCGGTCAGGCCGGTGAGGAACGGGTGGGCACGGATCGCGTCGTAGACGTCGGCCGCGGAGTCCCAGAGCTCGTCGCTGAACGCCATCCCCCGAGCCTGTCATGATCGGCCGGTGCGGGGACGGGCGACGGGGCTGCTGGCCGGGGTCGTGGCCGACGCGCTCCTGGGCGATCCGCGCCGTGGCCACCCGGTCGCCGTGTTCGGGGCCGCTGCGGCGCGATTGGAGCGGACCTGGTGGGCGGACTCGCGGCCCCGGGGTGCCGTGTACGCCGCGGTGCTCGTCGGCGGTGCGGTGCTCGGCGGGGCGGCGGTCGAGCGGGCAGCGCGGCGGTCGGCCCTCGCGGCGGGTGTGGTGACCGCCGTCGCGACCTGGGCCGTCCTCGGGGGGCGCTCGCTCGCGGGGGAGGGGTCCGCGCTGGCCGGGGAGCTGGCGGCCGACGACCTCGCCGCGGCCCGACGACGGCTGCCCTCGCTCTGCGGGCGCGACCCGTCCGCGCTCGACGCCGACGGACTCGCCCGCGCCGCGCTCGAGTCGGTCGCCGAGAACACCTCCGACGCCGTGGTCGCGCCCCTGGTCTGGGGCGCGGTCGCCGGCGTGCCCGGCCTGCTCGGGTACCGGGCGGTGAACACCCTCGACGCGATGGTCGGCCACCTCTCCCCGCGGCACGCCCGGTTCGGGTGGGCGAGCGCGCGGGCCGACGACGTCGCGAACGCCGTCCCCGCCCGGGTGGCGGCGGCGCTGACGGCCGCGGCAGCACCCGTGGTCGGGGGGCGCCCGGGGACGGCGCTCGCCGCGTGGCGGCACGACGCCCGCCGGCACCCGAGCCCCAACGCCGGGCCGGTGGAGGCGGCATTCGCGGGCGCCCTCGGGCGGCGGCTCGGCGGGCGCACCGTCTACGCCTACGGCGTCCAGGAACGGCCCACGCTCGGTGCCGGTCCGCCGCCCCGTGTCCCGGACCTGCAGCGGGCGGTGACGCTCTCGCGCGCCGTGTCGGTGGGCGCGGCCGTGCTCGCGGGCGGGGTGGCGTGGGCGCTCGGGGGCGGTGGGCGCGCGGGGCGGCGTCGCGGGCGTGGGGCGCACCAAGCAGATGATCGTGTGATTCGGCACGGGCGGAACGTGCCGGGCTCCATGATCAACTGCCTACTGCGCCGGGAGCGGTGAGGGACACGGGCCGCTGCCGCGGGTGGTCAGCGGCCGTAGCGGTCGGCGAGGACGTCCGAGGTCGTGCGGGTGCGGGACGCCGTCGGCGGCTCGGCGGGGGCGTCACGGCCGGCACGGTCCGGGGCCGGGGTCGGCTCCGGAGCCGGCGCGGCCTCCCTATCGGCGTGCTGTCCTGGATCGCTGTCGAAACCCTCCGCCTCGGCCCGGCGGGTGCTGTACTCCAGGCGCACGAGGTACACCCAGCCGCCGATCGCCATGACGCCGAAGATCAGCCACTGCCAGGCGTAGGAGTAGGACGGGTTGGGGTCGGGCGGGGGGAGCGGCACGGGGGTGAGCACACCGGGCTGGGCGGGCAGGAGCTGGACGTAGCCCGGCGCCAGCGGCAGGCCGACCAGCGGGCCGATCTGGGCGGCGTCCACGGCGTAGACCTGGCGGTAGCCGGCCTCGGTGACGGGGGCGCGGTCGGTGGCCGACTCGTCGGGGCGCTGGTAGCCGGCGAGGGTCACGACCCCGGCCGGCGGCGGGGCGATGGGCGGGAGCGACTCGCCGTTCGGGCTGACGTAGCCGCGGTCGACGATCAGGGTCTGGCCGTCGGTGGTGCGCAGCGGGGTGAGGATCTCGCTCGCGGCGTCGCCGTCGACCGTGCGCAGCCGGGCGAGGACCTGGCCCGCGGGCTCGTAGGTCCCGGTGACGATCACCTGGCGCCACTGGGCGGCCGGGCCCGGCTCGGTGCCGGGAGCGACCAGCGAGGCGCGGGGGACCGGGGCCGTGGCGACGGCGCGGACGAGGGCCTCGTTGTTCCCGTCGCGCTCCGCGCTGCGGTGGAACTGCCACGGCGCGAGCAGGTAGTAGCACCCGAACGCGAAGGCGATGACCCCCAGCGTCAGGGCGATCCACCCGGGCCGCAGCAGGAAGCGCACCCACCCAGTATGGCCTCCGGTCATGAGCCCGACGTGGGCCAGATCGACGACACCGCCTCGCACGCCGAACGGGCGTAGCCCCCGCCGAAGAGGGCCGCGTGCACGAGCAGCGGGAAGAGCTGGTGCAGCCCGATCCGGCCCCGCCAACCCGGCGGGAGCGGGGCGGTCTCGTCGTAGGCCGCGAGCACGGTGTCGAGCTGCGGGCAGCCGAAGAGCGCGAGCATCGCGAGGTCGGTCTCGCGGTGCCCGCCGTGGGCGGCCGGGTCGATCACCCAGGCCTGCTCCCGGGACCAGAGCACGTTCCCGGTCCACAGGTCGCCGTGCAGCCGCGCCGGTGGCTCGTCGGGCCCGACGTCGGCGTCGCCGCCGGTCAATCGGGTGCAGCACTCCTCGATCCGCGAGGCCTGGGAGGCCGACATCCCGCCGCGGTCGACCGCGAGCCGGACGTAGGGCAGGACCCGGGCCTCGACGTACCAGTCGATCCAGCGGGTGCCCGCGGGCGCCGGGTCGTTGCGCATCGGGGCGTCGCCGATCCACGCGTCGGCGGGCCCGTCGGGCGGCGGCGCGCCGAAGGCCGGGGCGCCGGCAGCGTGCAGCGTCGCCAACGCCCGCCCGAACTCCCGGGCCGCCTCCGGCGTCGCCGAGCCCGTCGGGACCGCCTCACTGACCAGCCACGCCTCGTCGGCGCCCAGCACCTCCGGCACCCCGGGTCCACCGGGCACCGCCAGCCAGCGCAGCCCCGCGGCCTCGGCGGCGACCGCCGTCGGCTCGCCGGTCTTCGCAATGACCTCGCGGCCGTCGTCGAGCGTGACGCCGGTGACCGCGCCGAGCCCCCGCGTCCCGGCGACCCCGTGCCCGGTGAGCCGGGTGACGGCCTCGGCGGCGGCGGTCACACCCGCTCCCGCACCCACGTGACGATGCCCGGTGTCGCCGCCTCGAGCATCGCGAGGACCTCGTCGAACCCCTCCGGCCCGCCGTAGTAGGGGTCGGGGACCTCGGCGCCGTCGGGCGCGTCGGGGTCGAACGAGCGGAGCAGCCGGACCCGCTCGGGCGGGACGCCGGCGCGGCGCAGGTCACGGGCGTGGTCGGCGGTCGCGGCGAGCACCAGGTCGGCCTCGGCGGTGCCCGGGTCGATCTGGCGGGCGACGTGGTCGGTGTCGAACCCGCGGGCGGCGAGCGTGTCGGCGGCCCGGCGGTCCATCGGCTCGCCGACGTGCCAGGACCCGACGCCGGCGCTGGTGACGACGACGCGGTCGGCCAGTCCGGCGTCGGCGAGGGCGGCGCGCAGGATCTTCTCGGCCATGGGGGAGCGGCAGATGTTGCCCGAGCAGACGGTCACGACGTTCAGGAGGTCCGACACGTCCGCCATCGTCCCGGCCGCCCGTCCGCGCCGGGGCGGGGGTGGACCACAATGGCGGCCACCATGGACCCCACCGTCGCTCCCCCCACCGTCGCGGGCGCGGTCGCC
>NZ_DASXJD010000246.1:0-3798 GCF_036497585.1 Actinomycetospora sp. | reverse complement strand
CGCGATAGCGCGTCTCGAGCTCGGCCAGCACCGCCAACGCATCGGTGACCAGCGCCGAGACCAGCTCGTCACGAGCCTGCGGGTCGTCCCAGGCGATCTCGGGCTTGCCCGGCTTCGAGTAGTCATGCCCGCTGGTCACGGCGGCGACGACCTCGGCGCCGGCGGGGACCTCACGGGCGACCCGGCGGATCGCGGCGATCAGCTGGGTCACGGTGTCCTGCCGGGCCACCGCGTCATCCAGGATGGTCGAGTCCAACGCGCGGCGGGTCTTCCCCGCCACCGCCCCGGTCTCGGTGACCACCTCGGCGACCACCTCGAAGACGCGGTCCGGACGGTCGGAGCCGGCCAGGCGACGCCGCCAGTAGGTCAACGTCGACGGGTCGAACGCGGTGGCGGTGACCGCCAGCCCGCACGCGGCCTTCCACCGCAGATCGAACGTGAGGGCCTCGACCGCCTCCCGGTCCGACAGACCGTGCAGGGCCTGCAGGACCAGCACCGTGGCCACCACCTCCGGCGGCACACTCGGCCGGCCCCGGCGGCTCGGGAACAGATCGGCGAACAGCTCCGGCGGGAACAACCGGAACCGGTGCGCGGCCAGGAACGCGAACACGCTGCCCGGCTTCAGCAGATGCCCAGCGACCGACTCCACATCCAGCAACTCACGCTGATCATCAGAGCGACCCTGCACCCAACAAGGATCCCAGCCCCGGCCCCAGCGGCCCTCTCCGACACCCCGCTTTCTTCAGCGGTCTCCTAGGAGAACGAACGGCACGTTCGTTGCTTCCCGCGCGACGAACGCGCCGTTCGTACCACCGGCACCGGGCCGAGATCCCCGCCAGCCGTTCCCATCTCGGAGCCGCGCCACCCACCCGCCGATCCGAGTCGAGCCATGACGGTGCCGCCGTCGGGACCTCCTCGGAGCCTCGTGCTCGCGGAACCGCACCCGCGCACGATCGCCGGGCGTGGTCGGGCATCGCCGACGCCGCGCCCGGCTCGGCCGGGAGGGCGGCGACGTCAGCGGTGATCTCGTCACCGGACCGCAGGCCGTCGTGATGGCGATCCGCCGTCCTGAGAGGCTGCGGCGACACGGCTCGACCGGAGGGCGGGAACCGACGTGCCGATCTTCGAGGTGCACCTCGTCGAGGGCGACCGCTCGGTAATCCGCTTGCCCCCTCGGACGCTCGCCGCGCAGGATCGCGGCAGCGCGCAGAAGGCGTGCTCTCGTCGGAGGAGATGCCTCGTGCAGACCGTCGCCCGGTGGGCGGCGCTCGGCCCGGCCGGTGCCGGGTCGGCGCCCCGCCGCGTCCGCACCCTGCGCTGAGGGCAGTGCCGCGTGGGGTGATCTCCCCACGTCTGGAGCCCCTCCGTTGCACGAACGCATCCCCCGTCGCCGTCGACGCTTCGAAGACGACGAGCCCGACCTCTCCCGTCACGCCGTATCCGACCGCGACAACGGCGACGACGTCGGCCCACCCGACGGTGACCGCTGGTCCACCTGGCCCGACGCCATCCACGGCCCGGAACCGAGACCCGGCTGGGTCGTCACCGGCGCCGGCGCCGTCGACACGGAGCTCGGCGTGCTCAAGACCGGCAAGGAGGCCGACGTCCACCTCCTCGCCCGCGCGGTGCCCGGCGGACCCGACCTCCTCCTCGCGGCCAAGCGGTACCGCTCCGGCGAGCACCGCATGTTCCACCGCGACGCCGGCTACCTCGAGGGCCGTCGGGTGCGCCGGTCCCGCGAGACGCGCGCGATGGCGAACCGGACGGCGTTCGGCCGCGAGCTGCTCGCCGGGCAGTGGGCGGCCGCCGAGTTCGGCGCGCTGAGCACGCTGTACGCGGCCGGTGTGCCGGTGCCCTACCCCATCTCGCTCCAGGGCACGGAGCTGCTGCTCGAGTTCCTCGGCTCACCCGACGGCACGGCCGCGCCACGCCTCGCCCAGCGCCGCCCCGACCGGGACGAGCTCCGGGACTGGTGGGAGCAGCTGACCGCGGCGCTCATCGGGCTCGCCCGTCTCGGCTGGACCCACGGCGACCTCTCGGCCTACAACGTCCTGGTCCACGACGGCCGGCTGGTGCTCATCGACCTGCCGCAGGTCGTCGACCTCGTCGGCAACCCGCACGGTCCCGAGATCCTCGTCCGCGACGTCCGGCGGCTCAGCGAGTGGTTCGTCGCGCGCGGTCTCGACGTCGACGCCGAGGGCCTGTTCCACCGACTGGTGGGCCATGCCGTGTGAGTGGAGCTCGTGTCGGGGCACGGACGAGCGCTCACGACGGCCCGCCCGACCTGCTGCGGGCTGACCAGCGCGCCCAACGGCGACTCGCACCGTGCACGTCTTCGCCGCCGAGCGGGTGTCGAAGACAAAGGCGGCCGGGCGGGAGTCGTTCTCAGCACCTCGACGAGCTGCTCTACCTCGTCGTGGGAGATCAGACGTCGCCCCGGGCGTGCGCACGCAGGCGCTCCGACCAGCTCGACGGCACCGGCGGCGGAGGCAGCTCCGCGTGCGGGACGCCGTCGTGGTCCACCACGGGGTAGCAGGCCAGGCCGTCGCCCGGCATCGTCATGTTCCGGCCCGTCTCCAGCGAGAATCGGTACCAGTGCGACGGGCACATGATCGTGGCGTCGGCGGCGCCGTCGCCGGCCTGGAGCAACCGTCCCTCCGCGAGCGGACCGGCGCGGTGCGGGCACGCCGCCTGGACGGCGCGCAGCGAGCCGTCGTCGAGGCGGAAGACCGCGACGTCGCGTCCGTCCGGGGCCGTCACGACCCAGGCCGACGCCCCAGCGCCGTCACCGAGCGGGACCAGCACCATCGCCGATCACCGCCGACCGGACGCCCGCAGCTCGGCCAGCGACTCGCCGCCGACGAACCAGTGCTCGGGCTCGCACTCGGTCACCACGACGCGGACGTCGCCCGGCGGGGCGCCGACGGCGTCGGCGACCGCGGCGGTCACCTTCTCCCCCAGCGCGGCCGGCTGCTCGGGCGTGCGCCCGCGCGCGAGGGTGATCTGGACCAGGGGCACGGTGTCGCCCTCCTTCGTCGGGCCTGTGCGTGCTTGTCCGCGCCAGAGCACGGACGAGCACTCACGAGGCGCAGGCCAGCTCGACGGTGCCGAGCCGGTCGATGGTCACGGTGACGACGTCGCCAGCGCGAACCGGTGTCGCCGCGGTCAGCCCGCCCGACAGGACGACCTGACCCGCGGCCAGGCCTTCCCCCGACGCCGCGAGCCGGCGGACGAGCCACGCCACGGCGGCGGCCGGATGACCGAGCGACGCCGCGCCGGACGCGGTGGCCACCAGCTCGCCGTTGCGCTCGAGCACGACGCCGACCAGCCGCAGGTCGATGCCGGCCACGGGCACGGGGGCACCGACGACGAACCGGCCCGCCGAGGTGTCGTCGGCGACGACGTCGGCCATTGTGAAGCGGTAGTCGCGATAGCGGGAGTCGAGGATCTCGATCCCGACGCCGACGCCCGCCGTCGCCGCCAGCACGTCGGACGCGCGAACATCGGGCCCGGCCAGATCGCGGCCCAGCATGAAGACGATCTCCGGCTCGGCGCGCGGCTGGATGTGCTGCGAGCACGGCAGCGGCTCGCCGAGGTCGAGCGCCGCCGACGCCGGCAGGAAGCCGTACACCGGCGCGTCGACCCCGACCTGGGCCTGCTTGGCCCGCGAGGTGACCCCCAGCTTCCAGCCCGCCAGTGGTCCGGCCCGGCGCCGCAGTTCTCGCTGCACCTCGTAGGCCGTCTCGAGGTCGAGCCCGGTGACGTCGTCGGTCAGCGGTTCGATCGCGGTCCGCTCGG
>NZ_DASXJD010000245.1:0-38162 GCF_036497585.1 Actinomycetospora sp. | reverse complement strand
CGTCCGGTCGCCTCGCACGGTGCGGTCGGCCTCGCCCTGGTCGACCTCGCGCGGGTCGGGACGCCCGCGCGGTCGTCGTCGGCAGCCCGCACGGGGGCCCGTTGTCCGCGCTCGCGCACCCCAGCGCGGACCGCGCGCTGTGGGAGCACGGGGACCGGCCGGTCGTCGTGATCCCCGAGGGGATGGCGGCCCTGGGGAACGGCAGCAACGGCACGATGCTGGCGTCCAACGCGAGGACGGCGCCGCTCACCCACAACGCGTCGGCCGACCCCGACGACAGCAACGGCACGATGCTGGCGTCAGATGCCCGGATGGCGCCGCTCACCCACGGGCAGGCGGCCCCGACGACCGCCGAGCCTGCGGACCCGGAGCTCACCGGCCGGGTGCGCGACCGTGCCGGCCGGCCCGTCGACGCCGTGCTCACCCTGGTCGACGGCGGCGGGCACCAGCTCGCCCGGGGCGCGACGGACGGCGAGGGGGCGTTCCGGCTGCCCGTGGGGCACACCGCCGGGACGGGACTGCTGATCGTGCGCGGCCGCCACGCGGGTGCCGCCCCCGCTGTCGTCTCTGTGGCGCTGGGCACGCCCGCCACCCACGACGTCGACCTGGCCACCGACGCCGCCCATCGGCCGGGTTCGACCCTGGTGGCCGGTTCGTGAGGCGATCGCGGACGGTGTCGGGTGTCGGAGGGGCGGTCTAGGGTGACGGGCATGTCGAGCACGGCCTTCGCGCACCTCCCGCACCCCGGTCCGGCCACCGAGGAGCGGGTCGCGGAGGTACTGGCCGCGCCGGGCTTCGGCAAGTACTTCACCGACCACATGGTCACCATCACGTGGGACGCGGCGCGGGGCTGGCACGACGCGACGGTGGGGCCGTACCAGCGGCTGTCGATCGACCCGGCGTCGGTGGTGCTGCACTACAGCCAGACGATCTTCGAGGGGCTCAAGGCGTACCGGCAGCCCGACGGGTCGATCGCCTCGTTCCGCCCGTGGGCCAACGCCGAGCGGATGGCGCGCTCGGCGGAGCGGCTGGCCATGCCGCCGCTGCCCGAGGAGCTCTTCCTCGACTCGATCCGCGAGCTGCTCACCGTCGACGCCCGCTGGGTGCCGGCCGCCGGCGGCGAGGAGTCGCTCTACCTGCGGCCGTTCATGTTCGGCTCGTCGTCGGGGCTGGGGGTCCGCCCGAGCGAGGAGTACCTCTACCTGCTCATCGCCTCCCCGGCGGGCGCCTACTTCCCGCGCGGGCTGGCCCCGGTGAGCGTCTGGCTCTCCACCGACTACGTGCGCGCCGTCCCGGGCGGCACCGGCGAGGCCAAGTGCGGCGGGAACTACGCCGCCTCGCTCGCCGCCCAGGCCCAGGCTTCCGCCCAGGGCTGTGACCAGGTGGTCTGGCTCGACGCGCTCGAGCACCGCTGGGTGGAGGAGATGGGCGGGATGAACCTGTTCTTCGTCTTCACCGACGGCGAGGGCCACCACGAGGTCGTCACCCCGGAGCTCTCCGGCTCGCTGCTGCCCGGCATCACGCGCCGGTCGCTGCTCGAGCTCGCGCGCGAGGACGGCGCGACCGTCACCGAGCGCCGCATCTCCACCGACGAGTGGGAGAAGGAGGTCGCGTCCGGCACCCTCACCGAGGTCTTCGCGTGCGGTACGGCGGCCGTGATCACCCCGGTCGGGTCCGTGAAGTACGACGGCGGGTCCTTCGAGATCGGCGACGGCACGCCGGGCCCGGTCACCGCGCGGCTCCGCGAGCGGCTCACCGCGATCCAGCGTGGCGCGGCCCCGGACCGCCACGGGTGGATGGAGCGCCTGGGCTAGGCCGGTCGGCCCGGCGGGCCCAGAAGGGTCGCGGCAACCCGCGCGAACGCGGTCACGAGCTCCCGGCGGTCCCCGGCACGGTGGGCGAGCACGACGCGGACCGGCTCGACCCCCTCGACCGCCACCGCGACGAGGTCCGGCCTCAGGCCACCGTCGAGGACGGCCGCCGTCGCGAGCGCGACCGCCTCGCCGCCGGCCACCACCTCCAGGCGGTCCTCCGGGGTCTCGACGACGGGTCCGGCCGGCGCCGGCCCGCCGTCGGGACGCGGCTCGAGGCGCCAGAACGCGGCGAAGTCGGGATCGGGGTCGGCGAGGCGCGCGAGCGGCTCGTCGGCGAAGTCCGCCGGCCGGACCGACGCGTGGTCGGCCAGCCGGTGGTCGCGGGCCACGAGGAGGACCCGCGGCTCCTCGGACAACGGGTGCACGTCGAGTCCGTCCGTCGGGAACGGCAGGCGCGCGACAGCGACGTCCACCCGGTGCTCGAGCAGCGCCGCCCGCGGCTCGCCCGGGCCCAGGTGCCGGGTGCGCACCTCCGCGTCGGGGTGGGCGCCGCGCAGCGCCCGCACCGCTGTCGTCACGCGGAGGGCGCCCTCGTACCCGACGACGATCCCGACGGGCCGATCGAGGGCCCGGGCCGCGGCGCCCGCCGCCCGCGCGGCTCCCAGCGCTTCGCGCGCCCCGGGCCGGAACGCCGCCCCGGCCGCGGTCAGGTGCGTGCCACGGGTGTCCCGGGCGAACAGGCGCGCGCCGACCTGGTCCTCGAGGCGACGGATCTGCCGGCTCAGTGCCGGCTGGGCGAGGTGGAGCTCCTCGGCGGCGCGCCCGAAGTGCAGGTACTCGGCCACCACCGTGAACGCGTGCACGAGGCGCAGGTCGAGGTCCTCCACGACGCCCCACCCTAGGCGGCTGTGCAGGGGTGATGCCCGCGAGGCATGAGCTCGCCGGGATCGGTCTTGGACGCCGGCCGCCGACCCCACGGCCGTGCACGCGCTCGCCACCGAGGTCCGGGATCGGCTCGGCGGGATCGACCTGCTCTTCCTCAATGCCGGCATCACGGGCTTCGCCGCGTTCCCCGACGTGACCGCGCAGGACTACGACCGGTTGTTCGCCGTGAACGTCCGCGGCCCGTACACGCTGGTCCAGGAGCTCGCGCCGGTGCTGCACGACGGGGGCGCGGTCGTCGTCACCACCTCGGTCGCCGACGTCAAGGGGCTGTCGGGCTCGAGCGTCTACGCCGCGACGAAGGCCGCCCTCCGTTCGCTGGTGCGCTCCTTCGCGCGCGAGCTGCTGGGCCGGGGCATCCGGGTCAACGCGGTGAGCCCGGGACCCGTCGACACGGGCATCCTCGAACGGACCCTCCCCGCCGCGGTGGCCGAGGCGACCCGGGAACAGATGCGCTCGGTCAACCCGATGCAGCGCTTCGGCCGGCCCGAGGAGGTCGCCGCCGCGGTCGCGTTCCTGGGCTTCGACGCCACGTTCACGAACGGCTCGGAGCTGGTGGTGGACGGCGGCGCCTCGCAGCTGTGATCAGCCCAGGGCGACGACGGCGAGGGCCGCGGTCACCGTGACCTCGCAGACTCCGCCGAACACGTCGCCGTTGACCCCGCCCAGGCGCTTGACCGCGTGCCGGGCGAGGACGACGGCGGCCAGGGCGGCGACGACCACCGCCACCGGGCCCTGCCAGAGCCGCCCGGGCACCGCGAGCACGCCCACCCCGGCGAGCGCCACGGCCCACCCCACCGGGACCGCCACGTGCTGGGTGCCCGCGACGAGGGCGCCGAGCCCGCCGGCGGCCGCCGCACCCACCCCGTGCCGTGCGCACCAGGTGAACGACGCGCGCCCCGCGGCCCACGCCAGCGCGACCGCGAGCACGCCGAGACCCCCGCGCCCGGCCACCGCGGGGAGCGCCGCCGCCTGGGTGCCGAGGGCGATCACCAGCGTGACCACGCCGAACGCCCCCGTCGACGGGTCCTTCATCACCGCGAGCATGCGCTCCGGACCGCCGTAGCTGCCGAGGCCGTCGGCGAGGTCGGCGAGTCCGTCGAGGTGCAGCCCCCGGGTCAGCGCGGCGCCGGCCCCCACTCCGAGCAGCCCCGCCAGCAGCCCCGGCGCCCCGAGCGCGAGCAGGCCGAGCACGACGCCGCCGACGACCCCACCGATCAGCAGCCCCACCAGCGGGGCGAGCGCGAGCCCGCGGCGTGCGGTGCCCCGGTCGGTCGCGCGGGCCCGGAGCGGCGCGACGCTGAACAGCGACAGGGCGAGCGTGACGGCGCCCGGCCAGGAGGGGTGCTCCGCGTGGGCGGGGAGGCGGACGGAAGCGGGGTCGGGACCGGACCCGGCGTCGGGACCCGTCATGAGCCGGCGGCGACCCGCGCGGCCATCGTCACCAGCGGGACCGCTGCGAGCGCACCGGTCGCGGCCCCGGCGCGCAGGTCGAGGAGCAGGAGCGGGTCGAGGCCGAGCACCTCGAGGGCGAGGGCCTGGGCGGGCTCGGTGTCGCGGGTGGCGGCGAGCCACCAGGCCCGTGCGCCGGGCGCCCACGCGTCGGCGAGCAGCGCGGCGACGCAGACCGCGGCGCCGTCGAGCAGGACGGGCGTGCGACGGCGGGCGGCCTGGGCGAGGAAGCCGACGAGGGCGGCGAGGTCGGCGCCGCCGGCCACGCGCAGCAGCGCCTCCGGGTCGCGCCCGACCGGCCGGGTGCGGCGCAGCCCGTCGCGGACGGCCGCGGCCTTGCGCATCCAGGCGGTGTCGTCGATTCCGCTGCCCCGCCCGACGACGGCGACCGGCTCGCGGGCGGTCATGGCGGCGGCCAGCACCGCGGTCGGGGTGGAGATCCCGACGGCGAGCTCGCCCGGCACCAGCAGGTCGGCGCCCTCGTCGACGGCACTGTCCGCGGCGGCACGCCCGGCGCCGAGGGCGGCGGTCAGTCCGTCGGCCGAGAGCGCGTCCTCCCGGTCGATCCGCCCGCTCGGGCCGTCGCCGACCTCGACGACGCGCACGTCCGCGCCGGCGACGGTGGCCAGGGAGTTGGTCGGCGCGGTGCCCTCGCGGACGGCCTCGAGGCGGGCCGCTGTCTCGGTCGCGTCAAAGGCGGACACCCCGGCCGCGGCGACCCCGTGCTCGGCGGCGAAGAGCACGACCCGCGGGGCCGAGGGAGGGCGGGCGGGGGAGCGGGCCTGGCAGGCGGCGAGCCAGGCGGCGACGTCCTCGAGCCGGCCGAGGGCGTGCGACGCGAGCGGGAGGCGCGTCAGGTGCGCACGCGCGTCGGCCCGTGCGGCCTCGTCCGGGGGTGCCACCGACGGCACTGGGTGCTCCCTCCCTAGGTGCGCTTCGCGCTGGTGAGCACTGATCCGTGCTCTACGACGGATTACTGCTCACGAGGCGGAGCCACCTTAAGGGCGAGCGGCAGGCCCGCGACGAGCAGGCGTACCTCGTCGCACACCGCGGCGAGCTCGGCGTTGAGCAGCCCCAGCTCGTCGCGGAAACGCCGTCCCGCCGACGACGAGGGCACCACGCCCAGCCCGACCTCGGCGGACACCAGCACCACCGGGGCCCCGGCCCGCGCGCCCACCGCCTCGACCAGGTCGGTCCGTGCCGCCGCGACCGATGCGGCGTCGCGCGCCCACCCGGCGTCGTCGAGCAGTCCGGTCACCCAGGTGCCGAGGTCGTCGACGAGCACCGCGACGTCGGTCCGCTCCCGGACGATCCCGACGGTCACGGACCCGTCGGGGTCCTCGACGGTCTCCCACCGGGCGGAGCGGCGGGCGCGGTGCACCGCGATCCGGTCCGCCCACTCCGGGTCGGCGCCGGGGTCGACCGCGCGGGCCGTCGCCACGTAGACCGCGGGCGAGGACTCGTCGAGCTGCGACTCGGCCCAGGCCGACTTCCCCGAGCGGGTCCCGCCCAGGACGAGGGTCCGGCTCAGGAGACGGCCTCGCCGGCCTTCACGCGGGGTGCGGGCATCCGCAGCTTGCGGATCTGGGTGGCGCGGGTGAAGGCGTACCAGCCGACCGAGAGGCCCTTGACCTCCTCGTTCGGGAACTTGGCGCGCACCCGCGACAGCACCTGGCGGCCGAGCAGCGTGCCCTCGACGACCATCGCCGCGAGGATGCACAGGCACAGCAGGCTGCCGAGGTTCTGCAGGCCCTTCACCGGCACCACGACCGTGACGAAGATCAGCACCGCCAGCGGCATGAACAGGCCCATGAGGTGGCGCCGGGAGTCCACGAGGTCGCGTACGAAGGCCTTCACCGGCCCGCGGTCGCGCACCGGGAGCACGCGGTCGTCCCCGGCCATCATCCGCTTGCGGCGCTCGGCTGAGGCCTCGCGGCGCTGGGTCTTGTCGCCCCGGGTGGCCTTCGCGCGCTTCATCGCCTCGCGCTGCGTCTTGGGTGCCGGAGCCACCGGCCCGCGACGACGGCCCTCGGCCTCGCGTCGCGACCGCGTCGGGCGGCCCTTGCCCGTGCTCTGGGGGCGGCGCCCACCGACGGAGACGACCTCCTGCTCGGCGGACGCGTCGGCGTCGGCGTCCGGGGAGGCGGGGGCGGAGGTGGCGCCGGAGCCGCGTCGCAGGAAGTTCACGTGCCCAGGATAGGACACCCGTCGCCGACCGAGGTCACCTCACAGCCTGCCGCTCCCCGTTCGTCGTGCGGGGTCCACGCGGGCGTGACCTCGCGATAGCGTGGTCGGCCATGCGCGTGCTGATCGCGCCGGACGCCTTCCACGGCACCCTCACCGGCGAGCAGGCTGCCGCGGCGATCGCCGGCGGCTGGGTCCGGGGAGCGACGGGCGACGAGCTGGTGCGTTCCGCGGTCGGCGAGGCCGCGGCCACCCTCGAGACGGCGCCCGACGAGGCCCTGCCCGACCTCGTCGTCACCGGCGAGGGCAGCCTCGAGTTCCGCTCGCTGCGCGACACCGCCCTGGCCGCCGTGTCGTCGACGGCGATGGCCCGCGGGGTCCCGTGCATCGTGCTGGCCGGGCAGGTCCACGTCGGGCCGCGGGTGGCGTTCGAGTCGGGCATCCACGGCGCCTACGCCGCGGCCGCCGACGCCGGGTCGGTGGAGGCGTCGATGGCCGACCCCGCCGGCACCCTCGAGACCCTCGCCGAGGGGATCGCCGCGCACTGGGGCGGCCGCCGCGGGCGTACCACCCTGCGCCCCGAGCTGCTCCCCGAGGCGCGTCCCGAACCCATGGTCCCCGGCCCGCGCGACCCTGGCGGCGAGGGTCCGGAGAGCTGACGGCAGCGGACCTCACCGGGATCCGGCACGCTGCGGTGGAGCGTGAGGTGTCGGGGAGGGGGAGTCATGGACGACCGGGACGACGCGCTGTCGATGCTGATCCTGGTCACCGGGCCGGTGGCGCTGGTGGTCTCGACGGGCTGGCAGGTCGCGTGGCTCGTGGTCCTGGCGGTGTTCGCGCTGCTGCGCCGTACCGGCGCGTCCTGGCGGGGCACGGCCGCGGCGCCCCCGACGCCGCCGGATCCCGCGGGCGCGTGAGGGGTGGCGCACGTCGTCGTCCGTGCACGTGATGACGGGCGCGCGATGTGACACCATGGAGATCGCAGGCGAGCCGCGCCGTGCCCCGTCGGGAACGCCAGACCGTGTGTCCCGGTGGAGCGCGCCCCACCGGGCGGGAACATCCCGCCGTCCGGCGAGGTTGCACGGCGCGGAACGCATCGGGAGCTCCAGGGAGAACCATGACCGTCGAGAACCCCACCGCCCCGGCCACCGAGGCCCCGGGCGAGCACGGTGTCGAGCTGAGCGAGGCCGCCTCGAGCAAGGCGAAGGCCCTGCTCGACCAGGAAGGCCGCGACGACATGCACCTGCGCATCGCCGTCCAGCCCGGTGGCTGCGCGGGCCTGCGCTACCAGCTCTTCTTCGACGACCGCTCGCTCGACGGCGACCTCTTCCGTGACTTCAACGGCCTCAAGGTGGCCGTGGACCGGATGAGCGCGCCGTACGTGCAGGGCGCCACGATCGACTTCGTCGACACCATCGACAAGCAGGGCTTCACCATCGACAACCCGAACGCGACGGGCTCCTGCGCCTGCGGCGACAGCTTCAACTGATCGCCTGACGGCCCTCCCGCACGACGAGAGCCCCGGTCCCGCCTCCTGCGGCGGGCCGGGGCTCTCGTCGTGTCTGCTGCCGGGGTCCGTGAGGTACGAACGGCCGGTTGATCACCTTCGAAGGTGACCAACCGGCCGTTCGTACGTCGGGGGAGGCCTCAGCCGGCCTCGGGGACGTCCTGGGCGACCTTGGCCTTGAGGTTCTCCGGCGGCTGGGCGCCCAGCTGGGCCACCACGTGCGACGCCGCAACGGAGCCGATCCGCCCGGCCACCGGCAGCTCGAAGCCGCGCACCAGGCCGTAGAGGAAGCCGCCCGCGTAGGCGTCACCCGCACCGGTGGTGTCGACGAGCTCGTCGGCCGGCCGCGCCTCGATCTCGTGGCGCACCCCGCCCTCGCCGTAGATCGTCGAGCCCTTCGGGCCGTGGGTGACGACGACGAGTTCGCAGTTGCCGCCGTTGCCGCGCAGCAGCGACTCGATGGGCTCGTCGCGCACCAGCGCGGCGACCTCGTCCTCGTCGGCGACGATGATCTCGACGTTCTCCGCGGCCAGCTCACGGAAGTAGTCGCGGTGGCGGTCCACGCACAGGGCGTCGGACAGCGTCAGCGCGATCCGGGCCTCGCTCTTGGCGGACGCGTCGATGATCTTGCCTATGGTCTCGCGGGCGTGCTCGGTGTCGGCGAGGTAGCCCTCGATGAGGGCGACCGCCGAACCGGCGACCTCCTCCTGGTCGATGTCCGACGGGCCGAGCGCGGTGCAGGCGCCCAGGTAGGTGCCCATGGTGCGCTCACCGTCGGGGGTGACGAGGACCAGGCAGCGGGCCGTCGAGGGGCCCTCGGAGAGCGCCGGGGTGCGGAAGCTCACGCCGTGGCTGCGGATCGAGGTGGTGAACGACGTGCCCAGCTGGTCGTCGTGGACCTTCCCGACGTAGCCGGTGTCCCCGCCCAGCGCGGCCGCGACGGCGATCGAGTTGGCGACGCTCCCGCCCGAGCGCTCGGTGGTCTCCCGGGCCTTCGCGTACAGCGCCTCGGCCTGGTCCTGGTCGACGAGCGTCATGCCCCCCTTCGGCAGGTCGAAGGCGGTGATGGTGTCGTCGTCGACCTGCGTGAGCACGTCGACGATCGCGTTGCCGATTCCCAGAACGTCCATCGGGCCGGGATGTCCTCTCCATGCGACTACTCGCTTCGGATCAACGGACCACCGTAGGTGATGCGCTGGGCACCGACAGCCCGATCGTTGCGTCGGGCACTATCCCCGGTGGTCAGGCATAGACCGGGTACTGCGGCTCCGGGATCTCCGGCGTGATGCGCTCCTCGATGAAGATGCCGTGCCAGAGCATGAACACCAGCAGCGTCCAGATGCGCCGCGAGTGGTCGATGCCGCCGGCGCGGTGCTCGTCGATCATGCGCAGCACCGCGGCCTTGTCGAGGATCGCGTCGGTCTGCGAGTCCCGGACGACGCCGCGGGCCCAGTCGAGCATGTCGGTCGCCAGCCAGTGCCGGATCGGCACCGGGAACCCGAGCTTGCGACGGTGCAGCACGTGCGGCGGGACGATGCCCTCGATGGCCCGGCGCAGGGCGTACTTCGTGGTGCCGTGCGCGATCTTCTGGTCGGTCGGCAGCCCCGAGGCCACCCGGAACACCTCGGGGTCGAGGAACGGGACCCGCAGCTCCAGCGAGTTCGCCATCGTCATCTTGTCGGCCTTGACCAGGATGTCGCCGCGCAGCCAGGTGAACAGGTCGACGTGCTGCATGCGCGCCACCGGGTCCCAGCCCCGCGACCCCTCGTAGACCGGCGCCGTCAGGTCGACGTGGGAGAGCTCGTCGTCGTACCCGCGCAGGACGGCGTCGAGCTGGGCGGGGAAGAAGTTGCGGGCGTTGCCGTAGTAGCGCTGCTCGAGGGGCAGCGCGCCGCGGCGCAACATGTCCTTGCCGCGGACCCCGGTCGGCAGGCGCTCCGAGAGCGACCCGGCCAGCTTGCGGACCGCACCCGGCAGCCGGTCGAACGGCGCGAGGGAGATCGGCTCCTTGTAGATGGTGTAGCCACCGAAGAGCTCGTCGGCGCCCTCGCCGGACAGCACCACCTTGACGTGCTTGCGGGCCTCGTTCGCGACGAAGTACAGCGGGACGAGCGCCGGGTCGGCCACCGGGTCGTCCAGGTACCAGACGATGAGCGGCAGCACGTCCATCATCTCCTGCGCGGTCACGGTGCGGACGACGTGGCGGACCCCGATCGCCTCCGCCGACTCGGCCGCGACGTCGACCTCGGAGTAGCCGGCGCGCTCGAACCCCGTGGTGAAGGTGATGAGGTCCGGGTTGTGCTCGCGGGCGAGCGCCGCGATCACCGTCGAGTCGATGCCACCGGAGAGGAAGGCGCCCACGGTGACGTCGGCGCGCATGTGCTTGGCCACCGAGTCGCGCAGCACCTCGGTGATCTCCTCGTGGCGCCGCGTCTCCTCGGCGGTGTCGCCACGGGGGACGGGGCGCTCGTCGAAGCGCGGGGTGAAGTAGCGCTGCACGCTCACCGGCTCGCCGGGGGTGATCGTGAAGGAGCAGCCCGACTCCAGCCGCCGGATCGCGCGGTGCAGCGTCGCCGGCTCCGGGACGTACTGCAGCGTCAGGTAGTGCTGCAGCGCCGCCGGGTCGGGCGCCGCGGTCGACGCGCCCAGCGGCCCCAGGATCTGCAGGAGGCTCTTCTTCTCGCTCGCGAACGCGACGCCGTTCGCGCCGGCGGCGAAGAACAGCGGCTTGATGCCGAACGGGTCCCGGGCGCCGAAGAGCACCCGGTCACGGGTGTCCCAGATCAGGAACGTGAACATGCCCCGCAGCCGCGGCACCGCGTCCGCGCCCCACACCGAGTAGGCGGCGACGATGGCCTCGGTGTCGCCCTCGGTGGCGAAGCGGACGCCGTGGTCGCGGGCCAGCTCCGCCCGCAGCTCCACGTAATTGTAGATCTCGCCGTTGAAGACGATGCGGTAGCGGCCGGCGGCCTCGCCGTCCGGCGGGAACTCCAGGGGCTGGTGCGAGCCCTCGACGTCGATGATCGACAGCCGGTTGAACCCGAGCACCACCTCGTCGTCGTGCCACGCGCCCGACTCGTCCGGCCCGCGGTGGCGCATGCACGGCAGCGCGGCCTCGACGTCCGCCGCGTGCCGTGCCGCCGTGCCGTCCGCCGTGATCCAACCCATCAGCCCGCACACGTGGCCCAGTATGGCGAGGGGGTCCGACGGTCCCCGACGCGCCCGCCCCTCCGACAGCGCGTAGTGGAGACCTCGGCTAGTCTCCCGGTGTCCGGACCACGGGTGGCGTCGCCCGAGGTCGACGGCCTCGAGGAGGGCAGCCAGCAGTGCGCCGAGCAGCGAGCCTTGCGCAGGCCGGGGAGGTGTCGGCCCGGCAGGACGAGGGTGGCCGGACGCCGCGCCGACGGACCCCTCGGGTGACGCGCGCGCTGCAGCTCGCCGTCCTGGCCGTCGTGGTCGCCCTCGTCTCCACCGGGTGCTCCATCCAGGACGTCATCCGCTTCGGGTGGCCGGTGGGCGTCACGCCCGAGGCGACGATGATGCGGACGCTGTGGACCTGGTCCGCGATCGCGGCCCTCGGCGTCGGTGTCCTGGTCTGGGGCGCCACCGCGTGGGCCGTCGCGTTCCACCGTCGCAAGGCCGGCGACTCCGACCTGCCCCGGCAGTTCCAGTACAACCTGCCGCTCGAGCTGGTGCTCACGGTGCTCCCGCTGGTCATCGTGGCGGTGCTCTTCTACTTCACGGTCGTCGTGCAGAACGTCGTCGACCGCGAGCCCACCGGCAACGAGCTCCGGATCGACGTCACCGCGTTCCAGTGGAACTGGGAGTTCCAGTACCCGGGCACGCGCACCCCCGTCGGCCAGCCGGTCGCGACCATCGGCACCACCGCCGAGGTACCGCTGCTGGTGCTGCCGACCGGTCGCCCGATCTCGTTCACGCAGCACTCCGAGGACGTCATCCACTCCTTCTGGATCCCGGAGTTCCTCTTCAAGCGGGACGTGTTCCCGGACCCGGAGAAGAACGACCAGAAGAACGTGTGGGTCATCGACCGGATCGACCAGCCCGGCGCGTTCGTCGGGCGGTGCGCGGAGTACTGCGGTGCCTACCACTCGATGATGAACTTCGAGGTCCGGGCGCTGCCGCAGAACCTGTTCGACCAGTACATGCAGCTCCGGCAGTCCGTGAACCCGGAGACGGCCAAGCCCTACTCGGCCGCCGAGGCCCTCGCCCGGATGAACTGCGGCCCTTTGTGCTCGCCGACGGCGACCACGACGCACCCGTTCAACCCGGACCCGACCGTCCGGCTGGCGTTCTGACATGACCGTCCCCACGACCGCTGAGAGGAGCCCGCGGCGATGAAGGTCGAGTCCCGCATCTTCGAGCTCCTGACCGTGTTCTGCTTCGTCTGCGCGCTCGTCTACGGCTTCCTCTCGAAGGAAGCGGTCGGCATCGTCGGGCTGACCCTGACCGGCGGTCTCTGCCTGATCATCGGCACCTACTTCCGGTTCGTCGCCCGCCGCCTCGAGGAGCGCCCCGAGGACAACCCGGAGGCCGAGGTGTCCGACGGCGCCGGCGTCATCGGCTTCTTCAGCCCGGGTAGCTACTGGCCCATCACCGTGGCGGGCGCCGTCGCGCTTACGGGCCTCGGTCTCGCCCTCTGGCAGTGGTGGCTCATCGTGCTCGCGGGCATCGGGCTGATCATCGCCGTGTGCGGGCTCGTGTTCGAGTACCACGCGGGCCCCGAGGCCCACTGAGGTCCTTTCCCGACGACGGGCGTCGCCGGCTCCTGCGAGGGGAGCCGACGGCGCCCGTTCGTGGTTCTCGGGGCCTCTGGGCGGCCGCCGGACTCGTGATCACGAGTTCATGAGGACACGCGACCGAAGAGGAGATCGTCGCCAACGAGGCGGGGACAGCCGAGCCCCATCTCGTCGAGTGGTCCCTCAGGGCTGTCGCCGAGGCCGATCCGCAGCGCTGACGGACCACTCGGCGGCCGGTCCTGCAGCTCGCGGGGAGATCGGGCCGGTGTTGGAGCGGCACGCCGGCCCGCAGGCCCTGACGCTCCACGCGTTCCCGACGACGGGCACCGCCGGCTTTCTCCCCCCGGGCCGACGGTGCCCGTTCCGGTCGTTCTCGGGCCCCTGAGCGGCGGCGAGGCACGAGTGGGGTGCGACGCAGGTCGAGCGTGGTGCGCGTCGTCGGCGTCGAGGACCCCTCGCCGAACGAGGAAGAGATCTTCACTGAGGGGAGAGACGTCCCACACACGACGACGGGGCGGGGAGCGTATGGCTCCCCGCCCCGTCGGCGATCGTGCTCCGGCTGGTTACTCCCGCGGGTCGCTGGGCCGCCCGGCGTCGGGCCGGCCGGCGAGCTCGCGGTCGCTGCCCGGCTCGACCTGCAGCGGGTCGGTGCCCGTGCCGGCGTGGGCGTCCACCTGCTCCTCGGCCGGGTCGGGGCGGAACCAGCCGCCCTTCACCGGGCTGCCCGAGTAGCCCAGGTCGTTCATCCGCTTCGGCACCTTCGAGCCCTGGTAGGCCAGCGGGACAGCGTGACCGTGGTCGTCGACGCCACCGAGGGGCTGGTGCACCTCGATGAACTCGCCGTGCGGCAGCCGCTTGATGACCCCGGTCTCGATGCCGTGCTCGAGCACCTCGCGGTCGGAGCGCTGCAGCCCCAGGCAGAGCCGGTAGGTCGCGAAGTAGACGACCGGCGGGATCACCAGGAGGCCGATGCGACCGATCCAGGTCATGACGTTCAACGAGATGTCGAACGTGTAGCCGATGATGTCGTTCCCGCAGGCCACGACCAGCCAGAAGTAGAACGACATCGCCATCATCCCGGTCCCGGTGCGCACCGGGACGTCACGCGGACGCTGGAGCAGGTTGTGGTGCGCCCCGTCGCCGGTGAGCTTGCGCTCGATGAGCGGGTAGAGCGCGAGCAGCGTCGTCAGGATCCCCATCCCGATGACGGCGGGGAAGAAGATCGACGGGATCGTGTACCGGCCGAACAGGTACATCTCCCACGAGGGCCACAGCCGGACCGCGCCGTCGAATACGGCCATGTACCAGTCAGGCTGGGAGCCTGCGGAGATCTGTGTGGGGTTGTACGGACCGAGCTTCCAGATCGGGTTGATCTGGAAGACCCCGGACATGATGGCCGTGATGCCGACCGTGACGACCATGAAGCCGCCGCCCTTGGCGGCGAACGTCGGCAGGATGCGCACGCCGACGACGTTGCGCTCGGTGCGGCCGGGTCCGGGGAACTGCGTGTGCTTCTGGAACCAGACGAGGGCCACGTGCACGCCGATCACCGCGAGGATGATCCCCGGCAGCAGGAAGACGTGGACGATGTAGAACCGCGGCAGGATGATCGTCCCCGGGTACTCACCTCCGAAGATGGCGAAGTGCAGCCACGTCCCGATCACCGGGATCGACATCACGATTGCCGAGACACCGGTGCGGACACCGGTGCCGGAGAGCAGGTCGTCGGGCAGCGAATAGCCGATGAAGCCCTCGATCATGCCCGAGAGCAGCAGCACCACGCCGAGCACCCAGTTGGTCTCGCGCGGGCGGCGGAACGCTCCGGTGAAGAACGTCCGCATCATGTGCGCGATCATCGCGGCGACGAACAGCAGCGCGGCCCAGTGGTGGACCTGCCGGATGAACAGGCCGCCGCGGACGTCGATCGAGATGTTGACCGTCGACTCGTACGCCTTGGACATGACCAGACCGCGCAGGCCCGCGTAGGTGCCCTCGTAGGTGGTGTCCGCCATCGACGGGTCGTAGAAGATCGCGAGCCAGGTCCCCGAGAGGAGCAGCACGATGAAGCTGTAGATCGCGATCTCACCCAGCATGAACGACCAGTGCGTGGGGAAGACCTTGTTGATCTGGCGGCGGATACCGCCTGCCGGGTGAATCCGGCTGTCGATCTCGTCGGCAGCGGTCCCGACGAGTTTCATCGCGGTGCTCCCGCTGCGGCGCGGGGTGGTGATGGCACTCATGATGATCTGCGCTCCCAGAAGCCGGGCCCGATCGGCTCGATGAAGTCACTGCGGGCGTACAGGTAGCCCTGATCGTCCACCGCGATGGGCAGTTGTGCCAGGGGTCGCGCGGCCGGACCGAAGACCGGGCGGGCGTACTCGTTGGCCAGGAACTGCGACTGGTGGCAGGGGCACAGGATGCGCATCGTCTCGTCCTCGTAGAGGGACGTCGGGCACCCCATGTGGCTGCAGATCTTCGAGTAGGCGAAGAGCGAGCCGTAGTTGAAGTCCTCCTGGCCGGCGCGCTTGATCACCGGCACGTTGGAACGCAGACGGATGAGCATGACGGGCGAGTCGGACGAGTGCGTCGTCTCGGCGAGCTTCTCCGGGTTGTTGCGCTCGGACTCTCGGAACGGGAAGACCGTCTCCATCGAGCCCGGCTCGAGGTCGCCGGCGCGGACGAGAACGACGTCGGTCTCGTTGCCGTTGAACGCGCGCAGGTAGACCCGCTCACCGTTGTCCGAGCGCCAATCCGTGACGAGGAGCGGCGACTGGTCGCCCTCCTTCCACGGGTTCTTCACCAGGCCGCCGAACGCCGCGACGAGGAGTCCGGCGCCCAGCACACCGCCGGCGGCGCCGATCGAGCGGACGATGAGCTTGCGCCGCCCGATCCCGCTCTGCTGGCCGGCCTGCACCAGCCGGGCCGCGGCGGTGCGGCGCTCGAGCTCGCCCGAGCGGCCGTCGTGGCGCTGCTGGATCGTGAGGTCCTCGGGCAGCAGCTTCTTCGAGTAGGCGATGACGCCCATGCCGACCGCGGTGATCGACACGCCCAGCGTCACGCCGATCGCCGGCGTGTAGAGGACGTACCAGGTCGAGCCGGGGGCGCCCGGCGGGACCCACTCGTGGGGCCAGGCGATGAACGCGACGATGAAGGCCAGACCCGCGATCGCGGCGAGGATGAACCAGCCCGCGACCTGGCGCTCGGCGCGCTTCTCCGCCCGGGTCCCCGGGACGGGGAAGCGGGCGCGGTCGGCGACGACCTCGATGTCGTCGAGGCGGTTGCCGAGACGCACCAGGTCGTCGGTGCTCATCTCGGCGAGTTCGGCGTCGGTGGGGATGCGCAGCTCGTCCGACCCGTGGCCCTGGGGGCCCGACGGGCTTCCGGCGCGGTGGGACTCAGATTCGGGAGGTGCACTCACTGGCGGGATCCGATCCAGAGGGAGATTCCGATCAGGGCGGCGAGACCGACGAAGAAGGCGACGAGGCCCTCGGGCACGGGCCCGAAGCCGCCGAGGCCGTTGCCGCCGGGGTTCGCGCCGGTTTTGTCGGAGCTCACCGACTTGATGTAGCCGATGATGTCGCGCTTCTCCTCGGGGGAGAGCTGGGAGTCGGCGAAGGTCGGCATGTTGCCCGGGCCGGAGAGCATCGCGGCGTAGATCTGGTGCGGGGTGGCCGGGTCGAGCACCGGGGCGAACTTGCCCGACGAGAGCGCGCCGCCGCGGCCGGTGAAGTTGTGGCACTGGGCGCAGTTGAGGCGGAACAGCTCGCCACCTCGCCCGAGGTCGGACCCGGCGAGGGCCTCGTCCGGGGCGGCCGGGACGGTCGGCCCGCCGCCGTTGGCCTCGACGTAGGCGCCCAGCGCGTCGATCTGCGCCGGGGTGTACTCCACCTTCTTGCGGTCGGCCTGCGCGCCCTGGACCTTCAGCGGCATGCGGCCGGTGGAGACCTGGAAGTACACCGACGCCTGGCCCACGCCGATGAGGCTCGGGCCGCGGCCCTGCACCCCCTGCAGGTTGGCCCCGTGGCAGGTGATGCACGAGTTGTCGAAGAGCGCCTGGCCCTCGCGCACGAGGGCCGCGTCCTGGCCCGCCGCGGTCTGCGGGGCGGGCTGCACCGCCGCGTAGATCCCGCCGACGGCCAGCAGTGCCACGCCGATCGCGAGGAAGCCCGCGACGCGTCGGCGCGTCCTGGTCCCCGCACGCGCCCACGGCCTGCGGCGCGGGCGTGGCGTCCGGTCGCTCATGTCCTCCCCTGCCCCTGACTCTCGTCCTGTCGTCATCGCGGCGGTGTCCTCACCGGATGAAGTAGATGACCGCGAACAGGCCGATCCAGACCACGTCCACGAAGTGCCAGTAGTACGAGACGACGATCGCCGCGGTCGCCTGGGCCGGGGTGAACCGGCTGAGGAACGTCCGGCTGATCAGCAGGATGAACGCGACCAGCCCGCCGGTGACGTGCAGCGCGTGGAACCCGGTGGTGATGTAGAAGACCGAGCCGTACGGGCCCGAGGCCATCGTCGTGCCGTGCTCGGTGACGAGCGTGTGGTACTCGTTCACCTGCCCCAGCACGAAGATCAGGCCCATCACGAAGGTCACCGCGTACCAGCGGCGCAGGCCGAACACGTCGCCGCGCTCGGCCGCGAACACGCCGTACTGACACGTGAACGACGACGCCACGAGGATGATCGTGTTCACGAGGGCGTAGGGCACGTCGAGCTCGGTCGGCGGCGGCGGCCACTCGCCCACGTTCTGGGCCCGGGCCACGAAGTACATGGCGAAGAGCCCGGCGAAGAACATCAGCTCGCTGGAGAGCCAGATGATCGTCCCCACGCTGACCACGTTCGGCCGGTTCAGGGAGTGGATCCGCGCGCTGAAGGAGGGCGCCGGCGCACTCGAGGCGGTCGTCACGGGCGTCATCATGTCACCTCGGTCCGACATCAGCCGGGTGGGGCGAGGGCCGCTCAGCAGCCCGCCGACCTGCACCGTCCCTCACCTGCGGATTCTCCTACCAGGTGTCGTACGTCGTGTCGTAGTCGAGATCGCGGGGTGCCGCGTCCCACCCCCTGGTGGTCCGCCCGACTAGGCTGCGACGCACCGTGGGTGACGCGCCGGGGAGGGCCACCAGATGACCGCCGACAGTGGTGCCGGACAGACGCTGGACGTCGTGGTGATGAGCCACCGTCCCGAGGTCCGGGAGGCCGTGATGTCCGCGGTCGGACGGCGCCCGGCCCGGGACGTGCCGCGGCTGCGCTGGACCGAGGCGGACGGCATCGGCGACGTGCTCGGCGCGGCCGACGGCGGCCGGCTCGACCTCGCGGTGCTCGACGGCGAGGCCCAGCCGACCGGGGGCATGGGCGTGTGCCGCCAGCTCAAGAACGAGCGCGACGACCCGGCGCCGGTGATCGTCGTCGTGCGCCGCGAGGACGACCGCTGGCTCGCGACGTGGTCCCAGGCCGACGCCGTCCTGGTGCAGCCGCTCGACCCGGTGACGGCCGCGCGCACCGTCGCGGACGTCCTGCGCGCCGGGAACCCCGTCCCGGCCACACGGGGGTGACCCCGGGGATGTCCCCGCCCGGGGCCGCTCCGACCGGGGCCGCTCCGGCCGGGACCGGCCCGGGTGCGACCGGGGCGACGGCGCCGACCTGGCCCTCCCTGCTGGGCCGGTTGCTGCGCGGCGAGGACCTCTCGGGGCCCGAGGCCGCGTGGGCCATGGACCGGATGATGTCCGGGGAGGCGTCACCGGCCCAGGTGGCCGCCTTCGCGGTGGCGCTGCGCGGCAAGGGCGAGACCGCCGAGGAGATCGGCGGGCTCGCCGAGGTCATGCGCGCGCACGCGCGGGAGGTGACGGTCGACGGCGTCGTCGTCGACATCGTCGGGACCGGTGGCGACCAGGCCCACACCGTCAACATCTCGACGATGGCCGCGGTCGTCATGGCGGCCGCGGGTGCCCGGGTGGTCAAGCACGGCGGGCGCGCCGCGTCCTCGGCCTGCGGGTCGGTCGACCTGCTCGAGGAGCTGGGCGTACCGATCGACCTCGGGCCCGAGGGCGTCGCCGCCAGCGTCGACGAGGTCGGCATCGGGTTCTGCTTCGCCCAGACCTTCCACCCCGCGATGCGCCACGTCGGGGGGGTGCGCCGCGAGATCGGCGTCCCCACGGCGTTCAACCTGCTCGGCCCTCTCACCAACCCCGCCCGCCCGGCCGCGGCGCTCATCGGCTGCGCCGACGCCCGCTTCGCCCCGGTGCTGGCCGGGGTGCTGGCCGGACGGGGCGACACGGCGCTCGTGGTGCGCGGCGACGACGGCCTCGACGAGATCACGACGACGACCACCACCACCGTCTGGCGCACGGCTCCGGCGGGCGTCGTCGTCGAGACGCTCGACCCGACCCGCCTCGGCGTCCCGACGTCGACGCCGGGCGACCTGCGCGGCGGCGACGCGGCGGTCAACGCCCGGGTCGCCCACGCCGTGTTCGCCGGGGAGCCCGGGCCGGTGCGCGAGGCGGTGCTGCTCAACGCCGGCGCCGCCCTCGCCGCGTACGAGGAGGCCGAGACCGGGCGCGCGGACGACCTGCACGCCGCGGTCGGGCGCGGCCGCGAGCGGGCGGTCGGGGCCGTCGACGACGGGTCCGCGGCGGCGCTGCTGGAGCGCTGGGCCGCAGCGGCGAAGCGGCTGCGGGGCTGACCCCTAGTCGAGGCCGACGGCGAAGGCCGCGTCCGTGTCGCTCGCCGAGTACGAGCGGAACGCGATGTGGGTCGAGGTCGAGCGCACCCCCGGCACCCGGCTCAAGCTCCCCGCGATGACGTCGGCGAGCTGCTCGTGCTCGCTCACCCGCACCACGGCGACGAGGTCGACGTCGCCGGCGCAGGAGTACACCTCAGCGACCCCGTCCAGGTCCGCGATGGCCTGCGCGGTCTCCGGGATCCGGTCGGCGTTCGCGTGGATCATGACGATGGCCGTGATCACGGGGGCTCCCTGGGTCGGCGGCGCGGGCGGCGGTCGGCGGGTCCGGCCGGAACTCTAGGCCCCCGCGCCGCCTCACCGGCCGCGACCGGGCCGGACGACCCCCGCCCGGCGTCGCGGGCCCGGGTGACCCAGCCCGACCACGACCCGGCCCCCTGCGCCGGGACCGCCCACGGCGTCGTCGTGCGCACCATCCGCGTCCCTGGCCGCTCCAGCCAGCGGGTGACGACCCCGACCTCCTCCGGCGGCGCCCCGTACAGCGGGCCCGCGCCGGGGCGCACCGTCTCCGCCGTGGCCACGAGCGCGTCGACCACCGGCATCGGCGGCACCCCGCGCCGGGCCGTCCCCGCCGCCGCGAGGCGTCCGTGCCGCACCACGGCGAACTCCCAGCCCCCGCCGCCGTCGGGACGCGCCGCGACCAGCTCCTCGGCCCGCGCCACCGCCGAGAGCCGCTGCACCCGGGCCAGCGCGCCCGCCAGCTCCGCGAGCCGGTCCCGGTGGGTGGCGGCGTCGTCGAACCGTTCCCGCGCGGCCAGAGAGGCGACCTTCTCCCGCAGCGCCACCAGCCCGTCGTCGGACCGGCCGTGCAGCAGGGCGAGCGCCCCGGCGACGGCGGGGGAGTAGGCCTCGGCGCTCTGCAGCCCCGCGCAGGGCGCCCCGCAGCGCCCGAGGTCGTGCAGCGCGCACGGGCTGCCCCGGCCGCCCCGCGCTGGGATCCGCTGCGTGCAGGGCCGCAGCCGGGACGCGTCGGCGAGCGCCTCCACGGCGCGGACCGCGTCCGGGCGCCGCCCGAACGGGCCGACCGCGTCGTCGCGGGGGGTGCGGACCACCGACCACCGGGGGAACGGCTCGTCGGTCAGCGCCACCCACCAGCCGCGGTGCGGGTAGCGCGACCGCCGGTTGTAGCGCGGCGTGTGCCCCGCGAGCAGGCGCAGCTCGCGCACCTCGGCCTCCAGCGCGTGGGCGCACTCCACCCAGTCGACCCGCTCGGCCAGCCCGACCATCTCCTTCACCCGGGCCCGCTTCTCGGAGCCGGTGAAGTACGAGCGCACCCGGCGGCGCAGGTCGTTCGACGTGCCCACGTAGAGCACCTCGTCGGCCGGGCCGCGGAAGAGGTACACGCCCGCCGCGTGCGGCACCGCGTCGGCCAGGTGGCGCTTGCCGCGCTGGGCCGGCGTGGTCTCGACCTGCAGGGCGAGGAGGTCCTCCAGCGAGCGCACGCCCTGGCCGCCGACGCGTTCCAGGAGCCCGTGCAGGACGTCGACGGTGGCCCGCGCGTCGGCGAGCGCCCGGTGCACCGGGCGGGTGCCGGCGCGGAAGAGGCCCGCCAGGGCCGAGAGTCGGCACGACGGTGCCTCGTCGCGCGTGAGCACCTTGCGGGCGAGACGCGCGGTGCACACGACGGGCGGGCGCGGCCACACCGACCCGTGTCGGCGGCACGCGGCCCGCAGGTGCCCGACGTCGAAGGGGGCGTTGTGCGCCACGACCACCGCCCCCGCGCAGAACTCGAGGAACCCCGGCAGCACCGCCTCGAGCCGCGGGGCGTCGCGCACCATCGCCGTGGTGATCCCCGTCAGCGCCACGATCTGCGGCGGGACGGCCATCCCCGGGTCGACCAGCGTGGCGTACTCGCCGAGGATCTCCCCGCCGCGCACCTTGACCGCGCCGATCTCGGTGATGGCGTCCGGGCGGGGCGCGGCCAGCGGGTCCGCGTCGGCCGGGTCGGGCCCCGCCGGGGGGCCGCCGGTGGTCTCGAGGTCGAGCACCACGAAGGTCGCCGCGTGCAGCGGCGTGCCCAGCTCCTCGAAGGTGAGCTGCGGGTCGGGCCCCGTCACCGGGCGTGGTGCGTCCATCGCCACGGACGCTAGGACGACCCCCCGACAACGTTCCCCGCGAGCCGGCCCGACGGCCGCTAACCTGGGCGAATGGCGGCCGAGGAGGTGGGTGAGCAGGGCGGGGACGACGCCCGTCCCGAACCCGACCCGGTCCCCCCGGCCGTACGGGCCGCGCTTCTGGAGGTGGCCCCCGAGACGGTCCGGGGCCGCGTCGCCGACCTCGTCTCGCAGGCTGTCGGCCAGCTGCCCGCCACCGACCTCCCCGCGACGGTGCGCCCCGTCGCCCGCTTCGCCCCCGCCAAGCGCGCCAAGGTCGGCGCCGGCCCGATGCTCGCCGCGCTCGGCAGCTCGGAGGGGTTCGCCGACGAGATCGTGTCCTGGTGGCGCGAGCACCGGCCCGAGGAGTGGGAGCCGCCGGTCCTCGAGCCCGTCCACGCCGCGGCCGTCGCGGTGCTCACCGGCGACGAGGACGCGGCGCGGGAGCTGCTGCGCGACGCGGGGGAGCGGGCCGACGTGGCCCGGCTGCGCGCGGAGCGGGACGCCGCGCTCACCCGCGCGGACCGGCTGGCCACGGACCTCGAGCGGGTCACCACCGAGCGCGACGAGGCGAAGGCGCGCGCGGCCGAGTCCACCCCGGACCTGTCCGACGAGGTCGCCAAGCTGCGGACCCGGCTGCGCGAGCAGGGCGTCCGGGTCCGCCGCGCCGAGGACGCCGCGGCCGAGGCCACCGCCCGGCTGGCGGACGACCGCGGCGAGGAGCACCGCGAGCTCGAGGACCTGCGCCGCGAGCGCGCCCGGGACCGGGAGGCGCTGGCGGCGGCGGAGGCGCGGGCCCGCCGGGCGACCGCCGAGCTGGAGACCGCCCGCCGCGCCGCGCACGAGGCCCGCCGCGCCGACGACGCCCGGCTCGCGCTGCTCGTCGACACCGTCGCGGGCGCCGCCGCGGGGCTGCGCCACGAGCTCGGGCTGCGCGTCGACGACCACCACGTCGGGCCGCGACCCGCCGAGCTCGTCGGCTCCGCCGACCGCGCCCCGATGGCGCGCGTGACCGACCCCGCCGCGCTCGACCGGCTGCTCGCCCTGCCCGAGGTCCACCTGATGGTGGACGGCTACAACGTCACCAAGACCGGCTGGCCGAGCCTCTCGCTGGCCTCCCAGCGCGAGCGGCTGGTCACCGCGGTCGCCCCGCTCGCGGCGCGCACGCAGGCCGAGACGACGCTGGTGTTCGACGGCGCCGGGATCACCGGGGTGCCCACCGCGTCCGTGCGGGGCGTCCGGGTGCTCTTCTCCGACCCCGGGGTCATCGCCGACGACCTCATCCGCCGGCTCGTCGACGCCGAGCCCGAGGGGCGCCCGCTCGTGGTGGTCACCTCCGACCGGGCGGTGGTCGACTCGGTGCGCCGCCGGGGGGCGCACCCGGTGCCCTCGAGCGTCCTGCTCGCCCGACTCGCCCGCATCTGAGACCTGGGTCACATCCGCGGGACGGGACCGGCGTCGTTGTCGGACCCCCCACCTACCGTCCGCCGCGACTCCCCCCGAGAGCCGGGGGCCGACCGGCGGAGGCCGAGATGATCATCGACTGCGACACGTGCGTGGTGCGCCACCAGGCCTGCGACGACTGCGTCGTCGGCGTGCTCCTGGGCACCCCGGAGGTGCCGGCGCGGTCGGGGGCGACGGCGGGTCGCGTGACCGCCCCGGAGCCGCGCGAGCCCGCCGAGCCCGGCGCGCCCCTGCCGGTGGAGTTCGGCCCCGTGGAGCGCCGCGCCCTCGAGGTGCTCGCCGACCACGGCCTCATCCCGCACCTGCGCCTGGTGACGGCGGCGCCGGAGGCCCCCGACGACGGACGGACGGCCCCGCGCCGGGCGGGCGGCCGACGACGCGACGCCGGCTGACGGGCGCCGGGGAACCACCGTCCGGCGCCGGCCGCGCCGGGCAGGGGATCCACGCGGATCGTCGCGGGACCTGGTTCGTTACCGTCCCGACACCTCTCGCCGACGAGCTCCCCGCCCGGGTCCGTCGAGCAGGTCCCTCCCTGTTCGAGAAAGGGTTCCCCGCCCGTGATCCCCGGACCGGCTCCCCGGCGTGCGCGGCTGGCCACCGCCCCCGCGGTCCTCGTGCTGCTCGCCCTGCTCGCCGTCCTCGGGCCCGGGCTGCTGGCCCCGGTCGCCGCGGCGGCCGACCCGATCGTCCCGCCGAACGCGAACGACGTGGTCCGGCGCCTCGCTGACGCCAACGCCCGCGCGGAGGCCGCGAACGAGCAGGCCATGGGGGCCAGGGAGCAGCTCCCCGTCAAGCGCGCCGAGGCCGACCGGACTGCGAGGGCGGCCGTCGCGTCCCGCACCGCGGTCGACGCCGCGCACGGGCGCCTCGAGAAGGCCTACACCTCGGTCGACCAGCTGACCCGCAGCACCTACCAGGGTAGTGGCCTCGACCAGCTCGGCGCACTGCTCTCCAGCCCCTCGCCGCAGGACTACCTCGACAAGGTCGCCCTCCTCGACACCGTCTCCGAGGCCAACCGGGCGGTGCTGCAGGGCTACCTCGATGCCTCCTCCGCCGCCGAGGCCGCGCAGCACGACGCCGACACCCGCGCGGTCGACGCGAAGCGCGCCGCCGACGACGCCCTCCGGGCCGTCACCGACGCCGCCCGGACCAAGGCCGAGGCCGACCGCGACGTGGCCGCGGCGAACGCCGCCCTGGCCCGCCTGTCGCCCGCCGACCGCGCCGAGCTGCGCAGCGGCGGCGTCACGAACTTCCCGACGACGATCGCGGGCACCTCGCTGGGGATCGACGCGCTGCGGGCCGCCCTCACCCGCCAGGGCGCCCCCTACGTGTGGGGGGCCACCGGACCGCGCACGTTCGACTGCTCCGGGCTCGTGCAGTGGGCCTACCGGCAGATCGGGATCGCGATGCCGCGGGTCGCCGCCGCGCAGCAGCAGGTCGGGAGCCCGGTCACGCCCGAGCAGGCCCAGCCCGGCGACCTGGTGTTCTTCGGCGACCCGGCCTACCACGTGGGGATCTATGTGGGCGGTGGGGAGTTCCTCGAGGCACCGCAGTCCGGGGACGTCGTCAAGGTGGCGCCGCTGCGCGGCAACATCTCGGCGATCCGGCGGATCGCGCCCGCCTGATCCGGCGTCTGGGAGGGTGCCGGGCGTGACCGTGCCCGCCGGGACGAGGACGCTGCTCGTCACCAACGACTTCCCGCCCCGGCCCGGCGGCATCCAGTCCTACCTGCACGAGCTCGCCGTCCGGCTCCCGGCGGGCGCCCTCACCGTGCTCGCCTCGACCTGGCCCGACGCCCACGACACCGACGAACGCTGCGCCGGGTTCGATGCCGCCCAGCCATTCGCCGTGCACCGCTTCCCGACGACGGTGATGCTGCCGAGCCCCGCCGCCACCCGCCGGGCCGTCGAGCTCGCCCGCGCCGAGGGCTGCGACACGATCTGGTTCGGCGCCGCCGCGCCCCTCGCGCTCATGGCGCCGGTCCTGCGGCGCCGCGCCGGGGTCTCGCGGGTGCTCGCGAGCACCCACGGCCACGAGGTCGGGTGGTCGATGCTGCCCGGCGCGCGACAGGCGCTGCGGCGCATCGGCCGCGGCACCGACGTCGTCACCACCGTCAGCCGTTACACCCGCGGGCGCATCGCCGCGGCCATGGGACCCGACGCCGCGCTCGAGCCGCTCCCGCCAGGCATCGACACCCACCGCTTCGCCCCCGACCGGGGCGCGCGGGAGACGATCCGGGCCCGCTACGGCCTCGGGGACCGGCCGGTGGTCGGCTGCGTGTCGCGCCTGGTGCGGCGCAAGGGGCAGGACGTCCTCGTCCGCGCGCTGCCCGCCGTGCGGCGCCGGGTGCCGGGGACGGCGCTGCTGGTCGCGGGCGACGGCCCTGACCGCGACCGCCTGCACCGGCTGGCCCGCCAGCACGACGTCGCCGACCACGTGGTGTTCACCGGCCCCGTCGCGCACGAGGAGATCCCTGCCCACCACGCCGCCCTCGACGTGTTCGCCCTGCCCTGCCGCACGCTCGGGGGCGGGCTCGACGTCGAGGGGCTCGGGATCGTGCTGCTCGAGGCCTCCGCGTGCGGCGTGCCGGTGGTCGCGGGGCGCTCGGGCGGGGCGCCGGAGACGGTGCGCGGCGGCCCGCCCGGCACCCGCACCGGTCGGCTCACCGACGGCCGCGACCCGGCCGACGTCGCCGAGGTCGTGGCGGACCTGCTCGCCGACCCGGACGCCGCGGCGATGGCGGGTGCGGCCGGGCGACGGTGGATGCAGGCGGAGTGGACGTGGACCTCGCGCGCTCGCCGACTGGCCGCGCTGGCCCGTCCGGAGTAGCCCCGGAACGGCCGGTTCGTGACCTTCTCGGGTCATCAACCGGCCGTTCGTGCCGTCAGGGGCGCCGGGGATCAGCGCTGCGCGTACACCTGCTCGATGTCGTCGGCGCGCTGGTCGGCGATCACGTTGCGCTTGAGCTTCATCGTCGGGGTGAGCTCGCCGGAGTCCTCGGTGAAGTCGGAGGTCAGGATGCGGAACCGCTTCACCGACTCCGCCTTCGAGACCGCGGAGTTCCCGTCGTCGACCGCGGCCTGGATCTCGGCGCGGAGGTCCTCGTCGCCGGCAAGCTCCTCGGCCGTCGTGCCCGACTTGCCGTGCTCGGACGCCCAGTCCGGCAGCGCCTCGGGGTCGAGGGTGACGAGGGCGGCCACGTAGGGGCGGTTGTCCCCGACGACGAGCGCCTGGCTGACCAGCCGGTGGGCGCGGATTCGGTCCTCGATCACGGCGGGCGCGACGTTCTTGCCGCCCGCGGTGACGATCAGCTCCTTCTTGCGCCCGGTGATGGAGAGGAAGCCGTCGTCGAGGGTCCCGATGTCGCCGGTGTGGAACCAGCCGTCGACCAGAGTCTCCTCGGTGGCCTCCTGGTTGCGCCAGTAGCCGCCGAACACCACGTCGCCCTTGGCGAGCACCTCGCCGTCGTCGGCGATCGCGACCGTGACGCCGGGCAGCGGGCGCCCGACGGTGCCGACCCGCAGCGTGTTCTCGCCGTTCGCGGTGACGGCCGCGCTGGTCTCGGTGAGGCCGTAGCCCTCGTAGATCGGGATGCCGACGCCGCGGAAGAAATGTCCGATGCGCTTCCCGAGCGCCGAGCCGCCGGAGACCGCCCCGCGGCACTGCCCGCCGAGGGCCTCGCGGAGCTTGCCGTAGACCAGCGCGTCGAACACCGCGTGCTTGGCGCGCAGCAGCAGGCCGGGCCCGGAGCCGTCCAGCGCCGTCGAGTACTCCACCGCCGTCGACTCGGCGAGATCGAAGATCCGGCCCTTGCCGCCCTGGTACGCCTTCTGCTTGGCCGCGTTGTAGACCTTCTCGAACACCCGCGGCACCGAGAGCACGAAGTCCGGCTTGAAGCGCGGCAGCTCGCTCGAGAGCTTCGAGGTGTCGGCGAAGTGCCCGACGACGTAGCGGTGCTCCTGGGCGGCGATCTGCACCACGCGCGCGAAGATGTGGGCGAGCGGGAGGAAGAGCAGCGTCGAGTTCCCCGGCTGCATCAGGCTGCCGAACACCTCACCGGCCGCGCGCACCTCGAACAGCAGGTTGCGGTGGGTGATCACGCAGCCCTTCGGCCGCCCGGTGGTGCCGGAGGTGTAGATCAGCGTCGCCGGGTCGTCGGCACGCACGCCCGTGCGGCGGGCCTCGACGTCGGCGTCGGAGACCCCGGCGCCCGCCTCCTTGAGCGCCTCGACCGCGGGCGACGAGCCGTCGATCTGCCAGATGTGGGTGAGGTCGGGGAGCGAGCCGAGGACCTCGTCGAGGGTGGCGCGGTGCTCGTCGGTCTCGACGATCACGCCGCGGGCCTCCGAGTTCGACAGGCACCACTCGTACTGCGAGGCCGAGGAGGTCTCGTAGATCGGCAGCCCGGCGCACCCGGCGGTCCAGAGCGCGTAGTCGAGCAGCGTCCACTCGTAGCGGGTGCGGGCGACGATGCCGACCCGGTCGCCCGGCTGCAGGCCCGCGGCGACGAACCCCTTGGCGACGGCGAGCACCTCGTCGCGGAACTCGCGGAACGTGACCGGCGTCCACTCGCCGTCGACGGCGCGGCGGTAGGCGATCTCGTCGGGGTGCTCGGCGGCGTTGTCCCACACCGCGTCGGTGAGCCGGTCGTCGTCCGCCACCTTCGCCGCGGCCGGCACGCTGTACTCCTGCACCCCGAACACACCCTCTCGCTCGCCCGGAGTCCTCGACGACCCCCGGTGCGCGCAGCCTAGGGCGAGGGCCGGGGTCCGTCACTACCCTGAAGTAACCGGGCGAATCGCCTGTACCGGACGAACCCCGCCGGCTCCCCGGTGCGGAGCAGGTGATCGTCGGGCAGGCTGGGTCCGTGGCCGCCCTCGACGTGATCGACGATACGTTCGTGCTCGCCGCGCGGGCGGAGGTCGCCGCCGCCTTCGCCGACCCCGCCACCTGGCCGCGGCTCTGGCCGGACCTCGACCTGACGGTCTTCGCCGACCGCGGCGAGGCCGGCGTCCGCTGGTCGGTCACCGGTCGCTGGGTCGGCAGCGCCGAGGTCTGGTGCGAGCCGGTGGTGCTCGGCCCGTCCGCCAGGAGGCCGCACCCCGGCCCCGGTGACGAGCCCGCCGCCGAGGAGGGCACGTTGCTGCACTGGTTCCTGCGTGTGGACCCCGCGCCCGGCCCCGAGGGGGCACCCGCGCGGCGCGTGCTCCGGGGGCGCTCCGGCGCGGCGCGGGAGGCGCTGCGTCGCCAACGGGCCGCCAAGGAGATCGCGTTCGGCCTCAAGGACTCCCTCGAGCGGGGGCGCCGCCCGGGCGAGCCCGCGGTGCCCGCGGCCTGAAGACAGGACCTGCTCGACAGTGTTGGTTCACGTCGTCTCCGATGTCCACGGCAACGCCACCGACCTCGCCCGTGCCGCCGAGGGCGCCGAGGGCCTGCTCGTGCTCGGCGACCTCCTCGACTTCGTCGACTACGACGACCCCACCCAGGGGATCCTCGCCGAGATCCTCGGCCCGGAGGCCACCGTCGAGTTCGCGCGGCTCCGCGCCGAGGGCGGCCCGGGAGCGCTGCGCGAGTACACGCGGGCGCTGTGGGCCGACGTCGACGACCCGGCGGGCCAGGTCGACGCCGCCGTGCGCCGCCGCTACGAGCAGATGTTCGCCGTGCTCGGCTCCTTCGACGTCCCCGTCTGGCTGATCCCGGGCAACGTCGACGTGCCTGAGCTGTGGCCGGAGTTCCTCGCCAAGCACCCGCAGCTGCAGGTGGTCGACGGCGAGGTGGTCGAGATCGGCGACCGGCGCGTCGGCTTCGTCGGCGGGGTGCCCCTGCCGCCCGGGGTCGAGCCGCGGGCACGGATCTTCCGGTCCTACATGCGGGAGGCGGGTGAGTTCGAGGCGGCGGTCGAGGCGCTGGGGCCGGTCGACGTGCTGTGCAGCCACGCGCCGCCCGCGGTGGCCGAGCTGGCCTTCGACGTCGTCGCCCGCACCCACGAGCTGACCTCACCCGCCCTGCTCGAGCACGTCCGTGTCCACCGGCCCCGCCTGGCGCTCTTCGGGCACGTGCACGCCCCGCTCACGACGCGGATGCGCATCGGGCCGACGGAGTGCGTCAACGTCGGGCACTTCCGGCGCCGGGGGGTCGCGGCCACGGCGCGCTGGTGACCGGCGCCTCACCCGCGGGAGGAGCGCTGATCACGCGTGAGATGCGTCGCCCCCCGGCCGGCGTGCCCCAGGTGACGGCGGGGACGAACGGATCCCGACGCGACGGTAGCCTTCCGCGCCATGGCGGACGAGTCGACACAGTCCATCACCATCGCGGCCGGGCCGGCGGCGGTGCTCGACGTGATCGCCGACTTCCCCTCCTACCCGGAGTGGGCGGACTCCATCACCTCGGCGAAGGTCCTCACCAACGACGACGAGGGCCGCCCCGAACAGGTCCGGTTCACCCTCGACGCCGGTCCCCTGAAGGATACCTACGTGCTCGCCTACGACTGGGTCGACGACGGCGTCACCTGGGATCTCGTCTCGGGCCAGATGCAGCGCGGCCAGCGCGGGCGGTACCGGCTCGAGGGCTCCGGGGAGGAGACCACCACCGTGACCTACACGCTGTCCGTCGACCTGGCGGTGCCGATGCCGGGCCTGATCAAGCGCCGGGCCGAGAAGCGGATCATGGACACGGCGCTGAGCGGCCTCAAGCGCCGCGTGGAGGGCTAGTGCGCGTCCTGCTGTTCACCGGCAAGGGCGGGGTGGGCAAGACGACCACCGCGGCCGCGACGGCGGTGGCGCTCGCCCGCGCGGGCCGCAAGGTCCTCGTGCTCTCCACCGACTCCGCGCACTCACTCGGCGACGCCTTCGCCGCCGACCTCGGCGGGGAGCCGGCCGAGGTCACGCCGACCCTGCCCGGGCTGTTCGCCGCCCACATCGACACCCGGGCGCTCGTCGACGAGGCCTGGGAGCCGCTGCGCGCGCAGCTGCGGACGCTGCTGGCGGGCGCCGGCGTCGACGAGCTCGTCGCCGACGAGCTCACCGTGCTCCCGGGCGTGGAGGAACTGCTCGCGCTCGAGCAGGTCCGGCGGGCCACCGAGGACGGGCCGTGGGAGGTCGTCGTCGTCGACTGCGGCCCGACAGCCGAGACGTTGCGCCTGCTCAGCCTGCCCGAGGCGGTCGGCGGCTACCTCGAGCGGCTCTTCCCGGCACACCGCCGGGCCGTCCGCGGCGTGCTGGCCGGGCTCGCGGGCAGCGGCGCGCAGGTCGCGAAGTGGGATGCCGCGGCAGCCTCCCTGTCCCGCCTGGCCGAGCAGCTCTCCGGGCTGCGCGCCCTGCTCGCCGACCAGACCACGACGACGATCCGGCTGGTCCTCACCCCGGAGCGCGTCGTCGCGGCCGAGACCCGCCGCACGCTCACCGCGCTCGCGCTGCACGAGCTGCACGTCGACGGCGTCGTCGCGAACCGGCTCGTCCCGGACCCGGGAACCGGGCGCGGCGCCGCCGCCTCCTGGATGCGCGAGCGCCGCCGGGAGCAGCAGGAGGTGCTCGCCGAGCTCGAGGAGCTGACCGCCGGCATGGGCGTCCCGGTGCGCGCGGTCGGGCACCGGGCGGGCGAGCCGGTCGGGCCCGAGGAGCTCGCCGCGCTCGCCGACGACCTCTACGGCGACGCCGACCCGCTCGCGGGCGGGTGCGCGCGCCCGCTGCTGGAGCTGCGCCGGACCGCGGGGGAGGGCACGTCCACCGACAGCGAGTACGTGCTGGACCTGCAGGTGCCTGGCATCGGCGACGGCGAGGTCGACCTCGCCCGCATCGGCGACGAGCTCGCGGTGACCGTCGCGGGACGCCGCCGCACCGTGGCCCTCCCGCCGGTGCTGCGCCGCTGCGACGTCATCGGCGCCGACCTCGACGACGACGTGCTCTCGGTGGCGTTCCGCCCCGACCCGTCGGTCTGGATGCAGTGACGTGACGGGACCGGGGGGCACCGAGGCGGACCGCGCGGCGCGCGAGCGGCTGGCCCGGGAGGCGCGGGCGACGGCGACGACGCTGCTGGACTGGGTCGGCACCCGGGTCGACGGGGCGGCCACCCCGCGCGCCGGGACCACGCGCCCACCTCAGAGCGCCGGGCCGTGCACCTGGTGCCCGGTGTGCGCCCTGGTCGCGGCTGTGCGCGGGGAGCAGTCCGAGCTCACCGCGCACCTCGCCGAGCAGGCGTCCGCGCTCCTCGTCGTGCTGCGCCTGCTGCTGCAGTCGCACGTCCACGAGCACCCCGCCTCCGGGACGGCGACCCCGGAGGGCCCGGCGGCGGCCCGCACCGCGCCGGAGCCCGAGGCCGAGCGCGGTCCGGGCGAGGCCGGCCCCGACGTGCCCTGGGACGCCCCGCACGCGCACTTCGACCCCGACCCCGCGCCCCCGGGCCCGGCCCCGGACGGGCCCCGCGTCGCCCCGGAGCGGCCCACCGGCAAGCGGGGCCCGCGTCCCAGTCCCCGCCACGGCTCCGCGGGCGGCCCGGCCGCGCCGCCGCCGGCCGCGCCGCCGCCTCCGGCCACCCCGACCAAGGCCACCCCGACCAAGGCCACCCCGGCCCCGACGACGCCGGTGGTCACGGGGACCCGGGCCCCCGTCGGTCCCGCGCCCAGCCGCTCCACCCGCGGCGTGCAGCGCATCCCCGTCCGCCGCCGGCCGCGCCCGTGCTGACCGTCGGCGTCGACGTCGGGGGGACCACCGCCAAGGCCGGGCTCGTGGACGCCGACGGGACCCTGCTCACCACCCGCATCGCCCCCACCCCACGCGCACCCCGCGACCTCGACGACATCGTGGCCGGCCTGGTGGAGCACCTGGTCGGCGAGGCGCGCGCGGACGGCCGGGAGGTGGCCGCGGTCGGGCTGGCGGTGGCGGGGTTCGTCGATCCGGACCGCCGCGCGGTCTCCTTCGGCGCCCACCTGCCGTGGCGGGACGAACCCGTGGTCGCGACCATGACCGAGCGGCTCGGGCTGCCGGTGACCCTCGAGCACGACGCCAACGCCGCGGGCCTGGCCGAGCACCGGGTGGGTGCGGCGGCCGGCGCGCGCGTCGCGGTCCTGGTCGCGCTCGGCACCGGCATCGGAGCCGCGCTGCTCGTCGAGGGCACCGTGTTCCGGGGCGCGTTCGGCGTCGCCCCCGAGCTGGGGCACCTCGTGCTCGTGCCGGACGGCCGCCCGTGCCCGTGCGGCAAGCGGGGCTGCCTCGAGCGCTACTGCAGCGGGACCGCCCTCGGTACCGGCGCCGACGAGCTCGTCTCGGCCGGCGAGGACTTCACGACGCTCCGGGCGGCCTGGGAGCGCGGGCTGCCCCTGACCGGCCGCGACGTCGCGCACGCCGCGGCCGCAGGTGACGCGCTGGCCCGCCGCGTGGTCGCGGACTTCGCGGGCTGGCTCGGACGCGGTCTCGCGCTCGTCGCCGACGTGTTCGACCCCGACGTCGTCGTGATCGGCGGCGAGGTGTCCGCCTCCGCCGAGCTCTTCCTCGACGACGCCGTGCGGGTCTACGGCGAGGAGATCACCGGCCGGGGCCACCGGCGGCTCGCCAAGGTACGGCCCGCGGTGCTCGGCGGGGACGCCGGCGTCATCGGCGCGGCGCTCGACGCCCGCGAGAGATGCGCTTCGCGCACGTGAGCCCTATCGGCGTGCTCCCCTGATTCCGTCGTATGACACGGATCAGTGCTCACAGGCGCGAAGCGCACCTATACGGTCCCGTGCCGGTCCGACCCCGACCCGTCGTCGTCGTCGGACGAGCGGCGCATCCCCACCACCAGCCAGCCCAGGCCGGCCGCCATCGCGAGCAGCCCCGGCACGACGCCCAGCCCGACGAGCTGACCGCCGACGAGCGCGGGCAGCGCGAGGAGCACCACCCCGACGACCAGGAGCAGCAGGCCCAGCAGGCTCGAGAGACCGATCCGCGGCAGCGCCGGCGGCTCGGGCGGCACGAAGTGGTCGTGGTCGCGCGCGGCGGCCGGGCCGGGGGTGACCTCCTGGCGCGGCGGCGGGGTCTCGGTGCCGGACCCGCGGGGCTCCGCGACCCGCGGCGCGTCGGGCGGCGGGGCCGGGGTCGCGTCGAAGAGGTCGGCGGGACGGCGTTCCGGGTGCGCCTCGGGCTGCCCCTGCGGCGGCGTCGCGACCCCGATCCGCGAGGAGGGGCCGTCGTCGGGAGAACCGGTCGACCCGTCGGGCCATCGCGGGGCGTCGGTGCCGGCCCACTCGGCGACGATCGCCGCGAACTCCGCATCGACGTCCTCGGGCAGCTCGAACCGCCGGGCTCCGGCCGACCCCGGCGGGCGGGAGGCGTCGTCGGAGCGGCGGGGAGTCTCCGGCCGGGGGGTGTCCTCGGGGTCGGGGGCGCTCATGCGGGGTTCCCTGCGGTCGAGCCGGTGGGTGTGGGGGAGGACGACGCGGTCCGCGCCGCGTCGACGCGCCGCGCGAAGGCGGCGCCGCCCTCGAAGATCGTCGGGGCGTCGTGGTCGAGCGTCGCGACGTGGTAGCTGTCGCGCAGCACCACCTCGGCGACGTCGGTCGAGGAGATGCCCTCGAGCACCAGGCGGGCGTTCACCGGTTCGACGACGTGGTCGGCGGTCGAGCGGTAGAGCAGCGTCGGCTGGCGCACGCGGGGGAGGTCGGACCGGACGAGGTCCCACAGCTCGGTGAGCGAGACGAAGGCCCGCAGCGGCACCCGGTCGTACGCGAGCTCGGTCACCCCGGGCTTCGCGACGTCGTTCGCGACGGCGTTCGCCCACGGCCACACCCGGGCGAGGTGGCGGGCGAAGGCGGCGTCGCGCCGCAGCGTCGTCACCGACGGGTTGACCAGGCAGATGCCGGCGATCGCGTCGCCGTACTCCTCGGCGAGGCGCAGCGCGAGCGTGCCGCCCATCGACAGCCCGAAGACGAACACCGAGCGGCACCGCCCGGCCAGCTCGTCGACGGCGCGGGCCAGCTCGCCGTACCAGTCGGGCCAGCGCGTGGCCTGCATGTCCCGCCAGTGCGTGCCGTGCCCCGGCAGGCGCGGGCCGCGGACCGCGAAGCCCTGCGCCGCGAGGTGCTCGCCCCACGGCCGCATGCTCTGCGGGGTGCCGGTGAAGCCGTGCGAGAGGACCACGCCGATCCCGGGCTCGCCCGGGGGATCGGCGGAGAACGGCTCCGCCCCGAGCATCACGGGCACGAGCGCCTCCTGCACCAGGGTTCGTCCGGGCGCCGAACGCTGCGCCACCCGGAGCCCATCGTGGCACGTCCCACACGCGTGCGATACGGCCAGGTGCCCGAACCGGTGCTGTTGTCGGCACACCACCGGGTGAGGTGTACGACGCGACGTCGTTGTCGGCCACGGTGCGCCTGCCTACGCTGCGACGTCCGGGGGTTTCCGGGGGCGGCGAGGAGGGAGCGCGGTGCTGTACTGGCTCATGAAGTGGGTGTTCCTCGGGCCGCTGATGCGCCTCGCGTTCCGCCCCGAGGTGCGCGGGGCGGACAACCTGCCCCGCTCCGGTGGCGCCCTCGTCGCGTCCAACCACCTCGCGGTGATCGACTCCTTCGTCCTGCCCCTCATGGTGCCCCGGCGGATGGCCTTCCCGGCCAAGGCCGAGTACTTCACGACGCCGGGTCCGATCGGCACCCTGCAGCGCTGGTTCTTCAGCGGGATGGGGCAGGTCCCGATCGAGCGGGGCAACGGGCGGGCCGCCCGGGCCGCGCTCGACACCGGCATCGGGGTGCTGCGCGAGGGCCGGCTCTTCGGCATCTACCCCGAGGGCACCCGCTCACCCGACGGCCGGCTCTACAAGGGCCGCACCGGGGTGGCGCGGATGGCGCTGGAGGCGCAGGTCCCCGTCGTGCCGGTCGCGATGGTCGGCACCGACCGCGCGAACCCCGTCGGGTCCCGCTTCTGGCGGCCGGTCAAGATCAAGATCGTGATCGGGGAGCCGCTTGACTTCTCGCGGTACTTCGGCATCGCCGACGACCGCCAGGTGGAGCGCGCCCTCACCGACGAGGTGATGTACGCGCTCATGGAGCTCTCCGGCCAGGAGTACGTCGACGTCTACGCCTCCAAGGCCAAGGAGTCCTCGGACCAGGCCGCCTGAGCCACCCCCGGGGGGAACCGGAACCGCGCGTACCGGCCGGGGGACAATAGGTGGCCGTGGCACGGATCTTCTACGACTGCGAGTTCATCGAGGACGGGACCACCATCGAGCTGGTCTCCCTGGGCGCCGTCGACGAAGCCGGCCGCGAGTTCTACGCGGTCTCCCGCCAGTTCGACCCGCTGCGGGCGGGCCCCTGGGTGCGCAAGAACGTGCTCGACAAGCTCCCGCCGAGCTCGGACCCGGTGTGGTGCAGCCGGCTGCAGATCCGCGAGGGCTTCTACGAGTTCGTGACGGCCGGCGCGGGCGAGGTCGAGCTGTGGGCGTGGAACGCGCCCTACGACCACGTCGTGATCGCCCAGCTCTGGGGGGCGATGCCGGACCTGCCGCGCGCCCTGCCCCGCTTCACCCGTGACCTGCGCCAGCGCTGGGAGGACGTCGGGCGGCCCGCGCTGCCGAGCCCGCCCGACGACGCCCACGACGCGCTCGCCGACGCCCGGCACAACCTGCGCAAGTGGGAGGTCATCGACGCCCGCTGGCGCGAGCTGGGCATGGCAGGCGTCGAGGCGCGTGACGCACGGCGCTGAACGCCCGGGGCTCGCCGTGGCAGGGTGATCGACGTGCGCATCGGGCTGGTCGGCGGTGGGTTCCCGGCGGTGCGGCGCTGCCTGGAGGCGGCGCTCGCGGAGGGGGTGCCAGGTCTCGACCACGTCGAGCTCGTGGATGTTCCCCACGCGGCGCCGGAGCCGGTGGACGTCCTCTCCCCGCTGGGGAGCACGATCGACGGGGCGTTGATGGACGCCTGCGGCGCGCGGTTCGTCCAGCAGTTCGGGGTCGGGGTGTCGGGAGTCGACCTGGACGCCGCCACGGAGCGCGGCATCCCCGTGGCCAACGTCCCGGGCGGCGACTCGGGCAATGCGACCGCCGTCGCCGAGCTCGCGATGCTCCTGCTGCTCGCCGTGCTCCGTCGCTTCGAGGAGGCCCGGGCGAACGTCGCCGAGAAGGCGGTCGGGTCGCCGATGGGGACGATGCTGCGGGGCCGGACGGTGGCGGTGCTCGGGACCGGCGACATCGGCGTCGAGGTGGCGCGCCGGCTCGCGGCGTTCGGGGTCCACGTCGTCGGGATCGGGCGGCGGGGAGCCGACGCGTACCCGGACGCGGCCGCCGTCGTCGGGACCCTCCGCCGCGCCGACGAGCTGCCCGCGGCGCTCGACGGTGTCGACGACCTCGTCGTCGCCTGCCCGCTCACCGAGGCGACCCGCGGCATCGTCGGCGACGCCGCCCTCGCCGCCCTGCGTCCCGGGGGACACCTGGTCAACATCGCGCGCGGCCCCGTCGTCGACCGCGACGCCCTGCTTGCGGCGCTGCGCTCCGGGCGGCTCGCCGGCGCCGGGCTCGACGTCACCTGGACCGAGCCGATCGACCCGCACGACGACCTGCTCGCCGAGAACGTCGTCGTGACCCCGCACGTCGGGGGCATCACCGAGGAGTCCTACGCGGGCATGGCGCGCGGGTTCGTCGCCAACGTCGGCCGCTGGGCGCGCGGCGAGGAGATCGCGCACCGCGTCTGCTGAGGCTCCTCCGCGGCGCGCCCGTAAGCTCGTGTCTCGTGTGGTCCGTCGATCTGCCCGTGGATGCCCTGCCCGGCCTGCCGCCCCTGCCCGCCGAGATGCGCGAGCGCCTGGACGCGGCGCTGTCGCGGCCGGCGGCCCAGCAGCCGGACTGGCCGGATGCCTCGGCGGTGCTCGACGTCCGGACGGTGCTCGAGCACGTGCCGCCGATCACGGTGCCCTCCGAGATCGACCGGTTGCGGGACCAGTTGGCGGCGGTCGCCCGGGGCGAGGCGTTCCTGCTGCAGGGCGGGGACTGCGCGGAGACCTTCGCCGACAACACCGAGCCGCACCTGCGGGGCAACATCCGCACGTTGTTGCAGATGGCGGTGGTGCTGACCTACGGCGCCTCGACGCCGGTGGTCAAGATCGGGCGGATCGCCGGGCAGTACGCGAAGCCGCGCTCGTCGGCCAACGACGCGTTCGGGTTGCCGTCCTACCGCGGGGACATGGTCAACTCGCTGGCGGCCAACGCGGAGCTGCGGGTGCCCGACCCCGGCCGGATGATCCGGGCGTACGCGAACGCATCGGCGGCGATGAACCTGACGCGGGCGCTGACCTCCGGCGGGATGGCCGACCTGCACGAGGTGCACGACTGGAACCGCGAGTTCGTGCGCACCTCGGCGGCGGGGGAGCGCTACGAGGCGGTGGCCGCGGAGATCGACCGGGCGCTGCGGTTCATGTCGGCGTGCGGGGTGACCGACCACTCGCTGCACTCCACGGAGATCTACGCCAGCCACGAGGCGCTGGTGCTGGACTACGAGCGGGCGCTGCTGCGTCTGGACTCCACCCGCCGCGACGACCCCCGGCTGTTCTCGCTGGGGGCCCACTTCCTGTGGATCGGGGAGCGGACCCGGGCGCTCGACGGCGCGCACATCGCGTTCGCGGAGCTGCTCGCCAACCCGATCGGGGTCAAGATCGGGCCGTCGACCACCCCGGAGCAGGCCGTGGAGTACGTCGAGCGGCTCGACCCGCGCCAGGAGGCCGGCCGGTTGACGCTGATCTCCCGGATGGGGGCGGGGAAGGTCCGCGAGGTGCTGCCGGCGATCGTGGAGAAGGTGACCGCGTCGGGCCACCAGGTGATCTGGCAGTGCGACCCGATGCACGGCAACACCTACGAGGCCACCACCGGGTTCAAGACCCGCCACTTCGACCAGGTCGTCGACGAGGTGCAGGGCTTCTTCGAGGTCCACCACCGGCTGGGCACCCATCCCGGCGGCATCCACGTCGAGCTCACCGGCGAGAACGTCACCGAGTGCCTCGGTGGCGCCCAGGACATCTCCGACTCCGACCTCGCCGGGCGCTACGAGACCGCCTGCGACCCGCGGCTGAACACCCAGCAGTCGTTGGAGCTGGCGTTCCTGACGGCGGAGATGCTGCGGCACTAGGAGGCCGCTGAACAAGTGGGTGTTGGGTGGGCGGGGCGCCTCGGCAGTCGTGCTGCGGTCAGCACCCGGGGGTGCGACAAGAGGTCGCCCCGCCCGGCGGTGATGGTGGCGTGGGTGTCGGTGCGGTGTCCAGGGTG
>NZ_DASXJD010000244.1:0-3923 GCF_036497585.1 Actinomycetospora sp. | reverse complement strand
GGTGGCAAACCCCGCACCTTCTGGCGCCGACGGTGCCGAACCGCACCGGCCGAGCCCGAACTCCGTTGCGCCGGCAGGGAGTCGGGGGCCGGCGTCGGAGCACGGCGTCCCGCCGGCGCCATCGAAAGAAGGCGACCCTAGGAATTTGGTCCCACGTGTACCTAGCTTGCCGGACCCATGGCGATGGAGCGAACTCTGTTGCGGGCCTGCTCCGCCGCACCCGCGTCCTCGCTGGTACCGACGACTTCGATGAAGGTTCGTCCGTCGACGCCGATGCACGAGACCAAGACCGCAACCCCCGCGCCGTCGAGCGTGCCGGCACCCCCGATGTGAGGCGGAGAGTTGAAGGTTACTTGCAGGCCCGTCTCCCCGATGGCGAACTGCGCATCCCTCAGGGCTTCGTCGACGGACTTGGCTCGAGTGTCGGAGCCAACCTGGATGTTTGGGGCCTGTGACATGATCTCCTCGCTGTCTCTTCGGCCTGCAGTGGCGAGACGAATGTCCGGCCTCTCCCTGCCTTCTGGCTACGGAGTGCATTGAGAAGCACCCGTTTGCAGCGCTGGGCCAGCCTAAAGGCGTAGATCCCGCGCTTGACTTCCGTTACGAAGGGTGGTTAGGCGGACCCGGAGTGGGAGCGCGCCGCCACCCAGGCCGATGTTCCTCACGGCATCCCGCGCTGTACAAGCGCCGCCGCTCGGAGGAGGAGCGGCGGAGCACAGGCCGACGGGCCGATGGTGGGAAATCACCGTGACGTAATGCTCGGCTGCGCCGCCTAGGAGTGAGTTTGTGCGCCTGGACTCGGCGGGCGTTGATGCCGTGCACCGCCGTGGAGTCCAGCTCTCGGCAGCCGAGCGCCCGATCCCAGCGCAGCCACGCGCGCATGGATGGCCACGCCGTGCGCCCGGTCCTCGTGGGCCTGGTGGTCCCAGCACAGCATGTCGTGCAGAAGCTCATGAGCGTCTCAGGCCTGCTGGACCCGATCGCGCAGCGCCCGTCGGTCCCTGACGCCGAGCTTGCCGTAGACGTTGCGCAGGTGGTATTCGACGGTTTTCGACGAGACGAAGAGCTCGGCGGCGATCTCGGGGTTCGTCCAGCCGCGCCCGACCAGAGATGTGATCTCCCGCTCGCGGTCGGTGAGCCCGTCGGCCCACCGCCGGGGCCCAGTGACGTTCTCGCGGTCGGGGTCGGAGCCGACATCGGCGGTGAGCTCGGCGAGGCAGCGCTCGAGGAACGGCCGGGCGCCCAGTCGGCTGTAGGCGTCCGCGGCGCCGCCCAGCGCGGCCCGCCCCGCCTGCGGCTCGCCGACCCGCAGCAGGAACAGCCCGTGGGCGTGGCGCAGCCGTGTCCGGTACCAGCCCGGCTCGCCGCCGTCGGAAGGGAGCGCCAGCCCGGCCTCGAGGGCCCAGCGGGCGCCGGAGAGGTCACCGCGGGCGGCCGCGAGGCGCCCACCGAGCCACGCCCGCGCCACCGGGAGACAGCTGCCCGCGGACGGCACGCTCTCGAGCGCCGTGAGCGTGCGCGCCGCGTCCTCCCACCGTCCGGTGTCGATCTGGCTGTCGGCCAGGCTCGGCAGCCACCACCCCGAGTAGAGGTGGACGCGGTCGGCCTCCACGACGTCCGGCGTCAGGGAGCCCAGCGCGGTCGCTGCGTCCTCCGCGCGGTCGTCGGCCTGACAGATTGCCGCGTGGGCCAGCGTGAGGTGCACGCGCGGCCCGAGGAAGTCCGCGGCCGTGGTCAGCTCCGTGGCCCGGCTTAGCTCGAGGTGCGCCGCGTCCCGCTCGCCGCGCCCGGCGTAGAGGATCACCGACAGCGACCGCAGCGCGGCGTGGTCGAAGCTGCGGCCGTGCAGGGTGGCGGCCTCGAACGCCGCGTCGAGCTCCCGCCGGGCCGCGTCCCATTCCCCGAGCAGGTAGGCGCACCAGACCAGGTGGACTTGGGCCGACACCCCGAGGAGGTGGGCGAGCGGCGTGCCGCGGCGTCGGGCGACGACCTGCAGATCCGCGGTCGCCGGAGCGAGCCGGCCGAGCAGCCCCCGCAGGATGCCCCGGTAGGTCAGAGCGGCCAGCTCGCTCGGGACCGCCCGGGTCGGCTCGTCGGGGAGGAACGCGAGCTCGTCGAGGCCCGCCGCCGGCCCGTCAGTGAGCGCGGCCCCGGCGGCGAGGAAGGCGCGGGCGACCGGAACCAGGCGGGCGTTCTCGGGTACCAGGTGCATCGCGCGGGTCGCCGCCGCAGTGGCCTCGTCGCCTGCACCGAGCATGGCATGCACGTAAGCGAGCTCGAGGTCGAGGCGCGCCACCGACCGGGGAGGGTCGCCATCGTCCACACCCGACCGCGCCGCCGTGAGCAGGTCTCGCGCGGCGGCGACCTCGTTGCGGGCGAAGGCCAGAAGCCCGAGCAGCTCCGAGCGGGCCGGCGAGTCGGGGAGATCGTCGACGACGCTCGCGTGCTGCAGGGCGTGCCCTCGCGGGCGGCGTAGACCAGCAGGCGGACGGCCTCCGTGAGCCTCCGCGTCGCGGACACGGCGTCGGGGCTGCGGGCCGAGGCCCACTGCAGATACTCCGCCGCGGTGACCAGGGCCCCGCGCTCGAACTCGGTCGTCGCGGCTTGTTCCAGGTCGTCGGCGAGCCCGGCGTCCGGGCCGTCGGTGCTCCCCACGAGGTGGCGCCACCGCGCGGGCCCGTCGACGAGGCGGGCGACGCGCCCGTGCAGCCCGCGGCGGCGCGCGGCCGGTAGGCTCCCGTACACGGCGTCGCGGGCCAGCGCCGACCGGTACGCGAGGATCTCGTCGGTCTCGTCGACCTGCGCCTCGAGGAGGCCCTCGCGGACGAGCGGGGCGCAGTCCTCGGAGACCGTGTCGCGGCCCGTGAGCGCCCGCAGGAGCCGCACCGGCGCGGGGGCACCCACCACGGCGAGCGCCTCGAGCGCCTCCCGCGGAGCGGCCGGCAGCCGCGCCAGTCGCCGACGCAGGCTCGTGACGAGGGAGCCCGGCGGGCGGGGCCGGCCGAGCCGGTAGCGCTCGGATAGGCCGCCGTCGGCGAGCACCGCCCGGACGTACATCGGGTTGTCGTCGGTCTCCTCCCGCAGGCGCCGGGCCGACCACGTGGTGACGTCGGGGTCGACCTCGTTGGCCAGGTCGGTGATCTCGTCGACCGTGAGACCCCGCAGCGTCATCCGGACCGTGTCCAGCGGCCACGCGTCGCCACTCGGCGGCTCGAGCCAGTCGTCCGGCCGGTCGTGACCGACGAGCACGGCCATCACTCGCAGCGGATGCAGGCGGCGCAGCAGACGGCGCAGCACACCGAGCGACTCGGGGTCCGCGCGGTGCAGGTCGTCCGCCACGAACAGCACCGGCCGGGCGTCGTCGAGCTCGTCGAAGGCGGCGAGCAGCGCCGAGGCACTCCGCGGGGACAGCCCGTCGGGCATCTCGGGCGGGACCGCGGCCGCGGCGGCACCGGCCGCCCGGGCCGCGGCCAGACAGCTTTCCAGCAGGGCACCCGGCCGGCTGGGCCCCTCGCCCGGCGCGACCGCCCGCACGACGGTCATGGTCTCGGCTCCAGCGTCGGAGCCGGACCCGCCGACCCGCCGTCGGAGCCGGTCGACGAGCTCGGACTTGCCGATGCCGGCCGGCCCGGTAATCAGCACCGGCGGGGGCGGGCCCGCGCGTGCCTGCCGCGCCACCTCGAGCAGCCGGGTGAGCTCGCCCGCTCGCCCGACCCCCTCCACACCGCCGGGGACGAGAGCCTCGACCACCTGCCCCACCCCCGAGACCGCGACACGACTAAGGATTCTGCCTGGGGCGAGCCGCTGCGGGGCCGACGATTCTGGAGGAGTCGCCCGGGCGGCCGCCGACGACAGCGCGACCCCCCGAACCCCCTAAGGGCGGGACGCGGAGGTTGGACCGGCACCGACAGCGGGCGCCGGCG
>NZ_DASXJD010000243.1:0-34778 GCF_036497585.1 Actinomycetospora sp. | reverse complement strand
GGTAGGTCTGACCGGCTCCCATCGACCACCCGGTGACCAGCGGCAGCGTCGTGATGCCGAAGTGCTCGGTGACCAGCCGGTACTGGCACTCCACCTGGTCGGCGAAGGTCACCAGCGGGAAGCGCGCGCGGTCGTAGGGCGGTGCGGCGTTCGACGGCGAGGTCGACAGCCCGTTGCCGAGCATGTTCGGCACGACGATGAACCACTCGTCGGGGTCCAGGGCCATGCCGGGGCCGATGAGCCACTCGTTGTCGGTGTGCCAGCCCGAGTACCACGTCGGGTAGACGACGGCGTTGCTGCGGTCGGCGTTGAGCGTGCCGTAGGTCTTGTAGGCCAGGCGCGCGCCGCGCAGCGTCGCCCCGTGCACGAGAGTGACGTCGCCCAGCTCGAAGTACTCGGCGTCGGTCGGTGGTGGCATCTCGGACCTCCCCGGGGACGGACGTGATCCTCGAGCCCACCACGTCCGGTCGGCCGCGTCCCCACCCGCGATGTCACATCTGCGCGGCGTTCAGTCGACGACGAGCCACGCGGCGGCGTCGGGGACGAGCGCGCCGTCGTCGTCGAGGGGGGTGCTGACCAGCAGGACCTCCCCGTGGGCGGGCAGCGGCACCGCCGCCGCGGAGAGGTTGACCACGCAGGCGAAGCCCGGCCCGCGCCGGAACGCGAGCACCTCGTCGCCGGGCGCCGACTCCCAGCTCAGGGGGCCCTCCCCCAGCGCGTCGAGCGCCGCGCGGCGGGCCAGGGCCGCGCGGGCCAGCGTGAGCGTCGACGAGGGGTCGCCGTCCTCGACGTCGACGGCGTACCCGCCGAACCAGTCCGGTTGCGGGAGCCACGGCGCCCGGCCGTCGTCGGGACCGAACCCGAAATGGCCCGCCGGCTCTGCTGTCCATGGCAGCGGCACCCGGCACCCGTCGCGGCCGCGCTCGGTGCGCCCGGAGCGTTCCCAGGTGGGGTCGCGGAGGGCGTGGTCGGGGAGGTCTGCCGGGTCCGAGACCTGCGGCAGCCCCAGCTCCTGGCCCTGGTAGACGTACACGCCGCCGGGCAGCGCCGTCGTCAGCAGCAGCGCCGCCCGCGCCCGCCGTGCCCCCAGCGCGACGTCGACGGTGCCGTCGCGACGGCGCCCGTAGCGGCTCGGGGCCCGGACGACGTCGTGGTTCTCGAGCACCCAGGTCGCGGGGGCGCCGACGCCGTGGAGGTGCCCGGTGGTGACGTCGATCGCCTCGCGCAGCGCCGTGGGCTCCCACGGCGCCAGGAGGAAGTCGAAGTTGAACGCGGTGTGCAGCCGGCCCGGGGAGACGTAGCGGGCCAAGCGTTCCGGGCTCGGGACCCACGCCTCGGCGACGAACATCCGGGCGCCGGGGTACTCGTCGGCGATCCCTCGCCAGGACTCGTAGATCTCCTGGACCTCGTCGCGGTCGGCGAAGGGGTGCGCGCCCGGGTCGTGCGAGGCGCCGGTGAGGTCCCCGGCCTCGGGGAGGTCCGGGAGGTCGGCGTCCTTGACGAGCCCGTGGGCGACGTCGACCCGGAACCCGTCGACGCCCCGGTCGAACCAGAACCGCAGGACCTCCTCGAACTCGGCCCGCACGTCGGGGTGCCGCCAGTCCACGTCGGGCTGGCCGGGGTCGAACAGGTGCAGGTACCACTCACTGCGTCCACCGTCCGGGCTGGTCACCCGGGTCCAGGCGGGCCCGCCGAAATGGGACCGCCAGTTCGTCGGGGGTTCCCCGCCGTCACGGCCGCGCCCCGGGCGGAAGACGAAGCGGGCGCGCTCCGGCGAGCCGGGGCCCGCGGCGAGCGCCTCGGCGAACCAGGCGTGCTGCGAGGAGAGGTGGTTGGGGACGAGGTCGGGGATCACCCGCAGCCCGTGCTCGTGGGCCGCGTCGATCAGCTTCTCCGCGTCGGCGAGGGTGCCGTAGGCGGGTTCGATCGCGCGGTAGTCCGCGACGTCGTAGCCGTTGTCGACCTGGGGCGAGGCGTACCAGGGGTTGATCCACAGCGCGTCGACGCCGAGGTCGCGGAGGTAGCCGAGCCGGTCGGTGAGGCCGGCCAGGTCCCCGATCCCGTCGCCGTCGGAGTCGGCGAAGCTGCGGATGTAGACCTGGTAGATCACGGCGTCGCGCCACCAGGGCGTCTCGGTCGTCACGCGACCGATCTTCTCCCGGCCGCGGCTCAGCTGCTCACGGCGCACTGCCCGCGCTCGACGCGGGTGGGTCCGGCGGCGCCCGGGCGGACGTCGACGTCGAAGATCGCCGTGGGGACGTAGAGCGTGGCGCACGAGTCGGGGATGTCGACCACCCCCGACAGGCGTCCCTCGACGGGCGCGGCGCCGAGCAGCAGGTACACCTGCCGGGCAACGGAACGCGTAGGTCGGCACGGTCCCCCTTCTCGAGCCACGGCTGCTCCGGTAGGCATGCACGCGGCGGCGGGGCCATCAATCGGCCGCGGGGTCCCGTCACCCAACCGTCACACGGGCGCTCGACGGCGGGTCGGGGCATCCTGGAGGGGATGCGACAGCCCGGGCGCTCCGAGCGGCTCGCGGCGGCGCACGTCCGCGACGGGGCCACGTGCCTGTGGTGCGCCCGCCCGCTCGACGGCCGGGTCCCGGCCACGACCGATCACGTGATCCCGAAGGTCAGGGGCGGGCCGTCGTGGTTGGAGAACGAGGTCGCGGCGTGCGGGCGGTGCAACGGCGAGCGGGGGCACCGCGGGGCGGTGGACTGGCTCGAGGAGTGCGAGCGGCGCGGCTGGGCGCCCGACGTCGAGCGCCTGGCGCGGGTGCTCGACGCCCTCGCGGCCGCGATCGACGCCCGCGGTGGACAGCGTCGGGCCCGGCCGCACCTCGACGCGCAGCGGCGTCGGCTCGCGAACCGGCGGCGCGCGGCCGCCTGAGCCGCGGCCCTCCGAACCCCGCCGCCTTGTCGACGCGGCCGTCGCCCGATCCGCCGGCGCTCGTCCCGAGCTCAGCCCCGGTCCGTCGTCCAGCCGTACGCGGCGTCGAAGAACTCCCGCTCCAGCTCCACGGCCTGCCCGAAGACCTCAGCCATCCGCGACCGGACGGCCCCGCCGGCCGTCGTCGCCACCCGGTCGACCTCGTCGCGCAGGAACGCCACCCACGCCGTGAACGCCGGACCGCGGTGGAGCTCGATCCACTCGGCGTGCAGCGGATCGTCGGGCGCCGGCTGCTCGCGGGCGGCCCAGTCGGCGTAGAGCCATTCCGCGACCAGCAGCACGGTGAGCACGACGCCGTGGTCGCCCGAGCGCCGGGCGGTGTCCATCAGGTCGAGGAAGCCCCGGGTCGGTGGCGCGAGGACCGGGTCGCAGCGCTCCGGGCCCGGGACGCCGAGCCGGTCCAGCGCCCGGGTGAAGTAGTCGTCCTCGTCCCCGGCGACGAGCCCCAGCTGGCGGGCGAGCACCAGGCGCGGGCGGGGCCGCCCGGCGGTCGCGACGGCCGCCCCGAGCAGGGCGACGAAGGCGTCGAGGAACTGCAGGTCCTGCACCAGGTAGCGGGCGAGCACGGCGTCGTCGAGCGAGCCCGCCCACAGCTCGTCGACGAACCGGTGCCCGACGGCGGCGTCCCAGGCCCCGGCGGACCCGGCCCGGCACTCGTCGGAGAAGCCCATCCCGTCCTCCTTGGTGAACGCGCGAACGGCCCGGGTGCCCGGCGAGGGCACCCGGGCCGTCCCGGCGTCCGGTCGCCGAGGGAGTGCGACCGGAGTGGTCTCAACGGTCGAACTGGTCGGGGTCCGGGCCGAGGCGCTTGCCCTGGTCCAGCCCGCCGATCGCCGACATCTCCTCGTCGGTGAGCTCGAAGTCGAAGATGTCGAAGTTCTCGCGGATGCGGTGGTCGGTCACCGACTTCGGGAAGATGATGTTCCCGAGCTGGATGTGCCAGCGCAGCGTCACCTGGGCCGGCGTCTTGTCGTGGCCCTTCGCGATCGCGACGATGCGGTCCTCGTCGATGACGCCCTTGCCCTGCCCGATGGGGCTCCAGGCCTCGGTGGCGATGCCGTGCTGCCGGTGGTACTCGCGCATCTCGGGCTGCTGCAGGTGCGGGTGCAGCTCGATCTGGTTGACCGCCGGCGTCGTGCCGGTCTCCCGTGCGAGCCGGTCGAGGTGGTGGGTCTTGAAGTTCGAGACGCCGATGGAACGCGCCTTCCCGTCCTTCGCGGCCTGCTCGAAGCCCTTCCACGTCTCGACGTAGAGGTCTTTGCCGGGCAGCGGCCAGTGGATGAGGTAGAGGTCCACGTACTCGAGCCCGAGCTTCGCCAGGCTCTCGTCGAGCGCACGCTGCGAGTCGTCGTAGCCGTGGTTCGAGTTGTTGCACTTCGTGGTGACGAAGACCTCGTCGCGCGGGAGCCCCGAGTTCGCGATGGCCTCGCCGACCTCGGCCTCGTTGCCGTACATCTGCGCCGTGTCGATGTGGCGGTAGCCGACCTCGAAGGCGGTCTGCACGGTCTTCGCGGTGTCCTGCGGGTCGATCTGGAACACGCCGAACCCGAGCTGCGGGATGGAGGCGCCGCTGTTCAGCCTGACGTCGGGAACGTTGGTCATGGTCACCGGCTACCCCGGGCCGTCGACGCCGCAATCCGTGGCATCGCCGACCCGGGGCCCTTCGTGTCAGGCGGTCGCGAACGCGCCCAGTGTCCGGTTCGGCCGGACGCCGGAGAAGGTCCGGACCCAGGTCCGGTAGTAGGCGATCTCCTCGTCGCTGCGCAGGTCCCAGCCGTTCTCGACGGCCGGGGCCTCGGCGCCCTGGGCGCCCTCCTTCGCCTTCTCCTTCTCGACGAGCTCCGCGAGCACCTCACCCGCCCCGGAGCCGTCGCCGAACTGCTCCTTGCCGCGCCAGAGGATGTCGTCGAGCACCATGTCCTGGAACGCCTCGCGGAGCAGCTGCTTCTCGGTGCGGCCCTCGCCCATGAGCTTCCACTCGGCCGGGACGGCGAGCATCTCCTCCATGACCGTCGCGTCGAGGAACGGGACCCGGGCCTCGAGGCCGTAGTTCATCGTGGTGCGGTCGCAGCGCTGCAGGTTCAGCTCGTGCAGCGTCTCGATGGAGCGGACGAGCTCGGCCTGCAGGGCGTCCGGCGTGCCGAACGCCGGGTCCTCGTGGACGTAGGAGTAGCCGGCGAACAGCTCGTCGGCGCCCTCGCCGGTGAGCACGACCTTGACGTGCTTGACGGCCTCGCGGGCCAGCAGCAGGTTCGGCACCGCGGAGCGCACCAGCGCCGGGTCGAAGTGCTCGATCACCGTCACCGCCTCGTCGAGGGCCTCCTCGAGGTCCTCGGCGGTCGGGATGATCTCGTGGTGCTCCGTGCCGAGGTACTCGGCGACCGCCCGCGCCGCCAGCAGGTCGGCGCTGTTCTCCGTCCCGACGGCGAAGGTGGGCAGCTTCTCGCCCTTCTCCTGCGCGACCTTGGCCGCGACCGCGGCGACGATCGCGGAGTCGAGGCCACCGGAGAGGAACACCCCGACGGGGACGTCGGACATCATGTGCCGGCGCACCGAGTCGGTGAGCACCATCCGCACGTGCGAGAGCGTGGCCTCGTCCCAGTTCTTGTCCGGGGCGTAGCGCGCCGGGCGGACGTGCACCGGCACGGCGTCGGCGAACCGGACCATCGAGCCGTCGGCGACGTTGGCGCCCGGCAGGCCGGGGGTCCAGACGTACCCCGGCGGGAACGCCTCGACCATCGGCTGGTCCTCCTCGTCGAAGGCGCGCAGCTCGCTGGCGAAGAGCGTGACGTCGTCGAGGCGGGCCCAGTAGAGCGGCTTGATGCCGATCGGGTCCCGCGCGACGACGCCGTGGCCGTCGGTGTGGGCCATCGCCAGCGCGTACATGCCGCGCAGGTCGTGCAGCGCGGCCGAGCCGTCGCGCAGCACGAGGCGGAACGCCGACTCGGTGTCCGAGTCGGTCGCGAAGCGGACCTCCGAGAGCTGGTCCCGGATCGCCTCGTGGTTGTAGATCTCGCCGTTCCCGACGACGTAGGCGGAGCCGGTCTCGTCCGCGATGGGCTGCTTGCCGCCGGTCACGTCCATGATCGACAGGCGCTGGTGTCCGAGCCAGGCCGTCTCGAGCTGGATGCGGCCCGAGTCGTCAGGGCCTCGGTGGTTGATGCGAGCCAGCATGCGCTCGCACTTCTCCGGGTCGATGTCACCGTACGCAGCGACGATTCCGCACACGAGCGTCACGCTTCCTTCGTCAGGGTGCCTGACCACACAACCACGGGGCATCCGCTCGGCGCACCGATTCGGGGCGCTCGTCACGCGTCGTCAACGATCCAGAAACAGAACCCCGTCGACGTGGGTACTCTCTGGATCCTCCACCGTCACTGCGCGAGGTCTCAGCGCCAGGCGAAGACCGGCTGCTCGAGCCCGTCGACCCGGGTCGGGCGGTCACGCAGCGCGACCTCGCGGAACTGCAGCAGCACGGCCGCGGTCGGCGCGTGCACCCGGTGCCCGACGATCGGCAGCTGCACCACCGGCCGGTCCGACTCCGGGATCTCCAGGTAGTACGGCTCGACGTCGAGCTCGTCGAGCGTCACGTGGTAGACCCGCGCCACCTCGTCCGGCGACGGCGTCAGCGAGGCCACCGCCGCGTCCACCGTCATGACCACCGGGGTGATGACGAAGCCGGACCGCGTCGGGTAGTCGTCGAGCAGCCCGACGACCCGGTCCGGCGCGAGGGGGAGCCCGAGCTCCTCGTCCAGCTCGCGGCGGGCCGCCGTCACGGTGTCCTCGCCCGGGTCGACCGACCCGCCCGGCAGGGCGAACTGGCCGGGGTGGTCGCGCAGCCGCGACGTCCGGCGGGTGAGCAGCACCCCGGGCCCCCGCTCCGGGTCGCGGAGCACGACGACGGCGACGGCGGCCCGGCGGGGCGGGCCCAGGTCCCCGTCACGGCCGCGGACGGGGGTGAGCGTCGCGGGGTCGACCTCCCGGCGGTGCGCGGCGTCGAAGGCGGTGACGCGCGCGGCCATCGTCGCGAGGTCCGGCTGGGCCGCCTCGTCCGGCGAGCGGGTCACCCCCAGAAGATGCCGGTCGGGTCCGCGTCGATGATGTCGAGCAGCGGCGCGGGGGACACGGCCTTCGTCTCGTCGGGATAGCGGTGCCACCGGCCGCCGGAATCCGGCCACAGCAGCACCCACCGGCCGTCGGCGGCGTCGTAGCGCAGCTGCGCGATGGGGGCGGTGGACCACTCGGTGGCGAGCTCGGGGAACACCGGGGCACGCCGGCAGGACAGCGTGATCCGGCCCGCCCGTTCCGTGTAGGAGATCTGCAGGGAGTCACGCTGCGACGCGGGCACGCGCTGGGCGCACCAGCGTCGGACGATCGCCCGGTGTTCGTCGCTCACGTGCATGGCGGTCACTGTGGCACGACGGGGGCCGGAGGCGGGAGCCCTGCCCGGGCTGCGTCACCCCGGGCGGTCACCGGGACGCGGCGGAGGGACCCGGGCCGGGACGCCGGCGCGGCGGGTGCCAACATCGGGCCGTCGGCGGTCGGGGAGCACACCGACGAGGAGCACGAGGAGGGACCGCGGCGATGAGCACCAGCGCAGCCGCCCCCACACGCCGGGGCGCCCGGACGGCGACCCTCGCGACGGGCCTCGTCCTCTCGGGGGTGCTGCTCGGCGCCTGCGGTGGCGATCCGGCGCCGACGGCCGCGTCCGTCCCGGCGGCCCCGACGACGACGGTGGACCCCGCCGTGCGGTCCTACTGCGCCACCGTGGCCCGCGTGCAGGCCGAGCAGTCCTCGCCCCAGGCCGGCCAGGGCGGGGTGCAGAGGGCCGGCGCGGCGGCCCGCAAGCAGGTCGACGACCTCGTCGCCACCGCCCCGCCGGAGCTCGCGGCCGACTGGCGCACGGTGCAGCGGCTCACCGACCAGGGGCTCGACTCCCTCGCGCGCACCGGCGGCGATCCGAGGAAGATCGATCGCGACGAGCTGACGACGCTGCGGCAGCAGGCCGAGCCCGCCGTGGCGCACATCAAGTCGGTGACCGAGCAGCGCTGCCACACCACGTTCCGGGCCCCGGGATCCTGATCCGCGGACTACGGTCGCGGCCATGAGCGATGTGAGCCGCTTCGGCGTCGTCGAGCTCGCCGACCTCCCGGACGACCTGCGCGAGCGCGTCGGCGCGATCGCCGAGAAGTCCGGCTTCGTCCCGAACATCTTCCGCGCCCTCGGTCGCCGGCCCCGCGAGCTGCGGGCGTTCCTCGACTACCACGACGCGCTGATGGACAGCGACGAAGGATTGTCCAAGGCCGAGCGCGAGCTCGTCGTCGTCGCGACGTCCGGGGCGAACCACTGCGCGTACTGCGTCGTCGCCCACGGCGCGATCCTGCGGATCCGCACCAAGGACCCGGAGCTCGCCGACCACGTCGGCATCAACCCCTACGGCGCCGAGCTCTCCGGGCGGCAGCGCGCCATCGTCGACCTCGCCCTCACCCTGGCCGTCGACTCCGCGTCCTTCACCGACGACGACATCGACGCCGCACGCGAGGCGGGCCTGTCCGATGACGAGATCTGGGACGTCGGTGCCATCACCGCCCTCTTCGCGATGTCCAACCGCCTCGCGCACCTGACCGCGCTGCGTCCCAACGCGGAGTTCTTCACGATGGGCCGCTGACGGCCCGGGTATCCCCCCGGCATGACTTCAGTAGCGGTGCTCGGCACCGGGATCATGGGCGCGGGGATGGCCCGCAGCCTGCTCCGCGAGGGACACGACGTCGCCGTCTGGAACCGCAGCCCGGAGAAGGCGAAGCCCCTCGCCCACGACGGGGCGACGGTGGCCGGCTCCGCGGCCGAGGCGGTCGCGGGCGCCGAGGTTGTCGTCACCATGTTCTTCGACATCGAGCCGGTCCTGTCGGTGATGGCCGACGTCGCCGAGTCGTGGCCGGCGGGCGCGGTGTGGGTGCAGTCGAGCACGGTGGGCATCGAGGGCACGCGGCGCGTGGCGTCGTTCGCCGCCGAGCGCGGGATCGACGTCCTCGACGCGCCGGTGCTCGGCACCAAGGCGCCGGCCGAGAACGGCAAGCTGGTGTGGCTGGTCTCCGGGCCCTCGGCGCTGCGGGACAAGGTCTCGGCGGCGTTCGACGCCATGGGGTCGCGGACCCAGTGGGTCAGCGAGACCCTCGGCGACGGCAGCAAGCTCAAGCTCGCGGTGAACGCCTGGATCGGCACCATGGTGAACGGCGTGGCGCAGTCGATCGCGCTGGCACGCGGGCTCGGCCTGGACCCGCAGCAGTTCCTCGAGGCCGTGGAGGGCCAGGCCGTCGACTCGCCCTACCTCCAGCTCAAGGGCAAGGCCATGGTGACCGGGGACTTCGCCCCGTCCTTCCAGCTCGACGGGGTCATCAAGGACACCGAGCTGATCCGGGACGCCATGACCGAGGCCGGCACGGCGACGACGCTGGCCGACGCGATCGCCGACCGCCTGGCCGCCGCCAGCGGGGCGGGGCACGGCAAGGAGGACATGGCCGCCGTGGTTTACGCGTACGGCACCTGATCCCGGCGTGCGCCTGAGACACCGGTGGGGCCCCTCGACGCCGAGGGGGCCCACGGGGGTCAGGAGCTCTTGGTCGCCTTCGCGAGGCCGAGCGCGTAGTCGGGCATGAAGTCGCCCGCGGCGGGGGAGCCGCGGCAGTTGCCGTCGGAGTCGCCGGGTTCCTTCACCCACAGGTACGCGGCCACGCGGGAGTCACCGGTGTGACGGGTGGGCGGGGTGCCGAGGGCGCGTCCGGGCGGGTTGCACCAGGTCGGCTGCTCGGGGCCGTTGTAGGACCCGTTGCCGTTGCGGCTCGTGTCGATGACGAACTTCTTGCCGCCGAGCTGGTCGGAGACCTTCTTCCCGTAGGACTCGACGGCGTCGTTGCGCTGGAAGTTCGAGACGTTGAGGGCGAACCCGGCCGCGTCGTCGACCCCGGCCTTGCGCAGGCCGTCGGCGAGCTGCCCGGTGTCGGTGACGAAGCCCGGGTTACCCGCGTCGATGTAGACCTCGCCGCCGGCGCCCTTGAGCGTCTTCACCGCGCCGGCGAGCAGGCCCTCCCGGTCGCCCTGCTCGCCCTGGCCCTCGCACTTGGTGAGCGTCTGCGCGAGCGCGTCGGGCTCGAGGATGACGACGGCCTTCGTGCCGCCGAGCCCGTCGGCCATCTGCTGGACGAAGTCGCGGTAGGCGTCGTCGTTGTCGGCGCCACCCGACGAGTACTGGCCGCAGTCGCGGTTGGGGATGTTGTAGGCGACGAGGACGGGCGTGCGACCGGCCTGCTTCGCCTCGCCGACGATGCCCTTGACCTCGGTGGTGGTGTTGCCCTCGCTGCCGATCCAGCGGGCCACCGGCTGGCGGGCGATCTTCTCCAGCTCCGCCGCGTCCGCGACCCGGCCGTCCTTGCGCCACTGCTCGACCTGCTTGGCGGCCTCCGAGGCCGGGTCCACCCAGAACTCCGAGGCCGCGGGCGGCACGACCGTCTGGGGTGCCTGCGACGCCTGCTGGGATCCCCCGCCCGAGCATGCCGCCAGTGTCATCGCCGCGACCGCGGCCAGCGCCGCCGCGGCGATGCGCCTCCGTCGTGCCGACATCCTTCCGAGCCACCCCCGGTGTTCCTCGCGACCGCTCCCGATGCCGGGCCGGCCTCGTCGCGGCCAAGAGTCCCATCCGGCCGGATGTGACCCGTTCGCACCCCGGTCCTCACCGTGCTCCCACACCCGGGGCAGGAGCCGAACGGACCCGAGGCCTCCGCGTGCGCCGTCGCCGTGGATCGATCCGCGCCGGATCGATCCTCGCGGCGACTCAGCTGGCCTCGGTCTGCTCCGGCTCCCGGGTCCGCCGCGCCGCCCCGTCGCTGCGCGCCGCCGCGACGGCGGGCGCCACGGCCGCCAGCGCGACCACGCGCACCGCGACCGTCGACGCGTGCAGGGACCGTTCGGCGGTGGACATCCCGTCGCCGTCGTCCGATCCGTCGGACGACGGTGCGGGCGCGGCCGGCGTCGGCCGGGGTCGCGCCGACGGCGAGGGCCGGCCCGCGAGCGTGCCCGTCCCCGTCGCCGGTGACGAGGGCGCGACGCCGTCCTCGGGCGTGCCGCCGGCGACGGCGGCACGGTCCGGGGCGGCCGCGCCGTCCGCGGCCGCACGGCCGTTGGCCGCCGCGCGGGACCGCCGCTCCAGCGGGGCGATCTCGTTGCGGTGGACCGCGGTGGTGCGGACGGCCTGCTCGGGCCGCGACTCCGACGGCGCGCCGGGCGCACCGGCGGCCGGGGCCGCGTCGGCAGGCCCGGGCCGCGGACGGGCCTCGGGGCGCGGAGCCGGGCTCGGGCCGGGCGTGGGCCGACCGTTCTCGGTCCGGGGTGCCGGCTCGCCGGGCCGCGGCGCGTCGGGACCCTCGGGGCGCGCGCCCTCCGTGGTCGGGGTGGGCCGGAGGGGCCGGCTGCGGCGGACGGGCCGCGGAGCGGGCGTGGGACGCCCGCCCTCGGCCTGCCCGCCGGCGTCGGCGGCCGGACGTTCCCCGGGCTGGGCCGGGGCCTGGGTCCGGGTGGGGTCGGCCGGTGCCGGGCCGGGGCGGGGCGACGGGCTCGGGCGCGGGCCGGCCGGGCGCGGCCCGCCGGGACCGAGGGCCGCGGCGCCGCCTGGAGCCGCCGGCTGACCGGCCGCGGGGGGCTGACCCTTCGCGGCCTGGCCGTTCGCCGGGGCCTGGCCCTTCGCCGGGGCCTGGCCGTTCGCCGGGACCTGGCCGTTCGCGGGCTGACCGGCAGCCGGCTGGCCCGGACCCGCCTGGCCGATCACGGACTGACCGTGAGCAAGGGGCTGGCCGTTCACGGGCTGGCCGGGTCGCGGGGCCCCCGGCCGACCGGGTCCACCCGGACCGGGCGCGGGCAGGGCGTGCCCGTTACCGGCGACGGTGGGCGGCGGGACCGGGGTCCCGTTCGGGGGCGCGCCGGCCGGGCGGGGACGGGGCTCGCCGGGCGCCGGCACGGGGCGCGGCCGCAGCCCGTTCGCCCGCGGACCCGGCGACGGCGGGTCAGCGCGCCGCACCTCGGTCTCGGGAGCCTGCTCGCCGTCGCGGACCCACCCGCGCGGGAGCGGCTGGTAGCGGTCGCCGGACGTGACGTCGCGCGGGGGCCGGGGCCCGGCAGGACCCTCGGGCCGGACCGCCGTCGTCGGGGAGTCGACACCGCCCCCGCCGGCAGCACCCGCCCCCACGGTGGCCGGGACCCCGGTGCGGACCCAGCCGTCGGGGAGGCGGTCCGCGATGGGCGAGCGGAACGGCGCGGAGTCCGGCCCCTGCGCGATGAGCGCGTCGAGCGCGGCGCGCTGCAGGGACTCGGTGGTGATGCCCGTGCGCCCGGTCGCGGTGCGCGGGCCCTCGGCGGTGAGGACCGGCTGGCGCCCGACGACCCGCTCGATGATCCACAGCGTGGGCGGCGCGAGACAGGCGCACAGCGCCACGACGGGCCACAGGAGCACCGCCGGGGCCGCGTAGCCCATGACGATCGACGCCACGATGGCCGCCACCAGCACCAGCGCCCACTGGAGGTGTCGCCGGAACGTCAGGACGTGGTCCGCGGTGGACGAGAGCCCCTTGGGCGTGACCACGAACCGGGCCGGCAGCCGGAGCAGCGTCGCGATCAGCGACGCCGCGAAGATCGGCGATGCGTAGATCGACATCAGCATGCCCTTGACGCCGGAGGAGCCCTCGGCCTCGTAGGGGCTGACGTTGTAGCGCCGGTTGCGCAGGTAGACCCAGAGCTGGAAGGCGGTGGCGTCGATGTAGAGCGCCAGCCACAGCTGCACCGGCACGACGACGCCCTGGACGCCCAGCGAGAGGAACAGCACGGCGTTGACCGCGCCGAGGATCCAGCCGATCGCCATCGACGGGTAGAACGTCGTGATCAGGCAGTAGTGCAGCGCGCGCCCCGGCGAGAGCAGTGGCAGACGCCGCCAGAACTCGGTGAGCAGCACCTCGAACGTGCCCCGCGACCAGCGCATCTGCTGGGAGAAGAAGTCGCCCCACGACGACGGGCCCTCACCGACGGCCAGGACGTCGGGGGTGTACACCGACTTCCAGCGGGCCCCGGACTGCGGGTTGCGCCGCGTGTGGAACTTCAGGCCGGTCGCCATGTCCTCGGTGACCGAGTCCGACAGGCCGCCGATGCCCTTGAGGGCGCTGATGCGGATCGCGTTGTTCGTCCCGACCAGCATCGCGGCGTTGTAGCGGTTCGCGGCCCGCTGGATCAGCGAGTGGAACGGGAACTGCTGGGACTCCGCGGCCCGCGTCACGAACGTCTCGTCGTTGGCGTAGCACTGCGGCCCGACGACGAAGGAGACGTCCTGGTCCCGGAAGTACCCGAGGATGCGCTCGGCGTAGTTCGGCAGCGGGACGTGGTCCGGGTCGACCGACAGGAAGATCTCGTAGGAGTCCCCGTGCTCGGCGACCCAGGCGTTGTAGTTCCCGTGCTTGGTCTTCGCCTTGAAGGGGCCCTTCTTGCGGTTGTACTTCTCGGTCCCCTTGCGGGTGAAGTGGTTGACCCCGAGCTCGCGGCACATCGCGCGGACCGCCGGGTCGTCACCCTCGTCGAGGATCCAGACGTCGAGGATGCCCTGGTAGCGGATGCGGAGCGCGGCCTGCAGGGTGCCGCGGACCACGTCGATCGGCTCCTTGCTCGGCACGATCGTCGTCAGGAACGCGATCCGCTGGTTGGGCGCCGGAGGGACCGGCACCGGGTCGCGGGAGATCACCGAGGCCAACGACAGCGAGAAGACGTTGATCAGCCGCAGCAGCTCCATGAGACCGATCGAGCCGATGACGACCCAGTTCGCGTACTGCGCGATCACCGGGCCGGTCACCGGCGGCCGGTGCGAGGGGTGGAGCAGCCACAGGAAGAAGAGGGCTTCGAAGGCGAAGTTCAGTGCCGCGACGGCGAGCGAGCGCCACACGCGGCCACGTCCGTGGACGGCCTCGACACCGCGGTAGGACACCCGGTAGTCGGAGCCGTCGCCGTCCAGCTCGCGGATCGGTCCCGCCAGCTGCGAGAACTCCTGGATGCGACGACCGACGACGAGTTCACTCTCGTCGACCTCGTCGGCAGGTCTCTCGGCAAGAAGCGTCATCGGGCCGTTTCGTCTCGATGGCAGGGGTCGCGCGGCCGTTTCCGTGCGTCCCTCGTCCTCGTGGCGTCGTGCATCGTTGCCCGGGTCTCCCGGGTACGGAGACGACTGCCGTCCTCCCGTCGGTGTCCTGGTCGGGCCGGTCAGTGCGGTGCACCGTCGTACTGCGTGTCGACGTGACGGGGGAACGGTACGGGCATCACTGACCGTGCTCATGAAGGGGGACGGTCAGGACCACCCGACGTTGCTCGTGATCGTCGGAAACCGGGCAGAACGGTCGTCCCGCACCTCTCGGGCCGCCCGCGTCGTGATCCGGACCCTCACCGGTGGTGATCAGCGACGACGCGCCGGGGCACGCTGCGGGAGGTCGTGTCGCTCGATCGTGAGCGCGCCCCCGACGACGCGGCCCGTCATGAACGTGGCGAAGGGCTGGCGGCGCCGGTCGGTCGGCGAGCCGGGGTTGAGCAGCCGCACGCCGCCCGGCGTCGTGGAGTCCCACGGGATGTGGCTGTGGCCGAAGACCAGGACGTCCGCCGGGTCGTCCGAACCCGGACCGAACCACTCCTCACAGCGACGCTCGCGACCCCGGGCGTCGCCGGTCTCGTGCACGACGGCGAGTCGCAGGCCGCCGATCTCGGCCCGGGCCACCTCGGGCAGGCGGGCGCGCAGCTCGTCGCCGTCGTTGTTGCCCCAGCACGCGACCAAACGCGACGAGCGGGCCTCGAAGGCGTCGAGCGCGGCGGGCTCGGTCCAGTCGCCGGCGTGCACGACGACGTCCGCCGACTCGACCGACGCCCAGACCTCGTCGGGGATCTCCCTGGCGCGCGAGGGCAGGTGGGTGTCCGCCACCAGCACCAGGCGCGTGACCTCCTCGCCCATGGTCCGGCCCGCCGTCAGCCGCGCAGGGCCCGCGCGTGCGGGCCCACGTGGGCGTGGAGGGCGATGAACGCGACCGGCGTGTAGGGCGCGACGACGAGCGCCGGCCCCTCGGTCACCAGCCACGACCGCGTGCCGTCGCCGTCGGGCTCCACCCCGTGGTGCAGCACCAACCGCACCGGGCCCACCCGAACCTGCCACGACCAGGTCCGGGCCGCCTCGTCGACGGCGAGCACCTCGAACGGCACGTGCACCACGCCCGCGGCGCGCACGGTGCCGGTCAGCCCCGGCTCGAGGCGGCTCCGCGGGGCGGTGACCCCGCTGATCTGGGGCGCCCAGCCCGGCCACCGGTCGAGGTCGGCGTAGCGCTCCCAGGCCTCGTCGGGGTCGACGGGCCCGCGGGCGGAGACAGAGGTGCGCACAGGACCGGGAGTACCCGCCGACCGTGGCTCGACGCGTCACACCGCTGATCGGTACAGTCCCGTACCAGTTCGCGCGTCGTGATCGGGAGGTCGGGTATGCCAGCTGACGGGCCGGGACGGGTGCGCAGCACGGTGCGGTGGGCGGCCACGCACGGGCTCATGCGGGCAGCGATCCGGCGCCAGGCGCGCCACGGCAACCCCGATGCCGCGCTCCTGCTCGATCCCGACCTGCAGGGCGACCCGTTCGCCCACTACGAGCGGCTGCGCGAGCACCGGCCCTTCGCGCGCGGGGCGTTCTCCCGGGTGAGCGTGCACCACGACGTGTGCACCGAGGTGCTGCGCAGCGAGGACTTCGGGGTCGCCGACCGTGACGCGGCCATGCCGGCGGCGGTGCGGCTCGCGCTGCGCCTCGCGGGCCCACCGCCCTACCCGGGCCCGATCGACCCGCCGTCGATGCTCGCGGTCGACGCGCCGGACCACACCCGGTACCGGCGGCTGGTCACCCGCGCCTTCACCGCGCGCCGCGTGGCGGCGCTGCGGGGGCGCACCGAGGAGATCTCCGCCGGGCTCCTCGACTCCCTCGCCGACGACGACGGCCGGTCGGTCGACCTGGTGGCGCGCTACGCGAGCCTGCTCCCGGTCACCGTGATCTCGGAGATGCTGGGCGTCCCCACGACGATGCGCGAGCAGTTCCTCGCGTGGGGCGACGGGGCCGCCGCCTCGCTCGATCTCGGGCTGCCGCGCGACCGGTGGTCCCTGGTCCAGAGCAACGTGGCCGCCCTGCACCGGTGGATGACCGGGCACCTGCGCCGGCTGCGCGAGGAGCCGGGCGACGACCTGCTCTCCCAGCTCGTCACGGTGGCCGACGACGACGGGCGTGGCCTGACCGAGCACGAGCTGGTCTCCACGGCGCTGCTGGTGCTCGCCGCGGGCTTCGAGACGACGGTGAACCTCATCGGGAACGGCTCCCGGCTGCTCTTCGACCACCCCGACCAGCGGGAGCGGCTCGCGGCCGACCCATCGCTGTGGCCGACTGCCGTCGACGAGATGCTCCGCGTCGAGTCCCCGGTGTCGCGCACCGCGCGCCGCGCCCGCGGGGACACCGAGGTGGCCGGCCAGGAGATCCCCGCGGGGTCCCTGGTCGTGACGGTGCTCGCCGGCGCGAACCGGGATCCCGACGTCTTCCCGGAGCCCGCGGTGTTCGACGTCGGGCGGGAGAACGCGCGCGACCACGTCGCCTTCTCGAGCGGCATCCACTACTGCCTCGGGGCCGCGCTCGCCCGCATGGAGGGCGAGGTCGCGCTGCGGGCGCTCTTCGAGCGGTACCCCGACCTGGCGCCGGCGGGTGCGGCGCGGCGTCGGCCGACCCGCATCCTGCGCGGCTACGAGGCGATGCCGGTCCTGCCCGGGCCCGCGCGCCGGGAGCCGGCCACCTCCGGCGTCGGGAGCTGATCTCGTCCGCCGAGTGGACCCCCCGGAGTCCCCGCGGCAGCCGTGCGGGTCCCCTCGACGTGGCAGTCGGTCTCGTATCGCCGTCCCCCGGGATCTGTTGACCGCGTCACGGGGATCGGGGCGCCTACCGACGTCGAATCTCGTCGTCTTCCCGCGTATCGCGAAAACCTGAGACAGGGCTAGAGCGCCCGATCGGACCCCCGGCACGGCCTTGCGGGCTCGGGGTGGAGTTCAGGGTCCGACCCGGAGGTCCGACGCCCCGGACGACGGCAGGCTCTCGGGCATGACCGACGAGGACCGGCGCGAGCAGGCGCCCACCCCCAGCTCCGCCGAGGCCGAGACCTCCGCGGCCATCCCCGGACCCGCGACCACCACGCCCCCGGCGAGCGCCGCCGGCGCCGAGACCGTCGCGCCGGCCCCGTCGTCGGGACCCGAGGAGCCGGCCGACCGCACCGGCGACCTGCCGCCGACCCCGGCCGACCTCCCCGTCGACCACGACGACCGGGAGCACATCGTCGGGCTGCTGCAGGCCGCGGTCTCGCGGGGGCTGCTCGACACCCTCGAGTTCGACCGCCGCTCCGGGCTCGCCACCACCGCGCGCGCCCGCCGCGAGCTCAACGCGCTCGTCGTCGACCTGCCGCTCGAGCACCCCGACCGCGCCCGCGCCCGGACCGCCGCCGAGTCCCGGCAGACCCGGACGACCGCCGCCCCGCCGCCCGACGAGACCCGCGCCGCCTACTCCGCCGGCGACACCAGCGGCACCGTCGCCCTCCACGCGCGGATGGGATCGGTCAAGCGGGCCGGGGCTTGGGCGGTGCCGCGCCGACTGGAGATCGACGGGTGGCTCGGGTCGGCGGAGCTCGACCTGACCGAGGCCGTGATCGACCACGAGGTGGTCGAGTTCGACGTCGACATGACCCTCGGCTCGGTGGAGCTGCGCCTGCCCGACTCCGCCAGCGCCTCCCTCGACGCGGTCAGCGTCACCGCGGGCAGCGTGGAGGACAAGCGTCGCCAGGGACGCGCCTCCGGCCGGCCGCACGTGGTGGTCACCGGCAAGGTCGCCTTCGGCTCGGTCGAGGTGAAGGGGCCGAAGTGGTGGAAGGGCTGAGGCGCCCCGCGCGGCTCAGGTGAACGCGCTGAGGCCCGTGATCTCCCGGCCCACGATGAGCGTCTGCATCGTCTCGGTGCCCTCGAAGGTGTGCACCGACTCGATGTCGGCCATGTGCCGCATCACGTGGTTGTCGAGCAGGATGCCGTTGCCACCGAGCAGGTCCCGGGCCTCGGAGAGGATCCAGCGGGCCTTGCGCGTGTTGTTCATCTTGGCGAGCCCGGCGATCGTCGGGCCCAGCTTGCCCTCCTGGGCGAGGTGGGCGATCTGCATGCAGTAGAGCTGCATGCCGGTGAGCTCGGCGAGCATCCGGACCAGCCGCTCCTGGACGATCTGGAAGCCCGCGAGCGGCTTGCCGAACTGGTGGCGCTCCATCGCGTAGCGCAGCGCGGCGTCGTAGCCGGCGGTCGCGTGGCCGAGCGCGAGCCAGGCGCACGTCCCGCGGGTGGTGGCGAGCAGCCGGGTGGTGTCGGCGAAGCTCTCCGCGCCGGGCAACCGGTCGGCCTCGGGGACGCGGACGCCGTCGAGGTCGATGTCGGCCTGCCACACCGAGCGCATCGAGCCCTTGCGCGGGATGACGCTGGCCGAGTAGCCGGGCGTCGAGGTGTCCACGACGAACCCGAGGACCTTCTCCGAGTCGACGTCGCGGGCCCACACGACGGTGCGCCCGGCGATGCTGCCGTTGCCGATCCAGCGCTTCGCGCCGTCGATCACCCAGTCCGAGCCGTCGCGACGGGCCGTGGTCTCCAGCGCGACCGAGTCGGAGCCGTGGCCCGGCTCGGTGAGCGCGAACGCGCCGACGACGTCGAGGCGGGACATCGCCGGGAGGAAGCGCTCCTTCTGCTCCTCGGAGCCCAGCGCGTCGATCGTCTTCATCGCGAGCCCGGAGTGGACGACGACGAAGACCGCGAGGCTGCCGTCGCCGCGGGCGAGCTCCATGTTGACCAGGCCCGACGTCAGCGGGTCGAGCCCGGCACCGCCGTGGGAGGCGACGTCGTCACCGATGACGCCCAGGTCGGCGGCCTGGCGGATGAGGTCCCACGACATCTCCGCGGCGTCCCAGGCGGCGGGGGCGGCCGGCAGCACCTCGTGGTCGACGAACCGCCGTACCGCCATGAACGTGTCCCACTGCTGCGGGGTGAACCGGTCGCGCACCGAGAAGAAGTCGGTGCCCAGGGCCTCGGTCAGCTCCTCGGGCACGCCCGACGGATCGGCGGCGAGCGAGGTGTCGACGGCCATCGGTCCTCCTGCGGGTCGGGCGCTTGGATGAGCTGTGCCCGCCGTCACGAACCGGCAATCCCCTGGGCCCGAACAGGCTCCTGGACCGGTGCCGGACCCTCACCCCGGGGGCGAGCCGTGGTCGTCGCGCGGAGTCTGCGCGACCGGCACGGCGATCTCGTTGCGGCGCCGGAAGGGCAGGGTCCACGGCGGGTCGTAGAACCACGCCACCGGCTCCCCGACGACGTCGACGCCGTGGTCGCCCAGGGTCGTCACGAGTTCGTCGGTCCGGGCGAGGGTGTCGACGGCCCGGTGCGGTCGTCGCCGACTACCCGCGGTGTGGCACCGGCGTCGCCCTCCGAGCCGAGTGGGCGCTGGTCGGGGTCGGGCCGTCGGCGCCGGCTCCGGAAGGAGGCGCGGAGACGTGCACGACGAGGCCACGATGACCGCGGCCGTCCTCAGCGCGTTCGGTGGACCGGAGGTCCTCGTCGTGCGCCACGACGTTCCGGTTCCGGTCCCGGGGGGGAGCAGATCCGGGTCCGAGTGAGCGCCGCGGCCCTCGACAACACCGACGTGCGGACCCGCGAAGGGGCGTACGGCACCGCCGAGGACCCCGACGCACCGGCGGGGTGGCTCGGCCCGATCGCGTTCCCGCGCATCCAGGGCGGAGACGTCGCCGGCGTCGTCGACGCCAGCGGCTCGGACGTGGCGCCGGACCTGGTCGGGCGTCGGGTGCTCGTCGACTCCGCCCGCGTCCACGACGTCACCGAGTCGCCGCTCACCGACCAGCAGCTGGCCTGTCTCCCCATCGCGTCCGGGACGGCCATGGGCAGTTCCTGCGCCGCGAGAGGTGCGCTTCGCGCTCGTGAGCACTTTCCGTCGCTATAACGACGGAAAGTGCTCACGAGCCGCAGGCACCTACGCGATGTGCCGCCCGGAGATGGAGCGGGCGATCACGAGCTGCTGGATCTGCTCGGTGCCCTCGAAGATGTCGTAGATCTTCGAGTCGCGGTGCATACGCTCCACCGGGTGCTCGCGGGAGTAGCCGGCGCCGCCGAGTATCTGGATCGCGCGCTCCGTCGCCCACACCGCGGTACGGCCGGCCTTGAGCTTGGACATCGAGCCCTCGCCCGCCTCGAACGGCACCCCGTTGCGCCCCATCCAGGCGGCCCGCCAGACGAGCATCCGGGCCGCGTCGATCTCGGTCTTCATGTCGGCGAGGGTGAAGGCGATCGACTGGTTGTCGATGATGGGCCGGCCGAACGTCTCCCGGCCCTTCGCGTACTCCAGCGCATACTCGTAGGCCGCGCGGGCGATCCCGACGGCCTGCGCCCCGACCGTCGGGCGAGAGAGCTCGAAGGTCTGCATCGCCGCCGAGCCCTTCGACTTCTGGCCCTCGCGCGCCCGCGCGACCCGCTCGTCGAGCTTGTCCTTGCCCCCCAGCAGGCAGGAGCCGGGGACGACGACGTCGTCGAGGAAGACGTCCGCGGTGTGCGAGGCGCGCAGCCCCATCTTCTTGATCTTGCGGGTCGACTCCAGGCCCGGGGTCCCGGGGGGCACGACGAACGCGGCCTGCCCGCGGCTGCCCAGTGACGGGTCGACGACGGCCTGCACCACGTGGATGTTCGCGATCCCGCCGTTGGTCGCCCACGCCTTCTGGCCGGAGAGCGTCCACTGGTCCTTGGCCTCGTCGTAGACGGCCTTGGTCCGCATCGCCGAGACGTCCGAGCCCGACTCCGGCTCCGAGGAGCAGAAGGCCCCGACCTTGACGTCGTCGGCGTCGCCGTAGCACTGCGGGATGAACTCGACCATCTGCTCGGGCGTGCCCGAGGCGAAGATGCCCGCGACGGCGAGCGTGGTCCCGAAGATCGCCATGCCGATGCCGCCGTCGCCCCAGAAGAGCTCCTCATTGACGATCGGCAGCGACAGGCCGGTCTCGTCACCCCAGAAGGAGGCGAGCGTCTCGAAGTTGTAGAGCTCGATCTTCGCGGCCTCCTGCAGTACCGGCCACGGCGTCTCCTCGCGCTCGTCCCACTCGTGCGCCGCCGGGCGGATGACCTCCTCGGCGAAGCCGTGCGCCCAGTCGCGCAGGTCGGTGTGGTCCTCGGACAGTTCCATCGAGAAAGCCATGGTGAACGCCCTTCAGGACTCGTCAGGCGGAGGGGATCGTGAACATCTTCTGCAGGGCCGTCGCGAACCCGACGTCGCCGGAGACCTTGAGCTTGCGGGTCATGAACAGCGTGATCGGGTTCGCGTTGTTCGTGACCACCTTGAGGAACTCCGTGCCGTTCATGAACAGCTCGGTGCGGGGCTCCTCGTCGAGGCTCGTCGAGACGGCGCAGGTGCCGTGCTGCATTGCGGTCTGGTAGTCGTCGCTGCCCCCGCCCGGGGCACCGGTGACGTGCCAGTGCACGACCTGGCGCTTCGCGCTCGACCCGGACGACGAGTAGAACTCGCTCATCCGCCCGAAGATCGCGTCGATCACGGGGCGGCGGGCGTCGGAGGTCATCACGGCCTCGAGCTGGGACTTGCTCGCGCCCTTGACCAGCCGCGCGAAGACCGAGGCGTCCACGGTCGTCGCGCTCTCCGGCTCGGCCAGCGCGTCGCGCATGGTCGCCACCAGGTCGTCCTCGGACAGCGTCTTCAGGTCGACGCTGCGACCCAGCTCGTTCACGTCGATCTTCTCGGTCACGGCCTTCTCTCCAGCATCGTCGTCAGGGATTGCGGTACCAGCGGTCCCGCCAACGTTCGTTACTTTACGCGGTAGTAGATAGGATGCAAGCGTGACCCCGACCGCTCGCCGCCGCCTCGCGCCCGAGGTCCGTCGCCGCCAGGTGCTCGACGCGGCGATCGCGGTGTTCTCCGAGGAGGGGCTGCACGGCGCCTCGATGGACGCGATCGCCACCCGGGCCGGCGTGTCCAAGCCGCTCGTCTACGCGCACGGCGGCACCAAGGACGAGCTGTTCGCCGCGTGCCTCGCCCGCGAGGCCGACCGCCTGATGACGGCGATGACGGCCGCCGTGGGCACCGGCGGTGCGACGGGTCCCGGCGACGTCGAGGGCCGGCTCTTCCGCGCGCTGCGCGCCTTCTTCCACGCGGTGACCACGCACCGCCAGGGCTGGAGGGTGCTCTACCGCCAGGCCTCCACCGGGGAGTTCGCCGGCCAGGTCGACGCGGCGCGGCGGGGGATCGTCGGGCGCGCCGCCGAGCTCCTCGCCCCCGAGCTCGGCGGATCCGTCGAGGCCGCCGAGCCGATCGCGCACACCCTGGTCGGGGCCGCGGAGGGCCTCACCGACTGGTGGCTGGGCACCGAGCACCCCGCCACCGAGGAGGCGCCGGCGGACGTCCTCGCCCGCATGCTCACCGCGATCGTCTGGCCGGGCCTCGATGCGCTGCGCCGGGACCTCGGTGGTTGATCGGCCGGCAGTTCCGAGTGCCCGGCCTCGCCCGGATCGCGCCGTATCCGGCCGTCTAGCTCCCGGGCTAGACGCCCGTAGAGCTCCCGATCGGGCGACACGCCGATCGGCGTTTCTCGCGATGTATCCGGTGATCGCTAGACGGGCCCATACTCTCCGAGGGCATGGACCCGGTGCGCAATCCGTTCGCCCCCGGCGCCGGTCAACGCCCGCCGGAGCTGGCCGGGCGCGACCGGGAGCTCGACGCGTTCGACGTCGTGCTCGAGCGGGTGGCCCGCGGACGCCCGGAGCGCAGCCTGGTGCTCACCGGCCTGCGCGGGGTCGGCAAGACCGTGCTGCTGGGCGAGCTGCGGTCGATGGCGGTCCGCGCCGGCTGGGGCGCCGGCAAGATCGAGGCCCGTCCCGACGCCGACCTGCGCCGCCCGCTGGCGGCCGCCCTGCACCGGGCGGTGCGCGACCTCGCGGTCCGCCACCGCGCCCCGGACCGCGTCGAGGAGACCCTCGGCGTCCTCAAGGCCTTCGCGCTCCGGGCGACCCCCTCCGACGCCAAGCTCAAGGACCGCTGGCAGCCGGGCATCGACGCCCCCGTCGCGCACGGCAGGGCCGATTCCGGGGACATCGAGATCGACCTCGTCGAGCTGTTCGGGGTGGTGGCCGAGCTCGCGGCCGACGTCGGGGTCGGGGTCGCCCTGCTCATCGACGAGATGCAGGACCTGCGGGTCGACGACGTCTCGGCCCTCTGCGCCGCGTGCCACGAGCTCTCCCAATCCGGCGCGCCGCTCGTCGTCGTCGGGGCGGGCCTGCCGCACCTGCCCGCGGTGCTGTCCGCCTCGAAGTCCTACTCCGAGCGGCTGTTCCGCTACGTGCGCATCGGCCAGCTGGACCGCGCCGACGCCGACTTCGCGCTCACCGCCCCGGCCGAGCGCGAGGACGCGAAGCTGACCCAGGAGGCGCTCGACGCGCTCTACGAGGTCTCCGGCGGCTACCCGTACTTCGTGCAGGCCTACGGCAAGGCGGCTTGGGACGCCGCGGTGCAGAGCCCGATCGACGCCGAGGACGTGCGGGTCGCCGCCCCGGACGCCGGCGCGGAGCTCGCGGTCGGCTTCTTCGGCTCCCGCTACGAGCGCGCCACCCCGGCCGAGCGGGAGTACCTGCAGGGGATGGCCGAGCTCGCCGAGGGCTCCGACGACCCGGTGCTGACCTCCGCCCTGGCCAAGCACCTCGGCAAGCGGGCGTCGTCGCTCTCCCCCGCCCGGGACAGCCTGCTGCGCAAGGGCCTGGTGTTCTCCGCCGAGCGCGGCTGGATCGCGTTCACCGTGCCGCACTTCGGACGCTTCCTGCTCGGGCGCCACTGACCCACCCGGAGGCCGCCCGTCCGGCACGGAGCGTGGCCCTCGACGCGCTTCTGCGCCGGCCGGGTGAACCTGTCCGGGCGGGTAACGAACGCCGGGCCCGGGACGACACACACCACGAGCCCCGTGGCGCTGCCGGACCCCCGACCTGGCAGAGCCACGGGGCTTCTTCATGTCCGGCCCCGGCGGCGGCCGACCGGCGGATCGGGCGATCCGGCCCTCCCCGTACGATTCCGGCGTGTCGGACCCCCGGCTGGAAATTCAGATGCTGCACGACCGCGTGCTCGTCTCGCCGGCACCCGGCGAGGGCGAGCGTCGCAGCACCGGCGGCATCGTGATCCCGGCGACCGCGTCGGTCTCGAAGCGGCTCGCGTGGGGCGAGGTCCACGGCACGGGGAACCACGTCCGGACCGTCCGGGTCGGGGACCGCGTCCTCTACGGACCCGACGAGCACGCCGAGGTGGAGATCGACGGCCGGACCTTCGTGGTCATGCGCGAGCGCGACGTGCACGCCGTGGCCACCGCCACCACCGAGTCGACGAGCGGGACGGGGCTCTACCTGTGACGACTCCTCCGAATCCGGACGGGCCCTCGGGCGCCACCCGGACCGAGGGCGACCTGTTCGACGACGACGCGACGCGGTCGCTCGACGCCGAGCCCGAGCGGGATCCGGACGTCGAGGCGACGGTCCAGCTGCCCCCGGTCGACGCTCCGCACGCACCGTCGCCGTCCGACGAGGACGGTGGCGACGCCGCCCGCGGGAGCAGGCTCACCCGCACCCGGACGCTGATCGGTGGCGGCGCCGTCGTCGGGCTGCTCGTGCTGCTCTACGTCGTCGACCTCCTCGTCTCGGCCACCGACGTCCCGCGCGGGGTGACCGTGGGCGGCGTCGAGGTCGGCGGTATGAACCGGCTCGCCGCCGAGGGCGCGCTGCGCGACGAGCTCGGCCCGCGCGTCGCGCGCCCGATCACCCTCGTCGCCGGCAGCGGGCCGGACGCCGCCACCACGGCCCTCGACCCGCGCGCCGCCGGGCTCGACCTCGACGTGGACGCCACCATCGACCAGGCCGGCGAGCAGCCGCTGAATCCATTGACCCGGCTCGCGTCCTTCTTCTCCGACCGCGACGTCCCCCCGGTCAGCAAGGGCAACCCGGTCGCCGTCGGGCAGGCGCTCGACCGCGCGCGGCCCCAGCTGGACCGGCCCTCGATCGAAGGCACCATCCGCTTCGACGGGGGCCGTCCGGTGCCGGTGCCCTCCGACCCCGGCCACGTCGTCGACGCCGCGGCCGCACCCGGCGTCGTGCTCGAGCACTGGCTCGACGCGGCGCCGGTCGCGCTGCCGGTGACGCCGCAGCCGGTGTCGGTCACCCAGGACGGCCTCGACACCGCGATGCGCGAGGTGGCCCAGCCCGCGGTCGCCGGGCCGGCGTACGTCGTCGGGGACGGCCGCAACGCCACGCTCTCCCCCACCGAGATCGGCACCTTCCTCCGGTTCGACCCCGACGGGTCCGGCGGCCTGCGGCCCCGGATCGACGTACCGGTGGCGCAGGGCGTCGTCGACCGCGACCTCGGGTCGACGGAGGCAGAGCCCCAGGACGCGTCGTTCACCTTCACCGGGGCGGCCGCGACCGTCGTCCCCGCGGTCACCGGGCGGCAGATCGACTACCCGAAGACCTTCTCTGGCCTCGTCGACGCCCTCGCCGAGCCGGCCGACGCGGCCCCGCCGACGACGTTCACCCCGCCGCCGGTCCCGCCCGGCGGTACCCCCGCGCCGCCGCCGCCCGCCACGGGCCGGGCGGTGAACGCGATCTACACGACGACGCCGCCGAAGGTCACCACCGAGGCGCTGCAGGCCCTCGGCCCGGCCACGGTGATCGGCGAGTTCCAGACCAACGGGTTCGCCGCGGACTCCGGGGAGAACATCAAGCGGGTCGCCGACCAGGTCGACGGCGCGACGGTGAAGCCCGGCGACACCTTCAGCCTCAACGGGTTCACCGGCCCGCGCGAGGCCGCGCAGGGCTACGTCGAGGCCGGGATCATCGAGGACGGCGTGCCGGCCCGGGGCATCGGCGGCGGCATCTCGCAGTTCGCGACGACGCTCTACAACGCCAGCTACTTCGCCGGCCTCGAGGAGGTCGAGCACAAGGAGCACAGCTACTACATCAGCCGCTACCCCGCGGGACGCGAGGCCACCGTCTTCGAGGGCGCGATCGACCTGAAGTTCCGCAACGACGGCGACACCCCCGTCCTCATCCGGACGCAGTGGACGCCGTCGTCGGTCAAGGTGCAGATCTACGGGCAGAAGCGCTACGACGTCACGTCCCAGACCGGGCCGCGCACCAACCCGATCCCTCCGGGCACCAAGGACCTCGGCACCAATCCCAAGTGCAAGCCCGGCAAGGGCGTCGGCGGCTTCACCATCGCCGACACGCGGGTACTCGAGGACGTGAAGACCGGCCAGACGCGCAGCGAGCCCCGGACGGTGCACTACGAGCCCGAGCCGGAGATCACCTGCAACGCGAAGTGAGCGACGGCGAGGGCCGGGCCGCCCACGCCGCGCGGGAGGTGCGCGGCGAGGTCGCCGACCTCGGGCACGACGGCGAGGGCGAGGCACCGTCCCGCGGGGTCGAGCTGCTCGGGAGAGTCGGCCTGGTCGGCTACGGGATCGTGCACCTGCTCGTCGGGGTGATCGCGGTGCGGGTCGCGCTCGGGAGACAGCCCGGGCAGGCCGACCAGCAGGGCGCCCTCGCGACCATCGCGGCCGAGCCGCTCGGGCTGGTCCTGATCGGCGTGATCGTGCTCGGGCTCGTGGCGTTCGGGATCTGGCACGGGCACGCGGCGATCACCGGCTTCCGCTGGACCTCGGGGTGGGACCGGACGCAGAAGCGCATCGGGTCGGGCGCCCGGGCGCTCGCGGTGCTCGGCGTCGCGACGGTCGGGGTGCGGCTGCTCGTCACCGGGTCGTCGGGCTCCAGCACCGGCGGCTCGCGGCAGGCCACGGCCGATCTGCTGGTGCTGCCCGCCGGGCGGGTGCTGGTCGGGCTCGTCGGCGTCGTCGTGCTCATCGCCGCGATCGCGACCTGTTGGACCGGCGTGCGGCGCGACTTCCTCGAGGAGCTGGACCGCTCCCGGTTGCCGGCGTGGCTGCGGACGCCGTTCGTGTGGGTGGGCGTCGCGGGCCACGTGCTGCGGGCGGTGGCCTTCGGGGTGATGGCCGTGCTGTTCGGGGCGGCGGCGCTGACCGCGGACCCGCGTCGGGCGGGCGGGCTCGACGCCGCGCTGAAGACGCTCGCCGAGCAGCCCTTCGGCCCGTTCCTGCTGATCGTCGTGGCCGTCGGGTTCGTGTCGTTCGGGCTCTACCTGTTCGGAGAGGCCCGGGCGCGGCGGATATAGGTGGCCTACGGCCTCGTGAGCACTTTCGGGGGCTATAGCCCCCGAAAGTGCTCACATGCGCGGAGCGCACCTAGTCGGTCCCGCTCTCCATCGCCGCCCGGTCGAGGGCGGACTCGTCGACCTCCTCGCCCTCGCCGCGGCCGGCGATCTGGCCGGCCCGGCCGGGCTCGATCTCCCCGACGAATGCCGCCTGCCCGGTGAGCTGGCCCATCGCGGCGTACTGCTCGAGCTTCTCGCGGGAATCGGCGATGTCGAGGTTGCGCATCGTCAGCTGCCCGATGCGGTCCACCGGGCCGAACGCCGCGTCCTCGGTGCGCTCCATGGAGAGCTTGGCGGGGTGGTAGGAGAGCGTCGGGCCCGCCGTCCGCAGGATCGAGTAGTCCTCGCCGCGGCGCAGGCGCAGGGTCACCTCGCCGGTGATCGTGCTCCCGATCCACCGGGTCAGGCTCTCGCGCAGCATGATCGACTGCGGGTCGAGCCAGCGGCCCTCGTAGAGCAGCCGGCCCAGGCGGCGGCCCTCGGCGTGGTAGTTCGCGATCGTGTCCTCGTTGTGGATCGCGTTGAGCAGCCGCTCGTAGGCGATGTGGAGAAGGGCCATGCCCGGCGCCTCGTAGATGCCCCGGCTCTTGGCCTCGATGATCCGGTTCTCGATCTGGTCGGACATGCCCAGGCCGTGGCGCCCGCCGACGGCGTTCGCCTCGATCACCAGCGCGACGTGGTCGTCGAAGCGCTGCCCGTCGATCGCGACCGGGTAGCCCTGCTCGAAGCGGATCGTGACGTCCTCGGGCTCGATCGTCACCGACGGGTCCCAGAAGCGGACGCCCATGATCGGGTCGACGATCTCCAGCGACTCGTCGAGGTGCTCGAGGGTCTTCGCCTCGTGCGTGGCGCCCCAGATGTTGGCGTCGGTGGAGTACGCCTTCTCCTTGCTGGCGCGGTAGGGCAGGTCGTGCTCGGTGAGCCACTGCGACATCTCGGCCCGGCCGCCGAGCTCGTCGACGAAGGCCGCGTCGAGCCACGGCTTGTAGATCCGCAGCTTCGGGTTGGCCAGCAGGCCGTAGCGGTAGAACCGCTCGATGTCGTTGCCCTTGTATGTCGAGCCGTCGCCCCAGATCGAGACGCCGTCGGACTGCATGGCCCGCACGAGCAGCGTGCCGGTCACGGCGCGGCCCAGCGGGGTGGTGTTGAAGTAGACCCGGCTGCCGGAGCGGATGTGGAAGGCGCCGCACTGCAGCGCGACCAGGCCCTCCTCGACCAGCGGACCCCGGCAGTCGACCAGGCGGGCGATCTCGGCGCCGTACTGCTTCGCGCGGTCGGGGAGCGTGCCCATCTCGTCCTCGTCGTACTGACCGAGGTCGGCCGAGTAGGCGCAGGGCATAGCGCCGTGCTCGCGCATCCACGCGACCGCGACCGACGTGTCCAGTCCGCCGGAGAACGCGATCCCGATCCGCTCGCCGTCCGGGAGACTGGTCAGCACCTTCGACACGCGCGTGAACCTATCTCCCGGGGCGTTGTGACCCGGGGATCACCCGTCCCCGGAAAGACCCGAACGGCCCGCTCGCTGCGGTGGGAGCAGCGAACGGGCCGTTCGTCCCGGGAGCCGGGGTCAGAAGGCGGCGACGTCCAGGTCCATGATCGCGTTGTCGGCGCCGTCGACGACGGCCCGGCGGGCGGTCAGCTCCGGCAGGACGGTGCGGGCGAAGAAGCACGCCACGGCGACCTTGCCCTCGTAGAACGCGGTGTCCCGGCCCGCGGATCCGCCGTCGAGCGCCGCGATCGCGACCTCGGCGCCGCGCAGCAGCAGGTAGCCGATGAGCATGTCGCCCACGCTCAGCAGGAAGCTCACCGCGTGCTGACCCACCTTGTAGAGGTTGGTGACGTCCTCCTGCGACGAGGTCAGGAAGCCGATCATCGTGCCGAGCATGCCCTGCACGTTGGCGAGTGCGGTCGCGAGGAACGCGCGCTCCTCCTTCAGGCGGCCGTTGCCGCCCTCGGAGTCGAGGAAGCCCTGGATCAGCCCGGCCACGTGCATCAGCGCCTGGCCGTTGTCCTTGACGATCTTGCGGAAGAAGAAGTCCTGCGCCTGGATCGCCGTGGTGCCCTCGTAGAGCGAGTCGATCTTGGCGTCGCGGATGTACTGCTCGATCGGGTAGTCCTGCAGGTAGCCCGAGCCGCCCAGGGTCTGCAGCGCGATCGTCAGCTTCTCGTAGGCCCGCTCGGAGCCGACGCCCTTGACGATCGGCAGCAGCAGGTCGTTGACCTTCTCGGCCAGGGCCACGTCCTCGGCGGAGACGTCGCCGGCCGCGGCGTCCGGGGCCTCGCCCAGGCGCACCGTGTCCTGGTAGGTCGCGGTGAACGCGTAGGTGGCGCGCAGGCCCTCGGCGTAGGCCTTCTGCAGCATGAGGCCGCGGCGCACGTCGGGGTGGTTGGTGATCGGCACCCGCGGGGCGGCCTTGTTGGTCTGCTGGGTGAGGTCGGCGCCCTGGATGCGCTCCTTGGCGTACTCGAGGGCGTTGAGGTAGCCCGTCGAGAGGGTGCCGATGGCCTTCGTACCGACCATCATCCGGGCGTACTCGATGACCTGGAACATCTGCGCGATGCCGTCGTGCACGTCGCCGAGCAGGTAGCCGGTGGCCGGGGTGCCGTGCGCGCCGAAGGTCAGCTCGCAGGTCGCGGAGGCGTTGAGCCCCATCTTGTGCTCGACGTTGGTCACGTAGACGCCGTTGCGCTCGCCCGGCTCGCCGGTCTCCGGGTCGAAGTGGAACTTCGGGACGAGGAAGAGTGAGAGGCCCTTGGTGCCCTGCTTCGCGCCCTCGGGGCGGGCGAGCACCAGGTGCAGGATGTTCTCGACGAGGCCGTCGGAGTCGGCGGAGGTGATGAAGCGCTTGACGCCCTCGATCGACCAGGTGCCGTCACCGTTGTCCCTGGCCTTCGTCCGGCCGGCGCCCACGTCGGAGCCGGCGTCGGGCTCGGTGAGCACCATCGTCGCGCTCCACGCCCGATCGACCATGACCTGCGCCCAGTGCTTCTGCTGCTCGGTGCCGTTGCGGTAGATCACCGAGGCGAAGTTCGGGCCGGTCATGTACATGAACACCGGGGCGTTGGCGCCGAGGATCATCTCCGCGGCCGACCACTGCACCGAGGGCGGCACGCCCATCCCGCCGATGGCGTTGTCGGCCGAGAGGCGCCACCACTCGGCGTCCCACATGGCGCGGTAGGACTTCTTGATGCCCTCGTCGAGGTGCGCGGTGTGGGTCTGGGGGTCGAAACGGACCGGGTTGCGGTCACCGGACTCGTAGGACGCGGCGAGCGGGCCCTCCGCGAGCGCGGCGGCCTCGTGGAGCAGGGCGCGCGCCGTCTCCTCGTCGGTCTCGGCGAACGGGCCGGTCCCGAAGTGCTCCTGCACGCGCAGCAGCTCGAAGAGGGTGAATTCGATGTCGCGGACGTTGGCGCGGTAGTGACTCATCCGGATCTCGCTCCGTCTCGAAGGTCCGCGCCCCGGCGGGCGCACGAGCCGGCTCGTACCGGCGGGTAACCCCAGAGTATTACCGGGTGGTAACCCTGTCGAGGGTGGCCCTGGCGCCTCGCCGGGACACCCCGTCGGGCCCGGCGACGTGGGACACTCCCGTCCCGGACGAGGGCGGAGGGCGGGACGGTGCGGCTGGCGACGACGCGGGCGCTGGAGTCCCTGCGCACGCTGCTCGTCACCGCCGACCCGGGCCTGTCCCGGCTGCGGCTCGCCTCCGTCGCGGTGGCCTCGATGGCGCTCGCGGCCGGCCTGGTCGCGCTCGGCCGGGCGACCGTGCTCGCCGGGGAGCCGGTGACGATCGTGCTGTTCGCCGGCGTGCTCGCCATGATCTCCAACCTCGCGGTGAACGAGACCTCGCTGGCCCGCCAGCGCGTCACCACCGCGCTCATGGCGCTGCCGGCGTTCGCCTCGACGATCGCCGGCACGCTGCTCTCGCCGTACCGCCTCGTCGCCGACGTCGTCTTCGTCGCGGTCATGGTCGCCGCGGTCTACGTCCGGCGGTTCGGGCCGCGCGGGTTCGCGCTCGGCATGGGCGCCTTCATGCCGTTCTTCTTCACCCAGTTCCTCCAGGCCAAGCCGGCCCAGGTCCCCGCGCTCTGCCTGGCCGTCGTCGTGGGGCTGGGCTCGACCCTGCTCCTGCGCAGCGTGGTGTTCGCCGAGCGCCCGGAGCGCACGCTGCGCCGGCTGGTCGACGCCTTCCGCGCCCGCGCCCACGAGATGGTGCTGCGGGTCGACGACGTCCTCGCCGCGGCGCAGGCCGCCACCGGCGAGGGCACGCCCGGGCCCGGACGGTCCACCGGCGGCGAGCACGAGCAGGTCGGCGAGACCGTGCTGGAGCGGCTCTACCGCGCGCGGCGGCGGCTCAACGAGACCGCGTTGCTCGTCGAGGACCAGCTCGAGCGCACCAACGCCGAGCGGGTGTGGCCGGGGCTGGAGAACGACCTGCTCGCGCTGCGGGTCGTCGACGCCGAGCTCGGCCTGGAGCGGCTGGGGGTGGCGGTCCGGCGCCTGGCCCGCGCCGACGCCCCCGACACCGGCGAGCCCGACCAGCGGGCCACCCCGCTCGCGCTCACCGCGCTGCGCACCGGGGTCCTCCACCTCGGCCGTGCCCTCGAGCGCCGGGTCCCGCACCGGCGCGTCCTGGGCGAGCTGGCCGACGCGCGCGGCGCGGTGGCGGGCCTGGTCGCCGACACCCGACGCGGGCACGAGCGGATCCAGCGCGCCGCGTTCGCCGTCCGCCGCGTCGCGGACTCCGTGGAGTACGCCCAGCGCGACGCGCCCGCCCGTCCCGGCGAGCCGGTCACCCAGGGACTGGCCCTGCCCGGCGTGCCCCACCCGGCCTCGCCGGTCGCCGTGGCGGGCGAGGCCTCCGACGACGGCATCGGCCACGGACGCCCGGACGCCCCGGAGCCCGACGACGGGGCCGGCACCGGGCGTGAGCGGCGGGAGACGGGCCTGCTGCTCACCACCCGGCAGGCGGTCCAGGTGGGGGTCGGGACCACCCTGGCGCTCGTCGGCGGCGAGCTGCTCAGCCCGCAGCGGTGGTACTGGGCGGTGATCGCCGCGTTCGTCGTGTTCGCTAACACGAACAGCCGCGGCGACCTGCTCTCCCGCGGCTGGGGCCGCGTCGTCGGGACCGTGGGCGGGGTCGCGGCCGGCATGGGGCTCGCGGCGCTCACCTCGGGCCACGAGGTGGCGTCGCTGCTCCTGCTCTTCGCCTGCGCGTTCCTCGCGCTCTACCTGGTGCGGATCTCGCCGGGCATGCTCGCCTTCTGGATCACCGCGGTCCTCGCGCTGGTGTACGGGCTGATCGGCCTGTTCAGCGTGGAGACGCTCCTGCTGCGCATCGAGGAGACGCTGATCGGGGTGGTGGCGAGCGTCCTCGCGGCCTTCGTCGTGCTGCCCAAGGGCACGCGCGAGGCGTTCGGCGAGGCCACCGAGGCCTTCGTCGACGTCGCCGACGACGTCCTGTCCGGGGCGGTCGGCACGATCCTCGGGGACACCGTCGCCACCCCACCGCTGGACCGGGCGCGGGACATGGACACCGCCCTGGCGACGCTGCGTGCCCGCGCCCGGCCGCTGCTCGTCGACACCCCGCGACGGCGCGGGCGCTCCAGCCACCGGCGGGCGCTGCGGGTCGCCGTCGTCGTCGACCACTACGCCCGAGCGCTGGCCCGCACCGCCGCGGACCTCGGCCACGCCCCGGACCCCGGGTGGAGCCCGACGCTCGCCCCCGCCGCGACGGCGGTCCGGGCCAACCTCGACGGCCTGCGCGACGTCGTGGTGCGCGGTCGCCGCCGCTCGGACGGCGGCCGTGTCCTCGTCCACTCCGCCGAGGACCTCGTCGACCGCGCCGAGGCCTACGCCGCGCGCGGGCAGGACCCGCACCGCCGGCAGGACATGCTCGTCGTCACGCGCCTGCTGCGGCGCATCGACCAGGCGGTCGTGGCGCTCGCGGTCGACCTCGGCGCGGCGCAGGACGAGGAGGCCGACCAGGTCCGTCAGTCGTCGAGCAGCCGGGCGAGCGCCGGGTTGGTGAACACCCGGTCCGGGTCGTAGTCGTCGCGGACGCGCCGGAAGTCGGGCAGGCGCGGGTAGGCGCGGGCGACGTCCACGGCGGTGAAGTCGTGCCGCGTGCCCCAGTGCGGGCGGCCCTCGTGGGCGCGCAGCACCTCCGCGGCGCGGGCGAGGGCCGGGCCCGGATCGGTGCCGCGGGGGACGCGCACCGCGACCCAGCCGGTGGCCCGGCCGTGGGCGGGGTGCAGCCAGCCGGACTCCGCCGCGCCCAGCCGCATCCGCACCGGCAGCCCCGTCTCGAGCCCGTCGGCCAGCGCGGTGAGCAGGGCGCGCAGCCCGTCGGCCAGGGCCTCGCGCGGCAGCGCCCACTCGGTCTGCTCGTAGCGCACCGCGGGCGGGTCGGAGAGCACCCGGTACCCCGCACCCGTCGCCGAGACGGTGCGGGCCAGCCGGGAGGCGACCCGGTTCAGCGATGGCGCGAGACGCGGCACGGCGCGCTCGACGACGACGGCGCCGCCCAGCGCGGTCCGTCCGGTGGCCCCGGCGCTGGTCACCCCGACGGTGCGCTCCCGCGCCTCGCGGGGCTCGTCCTCCTCCTCGTCGGCCTCCTCGGGCTCCGGGTCGGCGGGGTCGACGTCGGCCCACCGGGCCACCGCGGTCGGGGCCGAGGGGAACAGGGCGGCCTCGGCGAGGTCGTGGGCGTCCCAGAAGCCGGGATCGAGCACCTCGTCCACCGACCGCGACGAGCGGGTGACCCGCACCGGCACGGCGGGGACGACGGCGAGCTCCACGTCGAGGACGACACCGAGGGCCCCCAGCCCGGTCCGGGCGGCGTCCAGGTCGGCGCGCGGGACGTCCCGGACGCGGCCGCGGCCGTCGACCAGCCGCATCCCGAGGACCGCCTCGGACAGCGACCCGCCGTCCGGGGCGCTGCCGTGGGCGCCGACCGCCAGCGCCCCGCCGACCGTGGGTCCGCGCAGGTCCAGCGGGACCCGCAGCGCGAGGCCGCGGTCGTCCAGCGCCTCCTGCAGGTCACCGATGGTCGTGCCGGCCCGGACGCGGACGGTGGCGTGGCCGCCGCGCCCGTCGGAGGAGACGGCCGTGATGCCGGAGAAGACGGAGGTGTCGAGGTGGACGCCGTCGGTGACGGCCAGGTCGGAGAAGCCGTGCCCGCCACCGACGGGGCGCACGGTGTGCCCGCGTTCCGCCGCCCGACGGACCACCCCGGCGACCCCGGCCTCGTCGAGCGGCCGGGCGGTCGCCACGGGCCGGCACCGTTGCCCGCCCGACCAGTTCGTCCACATCCCGGTCACCCTAGGACCCCGCACCGGCGCGTGCGGGGAGCTCGACACCGGTCCCGACACACCGCGGCCCGGGGTCGACGCCCTCGGCGTCGGCTCCGGGGCC
>NZ_DASXJD010000242.1:0-6412 GCF_036497585.1 Actinomycetospora sp. | reverse complement strand
TAGGCGTGGACCCGGGACCGGAACCAGTGGAAGTAGCCGGTGCCGGCGGTGAGCGCCGCGTACCCGGCGGCCGCCCCGACCGGGGTGGCGTTGTCGTCGAGGTACACGGGCCACGAGATCGGGTCGGCGGAGTGGAAGATGGCGCCGTCGAACGGGCCGCCGACGATCGCGACCTCGACGCCCCGATACCGCATGTCGATCATCCGGTGTCCTTCCGCGGCGACGGGATCGCCAGGTCGGGTTCGTTGTCGTTCCAGGCCATGAGCAGGGCCTGCGCCGGGGGATCTTTGAGGTAACGGGACATCCGCGACCCGACCTCCGGGTCGTCACGGATCCAGCCGAGATAGGTGTTGCACTTCCCGCAGATCAGCCCCCGCAACGCATCCGCCGGGTCGGGGATCTTGTGGTTGTGGTCGCGGTGCAGCCGCTTCGAGACGCCCTTCGCCCGGTGGCAGATCGCGCAGGCCCGCCCCTGGTAGGCGAACAGGCGGGCGATGAACCCGGCGGGGACACCGTGGTCCCGGACGGAGACCCGCTCGTGGCGCTTCTCCCGCTCGGCCCGCTTCCACGCCTTGTCGTGGTGGTAGCACCGCGGCCCCGGATACGGCGCGGCCAACGGCTTCGTCCGGGGCTCGCAGTCCTTACAGATACGGATCTTGAGGCCCTTGATCGGCAACGGTTCCGTCGTCACGACTTCTCCTCGCGGGAACTCAGCGGCGTCTTACGCTTGGAACGCCCACGCCCGCCGACCTTGTCGAACAGCTCCCGGTTCGTGACCATCAGGATCGAGCAGTACTGGCACATGACGATCGGCGGCAGGTCCAGGTCGAAGCTCAACCGCTCGCCATCCGGGCCGCCGCAGTTCGTGCACTCTTCGCCGGTCACGGCCGACCCCCCACCGTCGACGACACCGGGCACGCCGTCCCCGGATGCTCCACACGCGGCACCGGCTCCAACACCAACCGCCCCAAACGCCCACACGACGCGCACTCCACCGGCAGCCCCCGCGACCGCGACCCCGACTGGCCGCCCGGATGGGGGGCCCAGCAAACCCGCAGGCCAGCCGCCGAGATCACCTCCACGATCGCCTCCGGGGACCGCTGCCGCACCGTCAACGACTGCACCGCCCGCAGCAGCGCCCACGTCGGCTCCACCGGGCCCTCGATCTCCGCGGCCATCACCGCCCCACCCCCACCCGGGGACGGCGCGCAGGCGGGGACGACGGCGGGTCCAGGCAGCCCCCGTGGGGGCCGCGGCCGTGGCGGTGCGCGTCGAACAACTCGATCACCGTGAAGGTCACGTGGCAGGCGGTGCAGTGGCACGGGGCGGTCCCGGTCCACGTCGCCGCGCAGACGATGCAACTCGGCATGATCGACACCTCGTTTCATGATCGCTGAAAAGTGGGGGGTCCGGGGGTTTACCCCGGGGTGGGGGGTTGAGGCGCCACACGGGGCAGCTGGGGGGCCGGAAGGGGCATGTCTGGTCCAGGGGGTGCAGGGGGCAAACGGCAGGTTCATGGTGTGGCCCCCGATGCGGGCCCGTCGAGCACCAAATCCCACGGCTCCCGCACCACCTCGACCGCGGGCCCCGGAACCCGAGGCACCGGGATCTCCCCGGACCCAGTGGCCGCGCCCGCGCCCGCGCGTGTGAGGCCCTCCGCGGTCGGCGCCCCCGACCGCAGCCACGTCTCCGTCGGCCGGTCGACGTACGACGCCGGGAGGTGCCGCAACCACCCGGGGATGCACTCCGCGGAGCAGTAGTCGGCGGCCACCGGCCGGGACCGCTGGGTGGGGTGCGGGACCGCACCGAGGCAACCGTCCCGGGCGCACTGGCGCAGCGCCGGGTCCTGCTCCCGCCGGGGGCGGGCCTGCTCCTGCTCCCAGAACGGGCGGGGCTCGTCGCTCACGCCACCCACTCCTCACCGTCGTGATCAAGCCAGTCGCTGTAGCGGCTGTCCGGTGGTGTCCACGGCAACCCCCGCGTCGACTTCGACAGCGACCGCGGCCACGCCCGCCGGTCCCGGTCACCGCGCCACCGCTCGAAGGTCACCGTCGTCGGCATCCCGTCCAGACCCTCGGTGTCCGCGACCGGGCGCATCCCGTACCCGAACTCCGGCCACCGCCGGAACACCGACGACCCGATCGGGCGCAGGTCCCGTTCCCGACCACCCGACGAGTTCGGGGTGTGCGCCTCCAAGATCAGCGCGAAGCCGTAGCGGTGCCGCAACGTGTCCAGCTGCGCGATCATCGCCTTGGCGTCGTTCTCGTCGGTGGTGTCGGCGAGGGTGAGCTTGTAGTGCGGCCCGGCGATCACCAGGTCCGGGGCGGTCGCCGCGATCGACCGCTCCAGGCGCGCCAGCTCCCGCGGGTCGGACAGCGGGATGCCCTCGGGGCGGATCACGAACCGCAGCGCCCCGTCGTCCTCGTCGTGCCAGCCCGGCCGGGGGACACCGTGCCGGTCGCAGAGCAGCTCGACGCGTTCCCCGGTGCCCCGGTAGCGCCGCGACAGCTGCCGCTCGGAGTTCTCGGCGTCGGCGACCAGCACCGTCATCGGCCCACCCCCGGCCAGGGCGAGGGGCCGCCCGGAGAACGGGTGGAGCCCGGCCGCCGACGTCAACGCGATCTGGATCAGCAGCTCGGACTTCCCGAGACCCTCGGTCGCGGTCAGCATCAGCCGGTCCTCCCGCTCCAACAGGCCGGGGATCACCCAGTCGTGCCCGAGCGGGATGGAGATCAGCTTCGCGTAGTTGTCGGGTGGGGCGACGACCTCTTCGAGTTTGGTCGCGGCCGCCTCGATCGCGGTGGCGGCCTCGGACAGGGCCCGGTCGTAGCCGACGGGGTCGTCATTGCGCAGCGACTGGTCGACCTGCTGGCGGAGCCGGAGGGCGGCGGCGACGGCGGTGCGGGCGCGGGCGACCCGGTGGACCCGTTCCCCCCAGTAGGCGAGCGTCTCGGCGGTCGGGGAGACGACCTCGGAGTACAGCTCGAACACCCGGACGGTGACCCGGCGGGCGACGTCGTCGGTGCCGGCGCGGGTCTCGACGAGCCGCTGCACGGTGACGGGGTCGATGGGGTCTTCGGAGCGGTAGAGGTCGGCGATGGCGGCGGCGATGAGCCGTTGGTCGCTGGTCCAGGAGGCGACGGCGTTGAGCCGGTGGAAGGTGTCGCGGGCGAGGTCGGGGGCGCTGATCGCGATCCCGAGGACTTGGCGTTCGGCGAGTTCGTCGGTGGCGTAGTCGGGGGCGGGTTCGTGGTCGTGGTCGGTCATCGGGTCACTTCCAGAAGGGCGGCGGCGTCTTGGGGGTGGCTAGGCGGATGTCTTTGCAGCGGTGGCAGGGGCGGTTGTCGTCGGGGTGGGTCCCGCAGGGGGCGTCGTTGGCGGGGGTGTCCTTCGTGGTTCCGATGGGGGTTGGGGGGGGTGGTTTTGCCTCGCGCGTGGGCGCGCGCGGGCGGGCGGGCGCGCCCCCACCCCCGGGCCGGGACGGGCCGGGCCGGGGGGCCAGAAGCGTTTCTAGATGTGTCGCTTGGTCCGTATCTAGATACGACCCAGATACGACACCAGTACCGAGGGAGCCAGGTCGGAGCAGCGTCATGCCCGCGACCTGCACGGATCGTCCGCCGAGGAGGTCCCGGCACCCCTTGCAGAACGTCACGACGTTGTCGACGGTGACCGCACCCGAAGCCTCGACATCGGCGTAACAGCCACCGGAACTGCTACGGCGATCCCGGAAATCGACCTTTACTCCGCATCGGCGACACCGGTTACTGTCGCGTAACCCCACGGCATCGAGCACTTCGCGGTCGCGATACAGCGCGGTCTTCCACGCGTTGTAGCTCCGCTCGACCGTCTGCGACTCCTTCGTGGGCTGGTACACGGACCAGTCGTGGAAGCAGAATCCGTCCTCTCCGTCGACCTTGTCCTCGACCCACAGCTTGGCGTCGACGAGGGCCGCGGCGAGCCGGAGCCGCGGGTCGTAGCGGCGGACGATCTCGACGGGGACGAAGCCGTCGGTGCCGGCGTTCGCGGCCCACGCCCCGCACGTCGTCCACAGCCCGGTCGCCGCCATCCGGTTGCGCGCCCCGAGCGCGCGGAACTTGCGGTGGTCGGGGAGCTGGTCGTCGACCTTGAACCAGGTCATCCGGTGATCACCCACTCCCCTCCGTCGTCGTTCTTGTAGCGGACGACCGCGAGCAGGGCGAGCCCGCGTTGGGTGACCGCGGGGTCGTTGAGGGCGGCGTTGAGGCGGTCGCGGGAGACGGCGCCGTTGCCGTCGCACACGAGCCCGCCGACCGTGTAGCGGAGCCGCAGCGTCGGGGTCTGGACCCGGAGCCGCAGCCACACGTGGCGCAGCAGCCGGGCGACGGCGGTCTCCCGCTGGTGGGTGATGCCGTAGGTCGCGAGCCCCATCACCACCCCACCTCCCTGCTGCTGCGCCGGGTCACGACGCCACCTGCTCGTCGGTGCGGGCGGCGGCCCAGTCGGCGGCGATGGCTTGGCGGTGGCGGGCGACGGTGCGGGTGGTGAGCCCGAGGTCCCACGCGGTCTGCTGGAGGGTGTGGCCGGCGGCCCAGTGGCGGGCGATGGTGGCGCGGCGGTCGGCGGTTTCGGAGCGTTGGGTGGCGGCGGCGTCCGGATCTTTCTGCCCGGTCTTGGGTTGCTCGTCCATGTTGTCGATGTCGTCGAAGGCGGCGGCGACGACCCAGCCGCGGTTGCGGGCGCGGAGCCCGGCGCGGGGCGAGGGCCCGTCACGCCACCACAGTTTGCGGAACACGAGGTCGACGCGGCGGGCGCTGGACTGGGTGATGGTGCCGCGGTGGGTGGCGGTGATGATTTTCGCGACCTGGGAGCGGTTGAGGGTGGTGTGTGCGGCGATGTCTTCGATGCGCCAGTCGCGGGCGGCGAGGGCCTGTAACCGGCGGGCGTAGGGCCCGGCGGGGATCAGGTGGTGGGGGTGGAGTCCGGCTTCGTGGAGCTTGTCGTAGCGGTGCCGGTCGGCGATGGCGGCGGGTGAGCGGCAGCCGTAGCGGTGCGCCGAGTAGGTGTCGTGGGAGCGGACGTTGGGGCAGGTGTGGTCGCGGGGGCAGCGGGCGGGTGACGTCTTCATGGGGGGTGGGTTCTCCGGGTGGGTGGCGGCGGGGTTCAGGTGTTGACGGGTGCGGGCACCCCGCGCAGGCAGCCGCGGCCGCAGCGCTCGGCGATCTGGTGGGTGCCGGTGGGGCCGTGGGTGTCGTCGGGGCAGCCGCAGGTGCACGGGCCGAGAGTCATCCAGCGGCGGGTGATGATCGGGACCATCTCGCGGCTGGTGACTTCGACGGCGCCGAGCCGGACGGCCTCCTTCCGCTTGGTCTCGGTGACGTCGTAGTGCCAGTTCGCGGAGGCCCGCGACCCGGGCTTCGACGGCCACGGCTTCCCGGTGACGGTGGGGTCCTGGAACCAGGACCGGCGGAGCCCGAGCCGGGCGGCGAACGCGTGCAGCTCGTCGACGGTGTCGGCGGTCAGGTGCGACCACACGGCGGACCTCCCCCGCCCGACCTGGGCGCGGACCCGGAAGTCATCGACGTAGACGGTCATCCGGCACCCCCCGTCCCGCTGTTCGGGGCGCTCACGACGCGTATCCGTTGAGCACGGTGTTGAGGTCGGCGGCGTCGATGGTGCGCGGGTGATCGCCGACGCCGGTGATCTCCCATTGGGCGGGGGCGTCGTCGGTCGCCGGGTGCGGCTGGATGTCGGCGAGGGCTTTGCGGATGGTGGCGGCGGCCTGCCGGACGGGACGCTGCTGCTGCGGGGTCATCCCGCACCCCCCGTCGACAGCTCCAGGTAGCTGCGCATCTGGTCGGCGGTGGCTTCGTCGGCGGCGACCCCGATAGCGGCCTCAAACTCGGTCTCGAGTTTTTCCGACGACCACCCCTTCGGGCACCCGGCAGAGATCTGCGTCCACAGGGCTTCGATCTCCGGGTCGGCGGCGACGGCGGGCTCCGGGGGCGCGGCCCGCTCGGGGGCGGTCGCGGCGTCGGCGGGCGGGGGTTTGATCTCCTCGGCGCGGGCCGCGAACATCGCGGCCGCTTCGGCGTTCCGCGGGTCTTGGAGGGCGCCCTCCTTCCCAGACACCCGCCTCCATAGGTCCCGCAGCTGATCGGGGGTCTCGCAGGCCATGACGGCCTCGGTGATCGAGTCCGGGTCGATGATCGTCGCCCCGGGCGGGGGCGGGGCCTGCCCACTGGTGAGGGCCTGCCGGGTGGTCGGGGGGGTGATGGAGCGCTGGTCGGCGGGGCCGAGCTGCCCCGCGGACGCGGCGGCCGCCAACATCTGCTGGGGGGTGATGTCGACGTCCAACACCGGCGTCATCCAGTGCCGGGTCATCCCGTCCTTGACGTCTTTGCGCTTCTCCAGGGCCAGGTAGGCCTCGACGTAG
>NZ_DASXJD010000241.1:0-14222 GCF_036497585.1 Actinomycetospora sp. | reverse complement strand
CCGGGACGACGGTGCAGCCGGACAAGCTCATCTCCGCGCTCCGCGACCGGCTCGACGGCTACAAGGTCCCGAAGTCGGTGATCGTCGTCGACGAACTGCCCCGGACCTCCACCGGGAAGATCCAGAAGAACGTCGTCCGGGACCTCCACACCGACCACTACGGAGGCCGCTAGGCATGGCCGTCCTGCAGTCACTGCTCGACACCAGCTCCGAGACCTACGTCAGCAACCGCAAGACCCAGCTCGAGCTCATCGCCGCCCTCGACGAGCAGCTCGAGGCCGTCGTCGCCGGCGGGGGCGAGCGCTACATGCAGCGCCACCGCGACCGGGGCAAGCTCCCGGTCCGCGAGCGGCTCGCGCTGCTGCTCGACCCGGACTCGCCGTTCCTCGAGCTCTCCGCCCTCGCGGCCTGGGGCACCGACTTCACCGTCGGGGCGTCGGTCCTGACGGGTATCGGGGTGGTGAGCGGCGTCGAGTGCCTGGTCATCGGGCATGACCCGACGGTGCGCGGCGGCGCGATGAACCCGTACTCGCTGCGCAAGACGCTGCGGGCGCTGGAGATCGCACGCCTCAACCGGCTGCCGGTGATCAACCTCGTGGAGTCCGGCGGCGCCGACCTCCCGACGCAGGCCGACCTCTTCGTCCCCGCCGGGCGCATCTTCCACGAGCTCACCGAGCTCTCCTCGATGGCCATCCCGACGATCGCGCTGGTCTTCGGCAACTCCACCGCCGGCGGCGCCTACGTCCCCGGGATGTGCGACTACGCGGTCCTCGTGGACCGCCAAGCGAAGGTGTTCCTCGGCGGCCCGCCGCTGGTGAAGATGGCGACCGGCGAGACCGCCGACGACGAGTCCCTCGGCGGCGCCGACATGCACTCCCGGGTCTCGGGCCTCTCGGACTACTTCGCCACCGACGAGCACGACGCGATCCGGCTGGGCCGCGAGATCGTGTCCCGGTTCCACTGGCACAAGCTGGGCCCGGCGCCGTCGTCGCACGCGCCGGAACCCCGCTGCGACCCGGAGGAGATCCTCGGGCTCCTCCCGCCCGACACCAAGGTGCCCTTCGACCCCCGCGAGGTGCTCGCGCGCACCGTCGACGGCTCGGAGTTCGACGAGTACAAGCCGGTCTACGGCACCTCGCTGGTCACCGGCTGGGCGAACATCCACGGCTTTCCGGTCGGGGTGCTCGCGAACCACCGGGGCGTGCTCTTCAGCGACGAGGCCAAGAAGGCCAGCGAGTTCATCCTGCTCGCGAACCAGACCGACACCCCGCTGGTCTTCCTGCAGAACACCACCGGCTACATGGTCGGCACCGACTACGAGCAGGGCGGGATCATCAAGGACGGCGCCAAGATGATCAACGCCGTCACCAACAGCGGCGTCCCGCACGTCACGATCAACATGGCGTCGTCGTTCGGGGCGGGGAACTACGGGATGTCCGGCCGGGCCTACGACCCGCGGCTGATGTTCGCGTGGCCGGGCGCGAAGCTCGCGGTCATGGGGGCGGCGCAGCTCGCCGGCGTGATGTCGATCGTCGGGCGGGCCTCGGCGTCGTCGCAGGGCAAGCCGTTCGACGAGGAGGCCGACGCCGCCCGGACCCGCGCGATCGAGGCGCAGATCGAGGCCGAGTCGCACTCCTTCTACATCTCGGGGCGGCTCTACGACGACGGCATCGTCGACCCCCGCGACACCCGCACCGTGCTCGGCATGTCGCTCTCGGCCGTGCACTCCAACACCGTCGCCGGCCGTCGTGGCTTCGGCGTCTTCCGGATGTGAGCGCCGTGATCCAGAAGCTGCTCGTGGCCAACCGCGGCGAGATCGCCTCCCGCGTCATGCGCACGGCGCTCTCCCTGGGGATCGCCACGGTTGCGGTCCACTCGGACCCCGACGCCGACGCGCCCTTCGTCGCGCTCGCCGACGAGGCGGTGCGGCTGCCGGGAGCGTCGCCGTCGGAGACCTACCTGCGCTCCGACCTGGTGATCGAGGCGGCCCGGGCGACGGGTGCCGACGCCGTGCATCCCGGGTACGGGTTCCTCTCGGAGAACGCCGGGTTCGCGCGCGACTGCGCGGCGGCGGGGCTGACGTTCGTGGGGCCGACGCCCGAGGCGATCGCGTCGATGGGGTCGAAGCTCGAGGCGAAGTCGCTGATGGCGGCGGCCGGGGTGCCGGTGCTGCCGGGGGCGACGGTCACCGACTCGACGGACCTGGAGGCGGTGGCGGCGGAGATCGGCTTCCCGGTGCTGGTCAAGGCGGCGTTCGGCGGCGGCGGGCGCGGGATGCGGATCGTGCGGTCGGTCGGGGAGCTGCGCGAGGCCGTCGACGGTGCCCGGCGCGAGGCGGCGTCGGCGTTCGGCGACGGGACGGTGTTCCTCGAGCGGTTCGTCGAGGACCCGCGGCACCTCGAGGTGCAGATCGTCGGGGACTCCGGCGGCGAGGTCGTGCACCTCTTCGAGCGCGAGTGCTCCATCCAGCGCCGGTACCAGAAGATCGTCGAGGAGAGCCCGTCGCCGGCGGTGGACGACCGGCTGCGGGCCGAGCTCGGGACGGCGGCGGTCGCGGCGGGGACGGCGATCGGCTACACCGGTGCGGGGACGGTCGAGTTCGTCCTCGACCAGTCCGAGGAGTTCTTCTTCCTCGAGGTCAACACCCGGCTGCAGGTCGAGCACCCGGTGACGGAGCTGGTCACGGGCCTGGACCTGGTTGCGCTGCAGCTGCGGATCGCCGAAGGGCACCCGCTGCCGGATGACGCGCGGACGGCTCGGGTTGCTGGGCACGCGATCGAGGTTCGCCTCTACGCCGAGGACGTCCCGGCCGGATACCTGCCCGCGACGGGGACGCTGCACCGGTTCGCGATCCCGGAGCTGCCGGGGGTCCGGGTCGACGCCGGGGTGACCGACGGCTCCGTCGTCAGCCCGCACTACGACCCGATGCTCGCCAAGGTCATCGCGCACGGCTCCACGCGGGCGGAAGCAGCCCGAACCCTGGCGCGGGCGCTGGCGCGAGCCGAGATCCACGGCGTGACAACCAACCGCGACCTGCTCGTCGGCATCCTGCGCGACGAGGAGTTCCTCGCGGGCGGCACCGACACCGGCTTCCTGCCGCGGCACCCCGAGCTCGTCACGCCGGAGCCCGACGACGGCGAGGGCGCGCGGGCGGTCGCGGCGGCGCTCGCGCTGCAGGCCGAGCACCGGGCCGACGCGCCGGTGCTGCGCGGCCTGCCGTCGGGGTGGCGCAACGTCGGCGGGCCCCCGCAGAGCGTCGGGTACACCGCGAGCGACCGGACGCTCGAGGTGACGTATGCGTTTCGCCGGGAAGGGCTGGAAGCCCATGTGAACGGATGTGGTCGTGGGGACGAGCAGATTCATTCCCATGCGGCGCAGCCGCACCACGTGTCGCTCGAGGTCCAGGGGGTGCGCCGCACCTACCGGATCCACCGCACCTCCGGCTGGACCTTCGTCGACGGGCCCGACGGGTCCAGCGCCTTCGCGGACGTCCCCCGCTTCGCCGACCCCAACGCCGTCGCGCACGCCGGGTCGCTGCTCGCCCCGATGCCGGGGACGGTCGTGCGGGTCCTGGCCTCGACCGGGGACAGCGTGACGGCAGGCGCGGCGCTCGTCGTCCTCGAGGCGATGAAGATGGAGCACACGGTCGCCGCGCCGGTCGACGGCGTCGTCGGGGAGCTGCACGTGGCCCCGGGCGACCAGGTCGAGACGCGGCAGGTGCTGGCCGTCGTCGAGGACGCCGCGGAGCCCGAGGAGGCGGCGTCGTGAACGCGGCGGGCGACCCGCCCCGTGTGCAGCGCGCACACGGCCAGATGGGCGGCGACAGCGGCGCCAGAACTGGTGCGGCGCGCACACGGTCGGGCGCCGCAGATCACGCAGAAGAAGCCGGCACGCCGCACACGCCGCCCGCGCCGATGCACGACCCCGCCCCACCGGGTGCGTCCCGCACACGGCTGTCGGCACTCGTCGACGAGGCCACCGGCGCGACCGTCGACGCACTCTTCCGCCGCGCGTTCCGGGTGTTCGCCGACCGGGTCGCGATCACCTCGGACCAGCCCGACGAACCGTCGTGGACCTACCGCGAGCTGGGCGAGCGCACCGACCGGCTCGCCGCCGGCCTCCACGCCGCGGGCCTGCGTCGCGGGGACCGACTGGCCGTGCTCTCCGAGACCCGCCCCGCCTACGTCGAGCTCTACACCGCGGCGGCCCGCCTCGGCGTCGCGCTGATCACCCTCAACGTCCGGCTGCACCCCGACGAGCTGGCGGTCATCGTCGCCTCCGCCGTGCCGTCGGCCCTCGTCACCTCCGGCACCTTCGCCCCCAGCGCCGACGCGATCCGCGACCGCAGTCCGAGCGTCACGGCCTGGTACTGCCTCGACGAGCGCCCCGGGTTCGCCCCGCTCCCCCGCTCCGACGACCCGCCCCCGGACCCGGCCGCCCAGCCCGACGACCTCCACGTCGTCCTCTACACCTCTGGCACCACCGGCCCACCCAAGGGCGCGATGATCACCCAGCAGGCCGCCGCGATCCGCGGGCTGCGCCTCGCGCAGTGGTTCGGGCTCACCCCCGACGACGGGTTCATCGGCTGGCTGCCGATGTTCCACTGCGCCGGCGACGAGTCGCTCTACGGCACCCTGCTCACCGGCGGCCGCTTCGCGTGCCTGCGCCGCGCCGACCCCGCGCGGATCCTCGACCTGATCGAGCGTGACCGGCTCTCCTGGACGCTGCTGCTGCCCGGCGTCATCACCGACGTCCTCGCCGAGCCGATCGGATCGCGACGGCTGGACTCGTTCCGGTTCGCCATCGGCTACGCGAACATGATGCCGACGGTGGTCCGGCAGCTCACCGCGAAGTACGGCATCCGCTTCTGCGACGCGTTCGGCCAGACCGAGACCAGCTACGTCCTCGCCCACGGCTTCTCCGGGCCCGGCGAGGCGCCACACCTGCGCAAGACGCCGACGCCACTCGTCGACGTGCGCCTCGTCTACCCCGACATGGACGACGTCCCCGACGGCACCCCCGGCGAGTGCGTCGTGCGCGGGCCGGGCCTCATGACCGGCTACCTCGACGACCCGAAGGCCACCGACGAGGCGTTCCACGGCGGCTGGCTGCACACCGGCGACGTCCTGCGCCGCAACGACGACGGCACGCTCGCCTTCGTCGACCGCGTGAGGTACCTCATCAAGACCGGCGGGGAGAACGTGTACCCGGCCGAGGTCGAGGGCGCGATCGCGGGCCTGCCCGGGGTTCAGGAGGTGTGCGCGTACGGCGTGCCCGACGAGCGGTGGGGCGAGACGGTGAAGGTCGCCGTCGTCCGCGTGCCCAGTTCGACCGTGACCGCCGACGAGATCGTCGAGCGCTGCCGCGAGCACCTCGCCGGGTTCAAGGTCCCGCGCTACGTCGCGTTCCTCGACGCCGCCGACATCCCGCGCAGTACCACGGGCAAGCTGCAGCGCCACGTCCTCGCCGCGCGCGGGGCGGACCCCGCGGAGCGCGTCCGATGAGCGACGAAAGCGGGATCACCACCACCGACCGCGGCCCGGTGCGAATCATCGCGATCGACCGCCCCGCCCGGCGCAACGCGATGAGCACCGCCACCGCCGAGGCCCTCGAGCTGGCGCTGCGCGCGGCGGCCGACGACGACGCCGTCCGGGCGGTCGTGCTCACTGGCGTCGGCGGGCACTTCTCCGCCGGCGGCGACGCCGACTCGATCCTCGAGCACATCGCCGACGACGACCCGGCGCTGCTCGCGCTCATGCGGGCGTTCCACCGGCTCGTCGTCGAGGTCTGGGAGTCGCGGCTGCCGGTCGTCGCGGCGGTCTCCGGGATCGCCTACGGCGGTGGGGTGAACCTCGCGCTGGCGTGCGACCTCGTCGTCACGAGCTCCGACGCGCGGCTCTGCCAGATCTTCGTGCGGCGCGGTGTCGTCCCCGACGTCGGCGGCGCCTGGCTGCTCCCACGCCTCGTCGGGATGCAACGGGCCAAGGAGCTCATGCTGCTCGCCCCGGAGATCGACGCGCGGCGCGCCGAGCAGCTGGGCCTCGCCAACGCCGTCGAGCCCGACGCCGAGGCGGCGCTGGAACGGGCGGTCGTGCTGGCCGGGCAGCTCGCGGAGCTCCCGTCCTACACCGTCGCGCTGTCGAAGCGACTGATCAACCACTCCAGCAGTGACGACCTGCGCGGCTCGCTCGAGCGCGAGGCCGTCACGCAGGCCGCCGCTCTGCGCTCGCGGCCCGCGACCGAGGGGTTCGAGACGTTCCGACGGAGAAGGGGCGCGGGGTCAGGGGCGAGCGAAGCGACGGGGAGAGACATATGAACATCGACGTCCTGCTGCGGCGCGCGGCGGCCGACCATCCCGACGACCTCGCGGTCCGCCACGACGACCTCGAACTGACCTACACCGAGCTCACGGAGCGGGCGGGCCGGTTCGCCGCGTACCTGCGGGCGTCCGGCATCGCCCCCGGCGAGCGGGTCGGGTTCTTCCTGCCCAACGTGGTCGAGTACGTCGTCGGGCTGCTCGGGACGTGGCAGGCCGGGGCGGTCGGGGTACCGCTGAACTACCTCTTCCCCGACGCACCGCTGCGCCACGCCGTCACCGACTCCGGATGCCGGGTGCTCGTGCTGCCGCCCGGCGACGTGGAGCGGGTCGAGTCGTTGCTGGAGGGCGCGACGCCGTCGCTGCTGACGACGGGTCCCGAGGGCTCGTTCGCGCGAGCGGTCGCGGCGCACGGGTCGACCGACGAGGTGGTCCCGCGGCTCGACCACGACGACGCGCTGCTCATGTACACCTCGGGCTCCACCGGCGTGCCCAAGGGCGTGCGGCAGACGCACCGCAACGTCGTCGCCGAGGTCGACGGCGCGATCGAGTTCTACGGCGTCACCGCCACCGACCACGTGCTCAACTGCATGCCGATCTTCCACGTCGGGGGCCTGCAGCTCGCGATGCTGCCGCTGCTGCTGCGCGGCGGGCAGATGACGCTGATGCCGCGGTGGGACGTCGAGGTGTGGCTCGAGCTGGCCCAGCGGCTGCGCCCGACCGTCGGCGGGCTGATCTCGACGATGATGATCGACGTCGGGAACCGCACCGCCCGCGATCCGGTCCGGTTGGACTCCTTCCGCTTCTGCATGTTCGGTGGCTCCCGAACCCCGACCGCGGCGATCGAGCGACTCGAGCGCGGCACCGGCATCCCGGGCACCGAGATCTACGGCCAGACCGAGCAGAACGGCCTCGTCGTCACCTACCACCCCGGCGAGAAGCGCCGCCCTGACTCGATGGGGCGGCCGCTTGAGCAGATCGTGGCGATCCGTCTCGTCCCCGTCGACAGCCACGAATCGGGCTCGAGCCCGGACCTGGAGCCGGGCGACCCCGGCGTCGGGGAGCTGTGGGTGCACGGCGACGCGGTGACGCCCGGGTACTGGCACCTCGAGGCGCCGGAGAAGTGGGCGGTCGACGACGAGGGGCGCCGTTGGTTCCGCACCGGCGACCTCATGTCCCGCGACACCGACGGCTACCTCTACTACGTCGACCGCATCGACGACATGATCGTCTCCGGCGGCGAGAACGTGTTCCCGCAGATGGTCGAGGAGCACCTCGCGGGCCACCCCGACCTCGCCGAGGTCGCCGTCATCGGCACCGCGCACGAACGCTGGGTGGAGCAGGTGACCGCGGTCGTCGTGCCCAACCGGCCCGGGATCACCGTCGAGGCGCTCGACCGCTGGTGCGCCGAGCACCCCGACCTGCAGGGCATGCACCGGCCGCGGCGGATCGAGATCGTCGAGGCCCTGCCGCGTACCGGCAGCGGCAAGCTGAACCGGCCCGAACTGCGGAGGATCTTCCCGTGACGGACACGGTGCTCTACGAGGTCGTCGACCGGGTCGCCTGGCTGACGATCAACCGACCCGAGGCCCGCAACGCGCTGAGCAAGGACGTTCGCGACGGGCTGTGGGAGGGCGCGCGCCGGTTCGTCGCCGACGAATCCGCCGCCGTGCTCGTCCTCACCGGTGCCGGCGACAAGGCGTTCTGCGCAGGTGGCGACCTCAAGGAGATGGCCGAGTCGGCGCTGGAGATCCCGCCGCCCGATTTCCTGCCGCAGTTCGGGCGCACCATCGACGTCGAGAAGCCGACCATCGCCGCCGTCAACGGCGTCGCCTACGCGGGTGGGTTCCTGCTCGCCCAGCAATGCGATCTCGTCGTCGCCGCCGAGCACGCGCGGTTCGCGGTGTCGGAGGTGAAGGTCGGGCGGGGCTCGCCGTGGGCGGCGCCGCTGTCGTGGCTGGTTCCGCCGCGGGTGGCGCTGGAGATCCTGCTGACCGGCGACCCGATCGACGCCCGGCGCGCGTACGAGGTGGGCCTGGTCAACCGGGTGGTGCCGGCGGGTGATCTCCGCGAGCGCGTGGGCGAGCTGGCCGCGAGGATCGCGGGCAACGCGCCGTTGTCGGTGCGGGCGGCGAAGCGGACGGCGTACCTGTCGGCGGAGGCGTCGCGGGACGAGGCGTACGCACGCGCCGAGGAGATCTGGGCGCCGGTGTACCGGTCGGCGGACGCGCAGGAGGGCCCGGCGGCATTCCGCGACAAGCGCACGCCGGTCTGGACGGGGAGGTAGCGAGATGCCGGTGTCGATGACGGCGCTGTGCGACGACCTGGCGGCCGAGTCCGCCGAGTTGCGCCACGTGCTGGCGGGGCTGCCGGAGGCCGACTGGCGGCGGGAGACGCCCGCGTCCGGCTGGACGATCGGCGACCAGGTCTCGCACCTGGCCTACTTCGACGACGTCGCGCTGCGCTCGGCGACCGACCCCGAGGCGTTCGCCGCGGAAAAGGCGCAGATGGACGCCGAGGGCGGAGTCAGCCCGGACACGATCGCCGAGCGCTTCCGCGCCCTCTCGGGCGCCGAGCTGCTGACCTGGTTCGACGACGCACGGGGCCGATTGATCGCAGCGTTCCGCGAGCTCGACCCGTCGACCCGGGTGCCGTGGTTCGGCCCCGCGATGAGCGCGGCGTCGTCGTTGACCGCCCGGATCATGGAGACCTGGGCGCACGCGCAGGACGTGTGCGACACCGTCGGCGCCGTCCACGAGCCCTCGGCGCGGCTACGGCACGTCGCGCACATCGGGGTCGGGGCGCGGGCGTTCAGCTACCTGGCGCACGGCCGGTCGATGCCCGAGGCGCCCGTGCGGGTCGAGCTGGTGGCGCCGGACGGGTCGACGTGGGCCTGGGGTCCGGAGGACGCCGCGGACCGCATCAACGGCCCGGCGCTCGACTTCGCCCTGCTCATCACCCAGCGCCGCCACCGGGACGACCTCGCGCTCGAGGTGGTCGGCGACGCGGCCACCGAGTGGGTGGAGATCGGGCAGGCGTTCGCGGGCGAGGCGGGGACGGGACGGGCACCGTCGGGAGCGGTGCGATGACGCGGGCCGTGCGGATCGGGAACATCTCCGGCTTCTACGGCGACCGGCTGAACGCCGCGCGGGAGATGCTCGACGGCGGCCCGGTCGACGTCGTCTGCGGGGACTACCTCGCCGAGCTGACGATGCTCATCCTCGCGAAGGCCCAGGCCAAGGACCCCGACGCCGGGTACGCCACGACCTTCCTGACGCAGATGCGCGACGTGCTCGCCGACTGCGTCGCGCGTGGGATCAAGGTCGTGTCCAACGCCGGCGGTCTCAACCCGGCCGGGCTCGCGGCCGCGATCTCCGAGCTCGGGACGGGGGCGCGGGTCGCGTACGTGGAGGGCGACGACCTGCGGGGATCGCTCGACGCGATCAGCCCGGCTGTCGTCGGGAAGCCGGTGTCGGCGAACGCGTACCTCGGCGGGTGGGGCATCGCGGAGGCGCTGTCTGAGGGGGCGGACGTCGTCGTCACGGGTCGGGTCACGGACGCGTCGCTGGTGGTGGGCCCAGCCGCGTGGTGGCACGGGTGGGACCGGTCCGAGTTCGACGCACTGGCCGGCGCCGTCGTGGCGGGCCACGTCATCGAGTGCGGCCCGCAGGCGACCGGCGGGAACTACTCGTTCCTCGACGAGGTCACCGACCGGCGATACCCGGGCTCCCCGATCGCGGAGGTCGAGGCCGACGGCTCGTCGGTGATCACGAAGCACCCCGCAACGGGCGGGCTCGTCTCGATCGGCACCATCACCTCGCAGCTGCTCTACGAGATCGCCGCGCCCGCCTACCTCGGCCCCGACTGCACGACCCACTTCGACACCGTCTCGCTGTCCCAGGACGGCGAGGACCGGGTGCGGATCAGCGGCGTTCGCGGGTCGGCGCCGCCGTCGACGCTCAAGGTCGCGCTCAACGACGCGGGCGGCTACCGCAACACGATGACGCTCGTGCTGACCGGGCTCGACATCGAGGCGAAGGCCGCGCACGCCGAGTCGATGCTGTTCGAGGTGCTCGGCGGGCGGGACCGGTTCGCCGAGGTCGACGTGAGGCTGCTGCGCTTCGACCACCCCGACGCCGCGTCGAACGCGGAGGCGACCGCGCACCTGCGGGTCACCGTGAAGGACCCCGACCCGCGGGTGGTCGGCCGCTCGTTCTCCAACGCCACGATGGAGCTCGCCCTCGGCGGGTACGCGGGCTTCCACACGACGACGCCGCCGTCGACCGAGTCGGCGTTCGGCGTCTACCGGGCCGCGGCGGTGCCCCGGGAGGCGGTGACGCACACGGTGGTGCTGCCGGACGGGGAGCGGCGGGTGGTGGCGGACCCGCCGTCGGGTGCCGGCGGAGCGTCGTTGCTGGCATCCAGTGGCAGGAAAGTCCCTTCCTCGGAGCTCCCGGCCGGCCCGACCACGCGGGCGCCGATGGGCCGGGTCGTCGGCGCACGGTCCGGCGACAAGGGCGGCGACGCGAACATCGGGGTCTGGGCCCGGAGCGACGAGGCCTACGCGTGGTTGCGTGCCTTCCTCACCGTCGAGCGCGCGCGGGATCTGCTCGGTGCCGAGGTCGCGGAGCTGGACCTCGAGATCCACGAGCTGCCGAACCTGCGGGCGCTCAACGTCGTCGTCCACGGCATCCTCGGCGACGGCGTGGCTTCCTCGACCCGCCCCGACCCGCAGGCCAAGGGGCTCGGCGAGTACCTGCGCAGCCGCGTCGTCGACGTCCCGGAGGCGCTGCTCGGCGTCGGGTGAGTCCCGGCGCCGACCGCACTCGTGCAACCGAGTCACCGTCACTCGGTTGTGCGAGGAGCCTTCAGACCCTCGGGCGATCGACGGAACCGGATCAGCGCCCGCTCAGCCGGGGGGCTCGCAGCGAGACCTCGCGCAACCCGCCTACGGTGCCACGACGTGGCCACTTCATTGACCGAGGGCGACCTCACCGAGATCGCCCACGACGCCCTCGAGGCCGACGACCCGAGCCGGGCGATCGACGAGCTGATGGACGCGGTCGAGCAGGGCCGGCTCGCCGACGAGGAGGTCGGCGTGCCGCCCGCGCAGCGTCCGCAGCCGTCAGGCCAGCACCTCGTTCCACTCGCACACCTCGTGGCCGACCACCACCCCGTGCGCCACGAACGGGTCCCGGTCCACGAACTCCGCGGCCGCCTCCGGGGTCGTGAAGATCGCCATCGCCCCGCGCCGGGCCAGGTCGGTGAACGGCCCGACCATGAGCAGCACGCCGCGCCCGTGGAACTCGCCGAGCAGCTCCTGGTGCGCCGGGACGTTGGCCGGCGCGGTCGTCGCGGCGTCCGGGGCCGCCTCGTAGAACAGGACGTACTTCACGACGCCGCTCCGGCCACCGCCGCGTAGGCCGCGAGGGTCGCGGTCCAGGCGCCGTCCGACTCGAACGTCCCGTGCATCGCCTCGGCGGACTCGCCGAACGCCTCGAGGTCGCGGTGCTCGAGCTCCACCCGCGTCGACCCCGGACCGGCCTCCGAGAACCGGACCTCCACCGTCGTCACCAGGTCGTCGTGGTGTCGCCAGTCCGCGCCGAGCTGCCAGGTCACGGCCAGCAGGTCGGGAGGCTGCCACGCCGTCACGACGCCCGTGTCCGTCTCGCTGCCGTCCTCGTGCCGGGTGAACCAGCGCCCGCCCTCGAACGGTTCGACGACGATCTCGGCGATCGGCGCCGAGCCGATGTGGTGGGCGGGCGGCCACCACGACGTCATGTCCGACGTGAAGAGCTCGAACGCACGGTCGCGTCCGACGCCGACGGTCACCTCACGGCGGATCGCCGGGATCGCTCGGGTCATCGTGGTCCTCCTCGGATCGGGTCCTCTGCTCGAACGCCGCCAGCGACCGCTCCCAGAACGCGTCGAGGTGTCGTCGCACCTGCGCCAGGGCGTCGGGATCGACCTGGTAGAGCCGACGCGTCCCCTCCTGCCGGTCCCGGACGAGGCCGACGTCCTTGAGCACCTTGAGGTGCTGGGACACGGCCGGCCGGCTGATCGGCAGGACGCGGGCGAGCTCGCCGACCGCCAGCGGCTCCCGGGAGAGGGCGTCGATGATCGACTGTCTCGTCGGGTCGCCGAGGGCGGTCAGCATCGCGGAAGCGTTCGTCATGACGAACCGTAAGCTAGCACTTACCGATACTCCTGCCCAGGACTTCCGCCAAAATGCCCCCGGCACGCCGCCCGCCCTCCTACCGTCGACGACATGGACGAATGCGACACGGGCGGCTGAGGCGGTGGGCGTCGAGGAGGTCGTCTCCGAGGTCGGGCTGTGGTGGCCGTCGGCGGACGAGGACGGGCTGCGCGAGGCGTCGCGGGCGTGGACCCGGACGGCGGCCGCGCTCGACCAGGCTGCCGACATCGGCCGTGCCGGCACCGCGCAGGCCGCCGCGAGCTGGACCGGCGACGCGGCGCAGCAGTTCGGCGCCTCATGGCAGCGGCACGAGCAGACGCTGCACGACGACGCCGCGGGCGCCCGCGCGTTGGGCGACGCCCTGGCCCGCTACGCCGACGCCGTCGCCGACGCGAAGCGCCGCATCGAGGAACTGGCGGTGACGGCGGGCGCGACGATCGCCGCCGGGGTCGGGCTCGCGTGGTTGACGTTCGGGACGTCGGCCGCGGCCGCCGCCGGAGTGAGCGCCGGGCTGGTGGCCGCGGCGAGCGCGATCGGGGTGGAGCTCTCGGCGACGGCGGCCGCGATCGCCGGCGGCGCGGTCGTCGGGATCGCGTTCGGCGCGGTCGAGGGCGCCGTCGTCGACGTGGCCGTGGCGCAGCCGCTGCGGGTCCAGGCGTTCCACGACGGCGGGTTCTCGGCGTCGGAGGTGGTCGGCTCCGCGGTGTCGGGCGGCGCCCTCGGCGGGCTGCTCGGCGGGATCGCCCCGGTGATCCCGCGGCCGGGTCCGGTCCCCAGGACGGCCGCCGACGACCTCGGCGAGCTCGACGGCCGCATCAGCGCCGCGCTCGACCCGGCGACCCGGGGCGCGCTCGGCCCGCTCTTCCGCCCCGGCCTCCACGAGACCCCGACGGCGTCCCTCGTCCCGGAGCAGCGGCCGGTGGCGCGGCTGCTCGAGGCGGAGGGCCGCAGCGTCCACGCCCGGCCCGGGACCGATCCGGCCGCACTCGTCCGGTCCTCCCCCGCTGACCAGGGCCGGCTCACCGAGCTCCTGCGCCCCGAGGAACCGACCAGCGCCGCCGTCGAGAACGCCATCCTCGAGGCCAACGGCCGGCTCGCCCGCAACGGCAGCGGGGACATCGTCATCGACGCGCGCGGCACCGACCTCGACGTGGACACCGCCGGGCAGGGACTGCTCGCCGCGATCACCCGCGTGCTGCTCCAGGGCCACGAGCCGCCCGACTCGGTGCGCTTCGTCTTCGACGACCACAGCATCTGGTTCCCGTAGGAGGCCCCGTGGACGACGGCTTCACGACGCAGCCCCGCGAGCTGACCGCCGCGGCCGCGCCCTTCGACGAGGCGGCGAGGATCGTGGCGGACGCGCTCGCCGGGCTGCGCTCCGCCCTGGGCGGCCTCGGGGACTACCCCGGCACCGACGAGCAGGGTCGGGCGTTCGCGGCGCAGTACGAGCCGAAGGTGACCGAGGGACTCGAGGCGTTCGCCGGGGAGGCCGACGCGATCCGCTCCCTGGGGGACGCGTTGCGCGGCTCGGCCCAGGGCTACGCGACCCGGGACGCGGACCTCGCCGCCGGGTTCCGCCCGCCCTAGAGGTGTCAGGAGAAACGACCTCATCGGTTGACGCGGCCACGCGGTCGTGCCGACTACTCTCCGACGCCGGGACGCTGACCATCGGGAGGTCGTCGATCGATGCGGGTGATTCGGGATGTCCTC
>NZ_DASXJD010000240.1:0-1857 GCF_036497585.1 Actinomycetospora sp. | reverse complement strand
CCCGGCTCGGGGTCTCCGAGGGCGACCTCGCGGCCGCCGTCGCCGACCCTTCGGCCTTCGTCGGGGCCGCCGACGCGCAGGTCGCGGCGATCGCGCGGCGGGTGGCTGAGCTCGCGGAGGCGCGCCCGGAGGCGGCGGCCTACGACCCCGCCCCGATCCTCTAGCCTCGCCGCCCGTGGTGACGATCGCGGACTACCCGCACCTCGCGTCGGGGAAGGTCCGCGACCTCTACGAGGTCGACGACGAGACGCTGCTGCTCGTGGCCTCCGACCGGATCTCGGCCTACGACCACGTGCTGTCCACGCCGATCCCGGACAAGGGCCGTGTGCTGACGGCGCTGTCGGTGTTCTGGGTCGGGCTGCTCGGCGGCCGGGACGTGGCCTCCCCGCCGGTCGCCCACCACCTCGTGGCCGCCCGCGACGAGCGCATCCCCGACGAGGTCCGCGGCCGCGCCCTGCTGGTGCGGCGCCTCGAGATGATCCCCGTCGAGTGTGTGGCGCGGGGCTACCTCGCCGGGTCCGGCACGGTCGACTACCGCCGGGACGGCGCCGTCTGCGGGGTCCCCCTGCCCGACGGGCTCACCGAGGGGAGCATGCTCCCGGCGCCGATCTTCACCCCCGCGACGAAGGCGGAGCTCGGCGAGCACGACGAGAACGTCTCCTTCGAGCAGGTGGCCGAGCAGGTCGGGCCCGACCTGGCCGGGGCGCTGCGGGACGCCACGCTGTCGATCTACGCGCGCGGCGCGGCCTACGCCGCCTCGCGCGGGATCATCCTCGCTGACACCAAGTTCGAGTTCGGCCTCGACCGCTCCGGGGCCCTGGTCCTCGGCGACGAGGTCCTCACCCCGGACTCGTCGCGGTTCTGGCCCGCCGAGCGCTACTCGCCGGGCCGGCCGCAGCCGTCGTTCGACAAGCAGTACGTCCGTGACTGGCTGACCTCCCCCGAGTCCGGCTGGGACCGGCACGGCGACGAGCCGCCGCCCCCACTGCCGGATTCCGTCGTCGAGGCCACGCGGGCGCGCTACATCGAGGCCTACACCCGGCTCACCGGACAGGGCTGGCCGCCGGCGCTGTGAGCAGCCGGGGGATTCGGACGCCGTAGCGCCAGAGTTCACGCGGAGGTTCACCGGCCCTCACGTCGGTGGGGCCTCATGGACGGTGTGCCCCTCCTGGTCTCGGCCTCCGGCCTCGCCCCCGGTGCTCCCCTCGACGCGGCCGTCCGGTGCTGCGACGCCCTCGACGCCCGCCGCGTCCCCCTGACCCTGCTCGTCGGCCCTCGCCCCCACCCGGAGGTGGCCGCGTTCGCCGCCGCCCGCCGTCGGGCGGGGGACACCGTCCTGCTGCGCGGTACCCGCGAGGCCCACGACGGCGGCCGTCCCTACCGCCGCCTGCCGGTGCTCGAGGCGCGCCTGCGCCTCGCCGGGGCGCTGCGCTCGGCGGAGGCGCTGGGGCTCGCCGTCGACGGCTTCGCCGCGCCCGGCTGGGCGGTGTCCGCGGGCACCCGCCGTGCCCTGGCCGAGGCGGGCCTCGACCTGCTCCTCGACGACGCCGGCGTCCACCGCCTCGGCGGTGACGGGGTCCCGACGACGGGTGTGGCCGGTCCGGTCGTGCGGCCCGGCGAGCCGGCGTCGGCGATCCCGACGCTGCGCCGGGGCCGGCGTCGTTCGGCCCAGCCCGCGCTGCGCCACCTCACCGCGGACGTGGCGTCCGGGTGCGACGCGCTGGTCGCGGCGGTCGACGACGCCCTGGTGGACGACGTGGTGCCCGCCGTGCCGGGCTCGCTCGTCGGCCCGCCGAGCCGGGCGGGCCGCCCCGTGGGCGTAGGTGCCCTCCGGGCTCGTGAGCACTTTCGGTGGCT
>NZ_DASXJD010000239.1:0-7561 GCF_036497585.1 Actinomycetospora sp. | reverse complement strand
CGCGACTCGCGGGCCTTCTGCGCGCTCTCGTACTTGAACTTGCCGTAGTCCATGAGCTTGCAGACCGGCGGGCGCGCCTGGGCCGCGACCTCCACGAGGTCGAGGTCGGCCTCGCGAGCCAGTCGCAGGGCGTCCTCGATGCGGACGATCCCCACCTGCTCGCCGTTCGGACCGACCAGACGGACCTCGGGCACGCGGATGCGCTCGTTGATGCGCGTCTCTGCGCTGATGAGTTCTCCTCGGGTTCGACAGTGTTTCCGGCCGCAACCCGGCGAGGGGGGTCCTTGTTCCCACGCAATCGGGCCCCGCGCCGTCCTGCTCGTGGCGGGGGCCCTGACTCGTACCGATCCGGCCGCGCCGCCGGATCCTCCCGACGACGAGCCGTGGCACCGCCCCGCGGACGGGACGGCGGACCGGACCCGGCCACCTGGGGCGGCGGACCGGGTGGGAGACGGGGCTCCACTTGCCGCCCGGCGGGACGACTGCAGGTACACAGCCGCGCCCACCGAGCTGGTCGCTCACATTGAGCCTACCACTCGGCGTGTCCGGTGGTCGCCGGGCGTGTCCGGGGCGGCCGGGCCGGACCCGTCAGGCCGTCGCCCACCCGATCACCGCGTCGAGCGCCCGCCGGTCGGCCTCAGCGACCCCGAGTTCGGCCTTCGCCGGCGCCACGGCGGCCTCCCGCGTCGTCGCGTCGGGTGCGGTGAGGGCGTGGACGTGGTCCACGAGCGACCAGAGGTATCCCTTCCGGCTGCGCTGCGGCCGCACGGAGCGCCCCAGGGCGGCCCGGAGCGCGTCGGTGTGGGGGCGTTCGGGTTCGGGCGTCCACTGCGCCTCGACCCCCGTGAGGAGCCGGTCGAGATCGACCTCGGGCACGCGGTCGTCCTGCGCCAGCGCCGCGAGCGAGGCGAGCAGGTCGACCCGCGACCCCCCGCCGTCGTCGTCGACCATGGTGCACCAGGTCAGCACCGTGGCGACGACGCCCGCGGTGTCCGGGTCGAGGGCGCCCTCGCGCCACCACGTCCCCGGGGTCGCGGCCCACGGGCGGCGGTCGTCCCGGTCGTCCGACGAGAGTGCGTGGAACGCCTCGCGCAGCCGGGGCGGGTCGACCTCACCGTTGTCGCTCATCAGCCCGCCTTCGCCCGCGTGCGTCGGGCCGGCGCCTCGTCCGGGGTGACGAGGCCGGCCAGGAACTGCCCGGTGTAGCTACCCGGAGCCGCGGCGATCTGCTCCGGGGTGCCCTCGGCGACCACCGTCCCGCCGCCGTTGCCGCCCTCCGGGCCCATGTCGACGACCCAGTCGGACACCTTGATGATGTCGAGGTTGTGCTCGATGACGAGCACCGTGTTGCCCTTGTCGACCAGCCCGTTGATCACGCCGAGCAGCTTGCGGATGTCCTCGAAGTGCAGCCCGGTGGTCGGCTCGTCGAGGATGTAGATCGTCCGGCCCATCGAGCGCTTCTGCAGCTCCGCGGCCAGCTTGACGCGCTGCGCCTCGCCCCCGGACAGGGTGGGCGCGGGCTGGCCGAGCCGCACGTAGCCCAGGCCCACCTCGGTGAGCGTCCTGAGGTGGCGGTGGATCGCGGTGATCGGCTCGAAGAACTCCGCGGCCTCCTCGATCGGCATGTCGAGAACCTCGGCGACCGTCTTGCCCTTGTAGTGCACCTCGAGGGTCTCGCGGTTGTACCGGGCGCCCTTGCAGACCTCGCAGGGAACGTAGACGTCCGGCAGGAAGTTCATCTCGATCTTGATCGTTCCGTCGCCGGCGCACGCCTCGCAGCGCCCGCCCTTGACGTTGAACGAGAACCGGCCGGGCCCGTAGCCGCGGACCTTCGCCTCGTTGGTGGAGGCGAAGAGCTTGCGCATGTGGTCCCACACGCCGGTGTAGGTGGCCGGGTTGGACCGCGGCGTGCGCCCGATCGGCGACTGGTCGACCCGTACCAGCTTGTCGAGGTGCTCCAGCCCGGTGACGCGGGTGTGCCGGCCGGGCACCTGACGGGCGCCGTTGAGCTTGTTGGCCAGCACCGTCGCCAGGATGTCGTTGACCAGCGTCGACTTGCCCGAGCCGGACACGCCGGTGATCGACACCAGGCAGCCCAGCGGGAACGAGACGTCGACGTCGTGCAGGTTGTGCTCGCGCGCGCCGACCACGCTGACCTGGCGCCTCTTGTCGCGCGGCCGCCGGATGTCCGGCACCGGGATGCTGCGCCGGCCCGAGAGGTAGTCCCCGGTCATGGAGTCGGTGTTCGCCTCGAGCGCGTCGACCGACCCGGAGTGGACGACCTGCCCGCCGTGCTCCCCCGCCCCCGGCCCGATGTCGACGACCCAGTCCGACGCCCGCACGGTGTCCTCGTCGTGCTCCACGACGATGAGGGTGTTCCCGAGGTCCCGCAGCCGCGTCAGGGTGTCGATGAGCCGGCGGTTGTCGCGCTGGTGCAGGCCGATGGACGGCTCGTCGAGCACGTAGAGCACGCCGACGAGCCCCGACCCGATCTGCGTCGCGAGCCGGATGCGCTGCGCCTCCCCGCCGGAGAGCGTCGCGGCCGCGCGGGAGAGCGAGAGGTAGTCCAGCCCCACGTCGAGCAGGAAGCCCAGCCGGGCCTGCACCTCCTTGAGCACCGCACCGGCGATGACCTGCTCGCGGGCGCCGAGCACCAGCCCGGTGAGGAACTCCGCGCAGTCGGCCACCGAGAGCGCGCAGACCTCGGCGATCGAGCGGTCGCCCTGCGTCTCGTGGCGCAGCGTCACCGCGAGGATCTCCGGCTTGAGGCGGGTACCGGAGCACACCGGGCACGGGACCTCGCGCATGTAGCCCTCGTAGCGCTCGCGGGCGCTGTCGGACTCGGCCTGGTCGAGGCGGCGCTCGAGGAACGGCACGACGCCCTCGAAGGCGGCGTAGTACGAGCGCTCGCGCCCGTAGCGGTTGCGGTAGCGGACGTGCACCTGGTCGGTCGACCCGTGCAGCACGGCCTTCTTGACCGCCGCCGGCAGCTTGCGCCACGGCGTGTCCATCCGGAAGCCGACGGACTCGGACAGGGCGGTCAGCAGCCGCTGGAAGTACTCGGCGGTCTGGCCCATGTTCCAGGGCGCGATGGCGCCCTCGCCGAGGGAGAGCTCGTCGTCGGGGACGAGCAGCTCCGGGTCGACCTCCATCTTGGTGCCGAGCCCGGCGCACGTGGGGCAGGCGCCGTAGGGCGAGTTGAACGAGAAGGCGCGGGGCTCGAGGTCGTCCACCGCGAGCTGGTGGCCGTTGGGGCAGGCCATCTTCTCGGAGAAGCGGCGCTCGCGGTCCGGGTCGGCCTCGTCGAGGTCGACGAAGTCGAGCACGACGATGCCCTCAGCGAGCCGCAGCGCCGTCTCCACCGAGTCGGTGAGGCGCTGCTTGGCGCTCGCCTTGACCGAGAGCCGGTCGACCACGACCGCGATGTCGTGCTTCTCCTGCTTCTTCAACGTCGGCGGCTCGGCCAGCGGGTACACCGTGCCGTCGACCAGCACCCGGGAGTACCCCTGGCCCTGGAGCTGGGAGAACAGGTCGACGTACTCGCCCTTGCGGCCGCGGATGACCGGGGCGAGGACCTGGAACCGGCGCCCCGACTCCATCTCGAGCACCTGGTCGACGATCTGCTGCGGGGTCTGCTTGGAGATGATCTCGCCGCAGGTGGGGCAGTGCGGTGTGCCGGCCCGGGCGTAGAGCAGCCGCAGGTAGTCGTAGACCTCGGTGATGGTCCCGACGGTGGAGCGCGGGTTGCGGCTGGTGGACTTCTGGTCGATCGAGACGGCCGGCGAGAGACCCTCGATGAAGTCGACGTCGGGCTTGTCCATCTGCCCGAGGAACTGGCGCGCGTAGGCCGAGAGCGACTCGACGTAGCGGCGCTGCCCCTCCGCGAAGATGGTGTCGAACGCCAGGCTCGACTTGCCGGAGCCGGAGAGACCGGTGAAGACGACGAGGCTGTCGCGCGGCAGGTCGATGTCGACGCCGGTGAGGTTGTGCTCACGGGCGCCCTTGACGACGAGGCGGTCGGCCACGGATGAGCCTCCTGGGCGTGCACTGGTGCTGGGCGGGTGGTCCCGCCCTGCATACCCCCGGGCACCGACAACGACCGGGCGCGCGGGGGCTCACGGGGTTGGTTCCCATGCTAGGCGTGCCCTCCGACACCCGGCCCCCGCCCTCGGCGCACGGAGGAACCGGGCGTTTGTTGCGCGCCGCCGAGGAGGCATCCCGGTCCATGACGGAGCAGGACGAGCGGGGACAGCGCACGCGGGACCGCACCGGGCGGGAATCGGGCGACCTCGGCGCCGGCTCCGCCCGCCGCGGCGAGTCCGGGCACCCCGACGCCGGGACCCGCGGCCAGCACGACCAGGAGGGCCGGTCCGGCGGCGCGCCGTACGTCCCGGCCGGCCGCGACGAGGGGGGACGGCCCCAGCCCGCCGTCCCGCACGAGGGCCTGCTGGGCCGGATCGCGTCGTCGGTGCTCGCCGGCCAGTCGGTGGTCCTGCTCGTCGTCGCGATCGCGGGCTACGTCGTCGGGAGCGGCGACGGCTTCTTCGGGCGCTCGGAGGCCACCTTCCTCGCCCTGCGGCTGAACCCGGCCCACAGCACGCTGCTGCTGCTCACGGCCCTGCTCGGGATCGCGGCCCTGTGGCGGCGGAAGTCCCTGCGCGGATACGCCCTCGGGCAGGCGATCGTCTACCTGATCCTCTTCGCGATCGGCACCGCGGCCTCGGTCGGGACGTCCGACCCGTCGCCCCTGGACCTCAACACCCCGGACCACGTGCTCCACGGCGTGCTGTTCCTGCTCGGGTTCATCACGATGATGATCTCCAGCGCCCGCATCGTCGAGCCGCCGCCCGGCCCGGACCCCTACCCGGACGCCCGGGAGGATGACCCCGCCGAGGCGAGCGATCGCGGCCTGCAGCGATAGCCCCGACCACGAACCCTGGACTGGATGTCGGGGGGAGCGGGCAGACTGTCCGGCGTGGACCTCCTCGACGACTACACCGGACACGTCGACCCGGAGGGTCCCGCCGCGCAGCGGGACCTCGACGCCGTGACCATCACCAAGGTCTCGGTCGGGCCGATGGACAACAACGCCTACGTGCTGGTCGACAAGGCCACCGGGCGCACCCTGCTCATCGACGCGGCCAACGAGGCGGACCGGCTGCTCGACACCGTGGACACGGTGGGCTCGCGCGACCAGCTCAAGGACCTCGTCACCACCCACCAGCACTGGGACCACGTGCAAGCCCTGGGCGAGGTCACGAAGGCGGTCTCGCCCACCACGTACGCCCACCCGCTCGACGCGCCGGAGCTGCCGGTGGCCCCGGACCGCACGGTCGGCGACGACGACCAGGTCCGCTTCGGGGACTCGTTCGTCGAGGTCATCCACCTCGACGGGCACACCCCGGGCTCGATCGCGCTGTACTACAAGGACCCGGACGGCTCCGGCCACATCTTCACCGGGGACAGCCTCTTCCCCGGCGGACATGGGCGGACAACAACCCTCGAGCATCACAACTCGCTGATGGACGAGCTCGAGCGCAAGGTGTTCGGCCGCTTCGACGACGACACCTGGGTCTACCCGGGCCACGGCGACGACACCACGCTCGGCGCCGAGCGGCCGAGCCTGCCGGAGTGGCGCGAACGCGGCTGGTGAGCCCCGACGTCAGGCCTGTGGTCGGCTGCTCGGGGTTCTAGCCTGGGAGGGCGGGACAGCCGAGATCCTCCGGCGAGTCACGGGTCACGGGTGCGCGTAGCAGCTAGCGTGCCTGGTTCAGAGGTCGACCATCAGATAGGTCGCGGATCGGTGAGTCGAATAGCCAGGTCGCCCCGGACCCCGGCGGCCCCCCTGGTGACAGGGGTCGCGAACGGGGGCGCCATGACCTCAGCTACGACACCCGCCACGGGGGTGCCGGGCACAGGAGTACACCGGATGCGACGACGACGTCGACCACGGGCCTGGTGTCGCGACGCGGCGGGTGGTCTGCGCTGATGGCGACCAACCACCGCCGATCTCCGGCCGCGGATTCGCCTGGTGCTTCGGCGGCGCCCGGCCCCAATGGGCCCGTGCCCGGCCCGCGGGGTTGCCGGTGGCACCACGACCCTGCCCCCAGTCACTACTGTCGTCGCCCGCCGCACCGCACGCGACGACACCCACGAGCTGCTCGCCATGCGCGAGTTGGTCCCCGAACCGCGGTCGAAGCCATGACCGCCGGGAACGGGCCCGTCTTGATCGACACCGAGGCGCTGCGGATTGAGCCGGCCAGCCTTGAGCGGATGGCGGCCTCCCGGCTGCTCATCCCCGCCCGCGCCGACGACAACGGCACCCTTTGGTGGAACCTGCACGACCTACGCCGCCAGCTCGCCGCACACCTCGACGAACGCAGGGAGGGCTAGCCATGCCAGAGACCGCCCAGTGCGGCCGCTGCGGGCGAATCACCTCGACCGGGTTCACCGAGTTCATGACCTGGCGGGTCAGCGACGACGGGCGGGCGATCTGTCCGAACTGTCTGACCCCGAGCGAGACGGTCGACGACGACACCCCCATCTTGACCGACAACCCCGACGACCGGTTCCTGCGCGACCTCGACCCCGACAACGACACATGAGCCCCGAGCCGTTTGGGCGCCCTCGTCACCTACCCGTTGATCGACCCGCACCGACCGTCGTGAGTCCACCACGGCGGGGCGATGGTGTGGGCGCCCCCCGTCGGGTGTCTGTGACCCGCCACCAGTCGGAGGCCACGGCCCAGCGGTGCCGCAATCAACCGGCCGCACGTACGCCTCCCCGGCGCCGATGACCCGGGCGGAGGCGCTCGCCGAGATCGAGGCGAGCAAGGCATGGCGGCGCGTACGGCGCTGCACGAGCAGCGTATGGCCGAGATTCGCTCACGCCGCCTTCCGACGCCGGCGGTCTAGTACGCGGGGCTCCGCCCTGGATGCCGATCAGGTCGGCGGACGATCGGAGCAGCTCCGAGGACAGCGCGAGCCTCCCGGCGGACCTGCGGCGAGCGTGGCCGGAGACGGTCGGCCGCGGTGGCGGGGACGCCGGTTCCCAGGCCAGGCCCCACCGCTCGAGCAACGCGGTCGCGCCGGCCGTCCCGCCGGTCTCGGCGACGTCCAGCAGGCGGCCATGTCCTCGATGCGGACCCGGGCGCAGCCGAGGGCGTCGGCGAGCTGGGCCTCGGCGGCGCGGTAGTCGGCGGTGCGCTGCCCGGGGTGGCGCTGGACGGGACGCGGCTGACCCGGCCGTCCTGGTCGATGGTGACCCCGCCGATACGGGGTACGGAGACGGTGACCCCGGCGGCCACGTGGACGACGCGGGCGAGCCCGCAGCCCTCGGCAGTGTCGCGCACAGGGCGCGGAACTCATGCTCGACGGTGCGACGCTGTAGCGGGACCTCGCGGCCGTAGCGGGTCGACCGATGCCCGGACAGCCGCGGGAGGGGACGGCGGGAGTGCAGGGCCATGCGGGGTGTCCTCCAGACACGACAGCGCCCGCCCTCGGACCAATGGATCAGGTCGGTTCGGGGCGGGCGCTGCGGCCAGGAGGGCGGGCGGTTCGGT
>NZ_DASXJD010000238.1:0-19733 GCF_036497585.1 Actinomycetospora sp. | reverse complement strand
GTCGCCGGCCCGCCCGCGGCCGTCGCCGGCCCGCCCGCCGTCGGGGGCCCACCGGCTGCGGTCGCCGGCCCGGTCGCGGGCGCGCTCGCCGGTGCCCCGACGGCCTCCGGGGCCCGACCACAGGTGTCGCAGAAGCCGTCGTCCTCGATCTCCCCGTCGCAGCCGGGGCGGGTGCACGCGCGCGTCATGTGCCCTCCTCCAGCCCCCGTTGGTACGCCCGGACCGCGACCGTCGCCGCCGCGAGGTCGCACGGCGCGGTCCACAGCAGGTCCTGGGCGCGGGTGTGCAGCGTGTCGAGCGCGAGGTCCTCGCCCCGCCCGCGGGCCCCGGCCTTCGCGCGCAGCGCGCCCAGGCGGCCCCGCAGCTCGGCCCGGCGGTCGAGCAGACCCCCGAGCACCGCCCGGTCGGCCTCGGCCCGCTCTCGGGCGGCGTCCACGTCCTGCGCCACCCCCGCGAACGCCGTCGAGGCCGCGTCCCAGCGTCCGTCCCGCGCCAGCGCGTGCGCGTCGCGGACGGCGCTGCGCAGCGCGGGCGCCCGGCGCGCGGGCACCGGCAGCCCGGGCACCGCGACGACGAGCCGCGCGACCTGCGCGGCCACGTCCGCCGCCGCGGACTCGAGGGCGGCCAGCCCGTCGATGCGGGCGGTGAGGTCGGCGACCCGCTCGTCGAGGCCGCTGCGCAGCGCGCGGGCCTCCCGCACCTCCTCCCGGGCGCGGTCGACGTCCGCGCCGAGGGCGGCCAGGGCCGCGGCGGGGACGGGGGCCGCGCTGCCGGTGTGGGCGAGCGGGTCGGTGAGCACCTCCGCGCGCAGCGTCTCGAGCCGGGCGGCGAGCGCCGCGACGTCGGCGGCGTCACCCGGGAGCCCCGTCGCCTCGGCCCGCAGCGCGTCGAGCGCCCGCTCCACCGGCCCGAGCTGCGCGGCGACCGCGTCCCAGACCGACGCGACGTCCGCCGCCACCCGGCTCACGGCGTCGAACGCCGCGGTCATCCGCGCGAGCAGGGCGTCCGCGCTCGTCCGCGTGACCTGCGAGGTCGGGCCGAGCAGTCCCCGGCGCTGCAGCGGCACGGCCTCCTCGGCGACGGTGACCGACTCGCCGTGCAGCGCCTCCTGGGTGGCCGTGAGCTCGTCGGCGGAGGGTCTGGTCCGGGTGCCGCGCGCCTGGACCGCCGCGTCCACGGCCCGGCGGTAGAGGGCGAGGTCGCGGTGCAGCTCGGCCACCGTCGCGAGCGTCTCCTCGCGGCGGCGGGCCGAGATCCCGGTGAACCCCCCCGGCTGGAGCAGGCCGTACCCCGGGTGGCCCTCGAGGTCGACCAGCGAGGCGGAGGCCCGGGCGACGGCGTCCCGCGCGGCGTCCAGGTCGGCGTCCAGGCCGGCGCGGTCGGGCGTCACGGCACTCATCCCGCGTACTGCCCGGGTGGGGGAGGGGCCGGGGTCCCCCCGAACGTCGCCGCGACGATCGCCGCCCACGTCCCGTCGGCCTTGATGCGGTCGAGGACGGAGTTGGTGAAGCGCAGCAGGTCGGTGTTCTGCGGGGCCACCCCGATGCCGTAGGGCTCGGAGGCCAGCGGCGCGCCCCGGACCGCGACGCGCCGGTCCTCCAGGGCGTAGCCGGCGAGGATCGTGTCGTCGGTGGTGGCGGCGTCGACCTGGCCCTGCTGGAGCAGCACGAGGCAGTCGCTGTTCTGCGGGACGCCGACCACCACGGGCGGCTGCCCGTTCGCGCCCCGCACGGCGCGCAGCGTCGTGATCGACGTCGTCCCGGTGATCGTGCAGACCGGCCGTCCGCCGAGCTCGGCGATGCTCGTCACCGGCGACACCGCGGGGACGGCGATCCGCTGCGCGGCGTCGTAGTACACCGACGACATCCCGATCTGCCGCTTGCGCTCGCACGTCACCGTCATCGCCTGCACCACCATGTCGACCTGCCCGGAGAGCAGGTTCGGGATGCGCTGCGAGGAGTTCTCGATGCGGAACCGGATGCGGTTCGGGTCGCCGAAGATCGCCCGGGCCATCTCCTGGGCGATGCGCACGTCGAGCCCGGTCAGCGCCCCGGAGCGCGGATCGCGGTAGCTCAGCGGCACCGTGCTCTGGTCGATCCCCACGATCAGCGCGCCGCGCGCGACGATCCGCGCCATCGCCGTGCCGGCGGGCATCGCGCCGGGGGGCGGCTCGGGCGTCGGGGTGAGGCTCGTCCTCGGATCGCCGCAGCTGGTGTCGGGGGCCGCGGGCGGCGCACCCGCGACGACCGTGGTGCCGGAGGGCACCGGCCGCACCGGCTGGACCGGGGCCGGTGCGGCCGTCGAGGAGCACCCCGCGAGGAGCGCCGTCAGCGCGAGCAGGGCGACGAGGGCGGCCGCCGCGCGCCGCGTCGTCACCGGTACTCCTGCAGCCGCGGCCACACCCCGACGGCGAGCCCTGCGGCGGCGAGCAGGGTGAGCACGACGACCCCGAACGCCAGCAGCGTCGTCGCGGCGTCGGCGGCCGCGGCGTCCGACGAGGCGGTATCGGCGGTCGTCGTGATCGCGTGGTCGAGGGCGTCCTCGACCTGCTGGACCGTGCCCTGCCCGCCGCCCGGGCCGGTGGCGAGGGCGAGCGCCACCGCGCCGTCGTAGTCGCCGGAGACGTCGAGGGTGCGGGCCAGCTCGTGCACGGTGATGCCCTGGCGGCCCACCGTCTGCGCGGTGGTCGCATCGTCGGCGACCGGCCCGGGGCCCGCCTCGTCGCGGGCGCGGTCGAGCAGGCCCTGCCAGCCGTGGAGCGCGATGCTGCGCCGCACGTAGTCCTGCTCGTAGTCGCCGCCGGTGGAGCGCGCGACCAGGGTGAGCACCTCGTCGCTGCGCGACTGCAGCACCGCGAACCGGGCCGCCACCAGCTCGCGGTTCGGGTCCGACCCGCCCTCGCGGGCGGAGGCGGTGAACGCGGCACAGAGCCCGAGCGCGACCACGCCCCACACGAGCATCAGGCCGACCGCCGCGCCCGCCAGCGCGACGCCCGGCGTCAGCCGCCGTTTCGTGGTGCGGGCGATGCGCCGGTGCAGGAGCCAGAGCGCGACGAGCGCGCCGACCACCGCGACCAATGCGAGCAGCGTCCACACCCCGCCGTCGGCGACCGCCTGGTCGTCCGAGAGCGCGGCCGCCTGCGCGTCGTAGGTCTCCTGCGCGGCCGGCAGCAGCGTGGTCTGCAGGAACGACGACGCCTCGCGCAGGTAGGCCGACCCGTAGGTGAGGCCCTGCCGGTCGGCCGTCCGGGCGGTCTCGACCAGCCCGGCGTACACCGGCAGCCCGGAGGTGAGGGTGGCGACCGGACCGGTCGCGGCGTCGCCCCCGCCGCTGCCCGAGGCGGAGCCGACGACGGCGAGCGCGCGCCCGGCCGCCGCGAGGTCGGTCTGGTAGCGCAGCCGCAGCGACTCGGGCTCCCCGGCGCCGAGCAGGAAGCCCTGGCCCGCGCTCGCGTCGGCGTCGGAGATGGCGCGGTAGAGCTCCTGGGCGGCCGCAGTGAGGGGCCCGCTGCGGGTGGTGACGTCCTGGCTCGCCGCCTGCGTGCGCAGCGTCGCGACCAGCGCCAGCACCCCGGCGAGCAGGATCAGCACCAGGGTGAGCGCGGCGGCCGTCGCGAGCCGCCCGACCCGGGTGCCGCGCGCCAGCTCGCGCACCTCGGCGAGGCGGCGGGGCGCGGGCCCGGGCGCGCCCTCGTCAGCACCCGCGCCGGGAGGCGTGCGCGCGGGGGGCGGCGCGGTGGATGCGCTCGACACTCCGGTCACCGTCGCCCACCTCCCTCGTGGCGGCGATGACGATAACCGAGGGGGCCGACGGTGCGGAGAAGATCAGTACGGGGCGTAGGCCCAGCCCAGCGGGTGCTGGAAGTAGCCGACCGGGACGATCCCGACCTGGTGGTGGGCACTCGAGGACACCACGCGGCCGTCACCGAGCGAGAGCGCGACGTGGCCGTCGGAGGAGGTGTCGTAGAAGACCATCGCGCCGCGGGGGGCGTCCTGCCAGTCCCTGTGCTGCTGCTGGGACTCCCAGTCGTCGATCGCGCTTGCGTAGTGCCCCTGGGTGCCGAAGGCGTTCTCGACGGCCCGCTCGCAGTAGTCCTCGTACTGGCTCGAGCCGATCTTCGACTCGAAGCGTGCGATCGCGGCGTCGACCTTCTGACCCTGGTGGGCCATCCCGGCGGCCTTGGTGAGCTCGGGCACCGTCGCCGCGGCGGACGTCGGCTCGGCGCTGACCGGCGCCACGACGGACTTCGCCGAGGAGGCGGCCGGGGCCGCGCCCGCGGTGAGGTGCAGGTCGGCGGTGACGGTGGCGGCCGAGGGCAGGTCGGGCAGGTCGCCCTGGGCGGCCTGGGTCCCGACGACGGCGGCGCCGACGGCTCCGGCGGCCAGGCCCAGCACGGTCGTGACGGGGTTGGCGGCCAGCAGGCCAACGCTCCGGGGGCCGGAGGCACCGTAGGCAGCGGTCATGGTGCGGGGTCACCTTCTTCCGGATGGCCCGGTCGGGGGAGCGCGGGGAGCGTGACCGGGTCGTGATCCGACCGGGTCACATTAGCAACCTTTTCGGCCGAGGTCGTCGCCGACCCACCCTCTCTTCCGTGGCGGATCCCCGGGATTGACCTCGCCTTTGCCCCGGGCGAGGACGCCGCTGACCTGCATGGACCCGGACGGAGCGCGGCCCGCCCGGTCACCGCGCGGGCCGGGCGGCGTCGTTAGCCTTTCCTCCCGATGCGTGACGCGACGAGGCACGGACGAGGGGGTCGCGGGTGTCGGCACATCTGAGCTGGCTCGAGGCCGCCGTCATCGGGGCCCTGCAGGGCGTGGCCGAACTGTTCCCGGTGTCCAGTCTGGGGCATTCCATCCTGCTGCCCGCCGTGATCGGCGGGTCGTGGGCGCGGGACCTCGACGTGTCGGCCCCGGACTCGCCGTACCTGGCGTTCATCGTCGGCCTGCACGTCGCGACGGCCCTGGCGATGATCGTCTACTTCTGGCGGGACTGGATCCGGATCCTGCGGGGGCTGTTCACCAGCATCCGCGACCGCCGGGTCGAGACCGCCGACCAGCGCCTCGCGTGGCTGCTCGTGCTCGCGACGATCCCGGTCGGGCTGGCCGGGCTGGTGCTCGACCACGTCTTCCGGACACTGCTCGCCAAGCCGGTGCCCACCGCGGTGTTCCTCATGATCAACGGTGTCCTTCTCCTCGCCGTGGAGGGACTCGTCCGTCGCCGGGGCGCGGGCGGAGCGCACTCCGGCCCGGACGCGGGCGCCCTCGAGGCGCCGACCGTGCGGCTCGACGCGCCGACCGAGGTGATGCGCCCGGGGCAGGGCGGCGTCGGGGTGGCCACCCCGCTCACCGCCGAGGAGCAGTCGGACGCCCGCGTCGCGAAGCTCCCGCTGCTCACCGCCGTGCTCATCGGCGCCGCGCAGATCCTCGCGCTGCTGCCGGGGATCAGCCGCTCGGGCGCGACGATCGGCGCCGGGCTGCTCTCGAAGCTGTCGCACGAGGACGCGGCGCGCTTCGCGTTCCTGCTCGCGACCCCGGTGATCCTCGCGGCGGGGGTGCTCAAGCTCGGCGACCTCGTCGGGCCCGAGGGCGACGGTATCCGCGGCCAGGTGCTGCTGGGCAGCGTGCTCTCCGGCGTCGGCGCCTACCTGTCGGTGCGGTTCCTGACGCACTACTTCGAGCACCGCTCGATGCGCCCGTTCGGCGTCTACTGCATCGTCGCCGGCGCGGCCTGCCTGGCCTGGTTCACGCTGGCATAGGTGCGCTTCGCGCCTGTGAGCACTTTCCGGTGCTATAGCCCCGGAAAGTGCTCACGTGCGCGAAGCGCACCTATCGCCAGCCGTACGAGGACCGCAGCTCACCCGCCACCGCGTCGAACCGGTCCTTCGGCATGATCGCGCCCTCGCGGCGAATGCCGTGCTCGGGGACCTCGAGCACCCGGTCCAGGCGTACGTAGGAGTCCCGCCCCTCGCGGTCCCAGGGCCCGGAGCCGATCGGCAGCCAGTTCGCGTCGTCGGCGCGGTGGCCCTGCGAGGACAGCATCAGCCCGAGCAGCTCCCCGGCCCCGGCGGCCCGCGCGACGACGAGCACCGGGCGGTCCTTGCCCTGCGAGGCGTCCTCCTCGAACGGCACCCAGGTCCACACGATCTCGCCGGGGTCGGCGGCGCCGTCCATGTCGGGCGCGTAGACGATCTCGCGGGCGCGCTCCGAGGACGCCACCGTCCGCACGCCCCGCCCCGCCCCGTCGGGCAGCGGGGGCGGCGGGCCCGCGGGCTGCCGGCGGCCGCCGTCGCCGTCCGACGATGACGTCAGCAGGTCCAGCCCGACCTGCACCGCGCGGTTCACGAAGTCCCCGAAGTTCGGCACGCGCCCAGCATGCCGTGTCCCGGACCTCCGTCGTCGGGAGCCCCGGGTCTGGCAGGGTCGTCCGGTGGCCGTGCTTCTCGTCGTCGTGGGCGCCATGCTGGCGGCGGTGCTGCTCGCGGGCGCCGGTGACCGGCTGCGCCTGCCGTGGCCGGTACTGCTGCTCCTGCTCGGCGCGGCCGCGGCGTTCGTCCCCGGAATCGACCCGCCCGACATCGAGCCGGACCTCATCCTCCCGCTGTTCCTGCCGCCACTGCTCTACGCCACCGCGCAGCGCACCTCTTGGGCACTCTTCCGGCTGCGCTGGCGCACGATCGCGTTCCTCGCGATCGGGCTCGTCCTCGCCACGATCGCCGCTGTCGCGGGCACCTTCGTCGCGCTCACCGGCGCCGGGGTGGCGGCCGCCCTGGCGCTCGGCGCGGCGGTCGCGCCGCCCGACCCCGTCGCCGTCGAGGCGGTGGCCGGCCCGTTGCGCGTGCCCCGGCGGCTGGTGGCGACGCTGCAGAGCGAGGGCCTCTTCAACGACGCCATCGCGCTGGTGGTCTTCCAGACCGCGGTGTCCGCCACGCTCGCCGGCGGCCAGCTCGGGCCGCTCGGGCTGACCCTGGGCTTCCTCTACGGCGCCGCGGTCGCCGTCGCGATCGGGTTCGCCGCGGCCTGGGTCGCGCGCCGGCTCCTCGACCGGCTCACGGACGTCGTCGCCAGCAACGGCCTGACCCTGGTGCTGCCGTTCGCGGTGTACCTGGCCGCCGACGCGCTCGGCGCCTCCGGGGTGATCGCCGTCGTCGTGGCCGCCCTGCAGATGCGCGAGCACTCCGACGCCGACGCGTCGCTGGCACGCCTGACCGGCTCGGCCTTCTGGGCCGTGGTCGAGATGCTCGTGACCGGGGTGGCGTTCGCGCTCATCGGGCTCGAGCTGCGCGCCGTCGTCCTGCAGGCCGACCGGTCGCTCGGCACGGTCCTCGCCCACGCCGGGATCGTCTGCGCCGTCGTCGTCGGGGTGCGGGCGGTGTGGATGCTGCTCGCGCTGCTGAGCATCCGCGTCGGTCGCCCGACCCCCGCCGAGCGCGCGGTCCCCGCCACGGTGGGGGAGGCGATCGTGCTCGCCTGGTCCGGGATGCGGGGCCTCGCGACGCTGGCCCTCGCGCTCGCCCTCCCGACGACGCTGCCCTCGGGTGCCCCGTTCCCCGACCGCGCCGAGCTGGTCATCGTCGCCTGCTCGGTCCTGGTGGTGACGCTGGTGGGGCCGGGCCTGACGCTGCCCGTGCTCGTGCGAGCGCTCGGGCTCCGCGAGGACTCCGACACCGCGGCCGAGGCCGAGCGCCGCCTCGCCGCCCGCGCCCGGCGGGCCGCGCTCGACGAGCTGGGTGCGGTCGACCGGGAGGCGCTGGGGATCGACGACGAGCAGGGCGAGCAGGTGCTCGACGAGCTCCGCAGCCGGTTCGCCCGGGCGGGGCCCGCGCTGTCCGGCGACGACGCGCCCCGCCCGGAGGACGGCGACGGCGAGCGCGACGAGGACTACCGCGAGCGGCTCGCCCGCCTCAAGCGCCGCCGCGACCAGTGGTCCCGGCTGCAGGCGGTCGCCCTCGCGGCGGCGCGGCGCGAGGTGGTCGCGGCGCGCGGCGAGCCCGGCACCGACCCGGAGGTGGCCGACCGGGTGCTGCGCCGCCTCGACGTCCGGACGCTCGCCCTCTAGTCGTGCCCTCGACGAGCGCGGCGCCGGTGGTCGCGCGGGCCACGCCCTCGAGCGCCTCGCGCACCACGTCCGCGGGCTTGTTGATCAGGTTCTTCGCCCGCCCCGGGGTGCCCGGGCCACCCGTCCACCACCCTCGATCACCCGGGCGGCCCCGGATCCGGGGTTCGCCCGCGCGGAACCTGGGGAAGTAGGTCGACCCCGGCGAGGGACACGGAGGTGCGTGATGGGCTCGCACGGCGGAGGTGGACGGACCCCCGGGCCCACCACCGGCGCGCACCACGCGGTCGCTCCGCGACCGTGGCGGCGCCGCCTCCCGCTGCTGCTCGCCGCGCTGGCCGGCGTCGTGCTGCTCGCCGTCGGGCTCCTCGTCGGGCGCCTCACCGCACCGGGCGGCGGGGCCGCGTCCGTAGCCGCCGCGGCCGCCCCGGCGTCGGCCACCTCGGCGTCGGGGGCCACGTCCCCGGCCGCCCCGTCCCCGGGCGGCGTGTCCGAGACCCACCCCACCCTGCTCGGGCAAATCGTGCGGGTGGACTCCGGCGACGAGGTGGTGGTGCGCATCGACGGCGCCGAGCAGGTCGTCTCGATCCTGGGGATCACCGCCCCGCGTCCCGTCGGCCCCGACCGCGCCACCGCGGAGTGCGGCGCGTCCGCGGCGCTGCGCTTCGCCGACCAGCGGCTCTCCGGCCAGGCCGTCACGCTCGTCCCGGACCCGACGGTGCCCGCGCTCGACGAGCATGGCCGGCGGCTGGCCTACGTGGTGCTCTCGACCCAGCTGAACTTCACCGACGCGGCGCTGCTCGCCGGTGTCGTCACCGCCGACACCGACCGCAGGCTCTGGTACGCGCCGGTGTTCGCCCGCGAGCAGTCGGACGCCGCCGACGCCGGGCGCGGGATCTGGGGCGCGCCCTGCCGCGCCACGCCGGGGCAGCCGCTGCCCCCGGGCTCCTGAGCTCCCTCGGGACACGTCGTCGTCACATCCACACGGCAGCATCCCCGGACATGCCGGAGATGCACGTGCGCCTGCGCTGGCCCGACGGGACCCGGGAACGGGTGTACTCACCCTCGCTGGTACTCGCCGAGCACCTCGCCGAGGGCACGGCCTACACGCTCGACGACTTCGCCCGCCGCAGCCGCGACGCGCTCACCGAGGCGAGCGAGCGGGTGCGCGCGAAGTACGGCTTCCCGTGCGCCCGGGCGGTGGCGTCGCCGGCCGGGATCGAGGCGCGGGTGCGGCAGTACTCGCGGGGCACCGGCGGCGAGGTGCTGGTGGAGGCCGTGGAGACCTGAGACGGTCCGGCGCTCAGCGCCGGCCGCCGCCGAGGACGCCGTCCACCAGCCCGCCGACCCCGTGCAGCGCCCCGCCGACGAGCTCGCCGGGCTTCGGGGTGGTGGTGGTCGGGTCGGTGCCCTCGTCGTCGTGCTCGTTCCCGTCGGCCGGCTCCGTCGTCGTGGTCGGCGTGCGCGAGGGGTGCTTCGTCGAGGTGCGCGACGTCGGGTGCACGGGGGCCGCGGCCTCCCGCACGGGGGCCGCCGCGGAGTGCGGGGCGCGGGTCGTGGCCCGGACCGGGCTCGCCTGCTCGGCGGCGTCCGCGGCGTCGGCGGTGGGCTCGGTGCTCGACGAGGACGCGCCCTGCGACGGCATCGCCGCGAGCGGCGGCACCCCGGCCGAGGAGGCCGGATCGGGGGCACCGACGGTGGCGCCGCCGGGCACGACGACGGCCGGCCGCGCGGCGTCGGCGGCGGCGATCTCGGCGACCGGGCCGGACGTGGCGAGCGCGACGGTGCCCGCGAGGAGGGCGCTCGCGGCCAGCCCGGACAGGACCAGGTGCCCCCGGGTGCCGGTGGCGCGGGGCGTGCGGCGACGCCGGGCAGGGGAGAGGCGGTTCCGCGCCGCGGCCCACGGCCCGACCGGCCTGCCGGTCCGCGCCGCCGGACCCGACGTCGTCACCCCCGGGCCGGCGAGGACCGAGGGCACGGCGAGCGGCTCCGCCGCCACGAGGGCCTGGCGCAGCGCAACCGCGGCGGCGCCGGCCTCGGGCCGGGCGTCGGGGTCGCCGCGGGTCATCGCGGTGAGGAGGTCGGCGACGTCGCGCGGCAGGCCGCGGGGCACCGTCGGGTCCCGCTCGAGGCGGGCCTGGGCGGAGGAGAGCGGGTCGCCGGGGAAGGCGCGCCGTCCGGTCAGGGCCTCGATGATCACCAGCCCGAGGGCGTACACGTCGGCGCGGGTCCCGGCCCGGTCGCCGCGGACCTGCTCCGGCGCGAGGTAGGGCGCCGCGCCGACGGTCAGTCCGGTGTCGGTGATGCGGGGGGCGTCGGCCACGAAGGCGACGCCGAAGTCGGAGAGGTGCGCCCGCCCGTCGGTGTCGTAGAGGACGTTGGCCGGGCTCACCGCGCGGTGGAGCACCCCGGCGCGGTGGACGTGGTCCAGGGCACCGGCGACGGTGCCGCCGGTGCGCAGCGCGTCGGGCAGGGCGAGCCCGCCCGGGGCCTCACCGTGCTCGTGCACGCGGTCCGCGAGGGACCCGCCGTCGAGCAGCGCCATGACGACGAAGGCCCACCCGTCGTGCTCGTCGACGTCGTAGACCGGGACGAGCCCCGGGTGGTCCATCATCGCCAGGAGGCTGAGCTCCCGGCGAGCGCGGGCGTCGGTCTCGACGCGGAACGTCTTCACCGCGGCATCGCGGTCCAGCAGCGTGTCGTGGGCGCGGAAGACCGACGAGCCGACCCCGCGGCCGATCACCGGCCCCACCTCGTACCGCTCGGCGAGGCGGTCCGGCAGCGCGGGGATGCCTACCGTCGTCATACGGGTCGACCTCCAGCCGTCGCGCCCGGTCAGCGTCTCACTGATTCCCCCGTACGGCGCATCGGCACACTCCGGTTCGCTCGAAGATGTAAGACGGATCGCGTCCCACCGATCGGGGTGCCCCCGCATCTGAATCGTTGACAGAATTTGCAGTGGCGAGTAGAACTTTTTACCGGGCCGCCCGACTAAGGTTCGCGCGCGGTCTGCAACAGAACGAGCAGTCCCGGGTCTCCCGGGAACGACCGCAAGGACGCGACGGAGCCGTGGGCGCCGAGAGCCTCGATGACGAGGACCTACCCGCCCTGACCACCGGTCAGGCCGCGGGCGTCATCGGGGTGCAACCGGCCTTCCTCCGCAGTCTGGACGCGGGTCAGATGCTGCGCCCGGAGAGATCGTCGGGTGGACATCGGCGCTGGACGCGCCGGCAGCTGGCCCTCGCCGCCAGGGTGCGGGCGCTCTTCGACGAGGGGCTCACCCTCACCGCGGCCTGGAAGGTCGTCTCCCTGGAGGACCGGGTGGACGAGGTCTCGCGCGAGCGGGACCTCGCCCGGGCCGAGCTCGAGCGCACCCGCCGTGAACTGGCCAGGGTGCGCCGCGAGTCGGCCGAGGCAGTGAAGGCCCGTGCCGAGACCACCGCTCGGTCCGGGTCGTCCGAGCTCGCCCACCGCGGGCCCGGGCTCCGCCGCGCGACCGGGTCCGTCCCGGCCACCGCATGTACGTCGACCACCCCTGCGACCACCACGGACGTCACCTCGCCATGAAGCTCATCGACCCCCGCACCTCGATCCGCCCGGACCTGCTCCGCCGCCCGATGCCGCTCTCGCTGGCCCGAATCCCGCTCGTGGACCTCTGCACCTGCAAGCACCCGCGCGAGGCGCACGAGCACTACCACTCCGCGACGGACTGCGCGCAGTGCGACTGTCGCGCGTTCGCCCGCTGGGAGCCCGCCACCATCTGAGGCGCTCCTCGCCCCGACGGCCCCCGTACGCCTCGGCGTCCGGGGGCTTCGTCATCTCCGCGACGTCCGGGTCCCGACGGCGGCCCGCGCCGGGACGCCTACTCTCCATCCGGTGACCACTCTTGGTCCCCGTGGAGCCGGGCCGTAGCGCCCACCTCATGGCGATGGCCGGGCACGACCCGGTCGTCTTCTTCACCTACCGCGCGGACCTCCCGCAGGCGCGCGGCACCTCCCCGAGGACGCGGCCCGTCGCGGCGCTGCGGGCGGTCTACGGGGACTTCCACGGGCTGATGCCCGAGATCCTCGCGCTCGTCGCGGGGGCGGGCGCCACGCACGCGGACACCGTCGGCCAGATCCACCTCGAGCGCTGGAGCCGCGGGCGCGTCGTGCTGCTGGGCGACTCGGCGTGGTGCCCGACGCCGTACTCGGGGTACGGCTCCGCCCTGGCGCTCACCGGCGGGGAGAGTCTGGGACGCCACCTCACGGTGACCGACGGCGAGGCGCCCGACGTCCCCGCCGCGCTGCGGGCGTGGGAGGCCGAGTGCCGGCCGGGCACGGACGTCGCGCGCACCGCGGCCCGGCGTGCCCGCCACTTCTTCCTGCCGGACAACCGTCTCGTCACCGCCGTGCGCCAGGCCGCGCTGCGGACCCTCTCCCAGCCCTGGGCGGCCCGGCTCCTCCGCGCGCTCCCCCGCGGGGAGGGCGTACCGGCCGGTCCGATCGGGTTCTCCACGAGGACGTTCACCCGACGGTCACCGGCTCGTCCGGCCGCCGGAGGGGCGTCGCTCCGTAAGCTGTCGCTCGATCGGGCATGGAGGGGTGCCGACTACTCTGGGCTGTCCGGTCGCCGCGGGCGGGTCCGAGGACACGCCCGTACGACGCGCCGCGTCCACGCCCGCCGGGAGGCTCGTCGCGCCGCCCGCCGGTGTCCGCACTGCGAAAGGACGAGATCCACTCCCCATGAGGCCCGCTGACGAGACCACCCGCCCGTGCCGCTCCCTGCTCGGGCGGATCGTCGACCCGCTCGGTATCGGTCGGGCGGCGCTCGACGCCCTCGACCCGGCCCGGTACCGCGGGCGGCGCGTGTGGCGAGGGGACGGGCGCGTCCACATCGGGGTGCCCGCGACGGCGCGCGAGTCGGGCGGCGAGCTGCTGCGGTCCATCGAGAAGGCGCTCACCGCGCACCCGGCGGTGGACTGGGCGACGGTGAACGCCGCGCTCGGCGTCGTCGTGGTCTCGCTCGCCGACGGCGAGGGCGGCCCCGACGTCGCGTCCGACGACGTCACCGACGACCTCCTCGACCTCGTCGAGGTGCTCGAGGAGCAGGAGGAGCAGACCGAGGCCGGTCTGCTCAACCCCACCGGCGCGCACGCCTCGACCCCGGTCGCCCGGGCGGTCACGGCCTTCGCCGCCGACCTGGCCGGGCTCGGGCTCGCCGGGATCGGCGCGGTCCTGCGCCGCACCCCGCTGCCGGTGGAGTACGCCTCCGCGGCCTCCTTCCTCGACCACCAGCCCCGGCTGCGCGCCGCGGTCGAACGGGCCGTCGGCCGGCAGCGCGCCGACGTCCTGCTCGCGCTCACCAACGCGGCCGGGCAGGGCCTGGGCCAGGGGTCCACCGGTCTGCTCGTGGACGCCGCCTACCGCGCGATGCAGATCGCCGAGACCCGCGCCGCCGACGACGCCTTCAGCCGCGCCGAGCCGCGCATGATGGGCACCCCCGAGCAGGTGCTCTCCGAGCCCGAGGACGCGCTCTCCCTCGACGCCCGTCCGGTGCCCTTCCCCGACGGCCCGATCGAGCGGCACGGCGACCAGGTCGGGGTCGCGGCGCTCGGTGGCTTCGGTCTGACGGCCGCCCTGGGTGGCCCGCGGCGGGCGATCGGGGTGGCCCTCTCGACGCTGCCCAAGGCCGGGCGGATGGGGCGCGAGGGTTTCGCCACGACGTTCGGCCGGGTCCTCTCCCGTCGCGGCGCGGTGGTGGTCGAACCGACCGTGCTTCGTCGGATGGACCGCATCGACACCGTGGTGCTCGACGCCTCCGCGCTGACCACCGGCGCGCTGATGCTGGGTGACCTCGTGCTGGTGGACGGGGAGGGCTTCACCGCCCCGGACGGCTCGGACGTCAGCGTCGAGTCGCTGACCCCGCTGGTCCACGAGCTGTTCGACCCGTCGAACGCCTCCCGCCCCGCCGAGCACGAGAGCGGCTGGCTGCTGGCGCCGCTGGCGGACGGCCGGGAGGACCAGCCCGGGGTCGCCGACGCGGTCGACGCGCTGCGCGCCGACGGCGCGACCGTGGTGCTGGGGCTGTCGCGGCGCGTCCCGGACGGGGACGACACGACCCTCGTCGCCGTCGTCGGCGCCCTGCCCGAGCCGGCCGCCGCGGCCGAGGCGCTCGGCGCGGCCGCCCGCCGGGCCGGGCTCACCCTCGTCATCGGGACCGACGAGGCGACGACGCTGCCCGCGCGCCGCCCCGAGCCGGTGGTGGAGGGCGCCCCCGACGAGGACGCCGGGGACGCGGTCCCGCTGCCCGGCGCCGACTCCTCCGTGCCCGCCACCCGCCGCACCGTCGACCGCGAGGTCCCCGGGGGCGAGGGGCTGGCGGCGGCGGTGCGCATGCTGCAGGTCGAGGGCGCCGGCGTGCTCGTGGTCTCCCGGGAGCGGCGGGCGCTCGCCGCCGCCGACCTCGGCATCGGGGTCGCCCGCGGGGACGGGACCCCCGCCTGGGGGGCGCACGTGCTCGTCGGTGACGACCTCACGACGGCGGCGCTGCTCATCGAGGCCGTGAAGGTCGCGAAGGCGACGTCGGGCCGCTCGGTCGCCCTGGCCCGCGCCGGCACCGCGCTCGGGGCCGCGATGGCCACCGCGGGCACCGCCCCGCGCGGGCCGTCGCTCGCCGGGCTCGCCGTCAACGGCGCCGCGGGCGTCGCGCTCGGCGCCGGGGCCTGGTCGGCCTCCGAGCTGGGCCGCAAGACGCTCGTGCCGGGGATCGCCCGCACCCCGTGGCACGTCATGCCCGCCGAGACGGTGCTGACGCGCCTGGACACCACCGAGCGGGGCCTGTCCGCCGCGGAGGTCGTACGGCGCACCCGGGAGGACCCGGCCGCGGAGGCCGAGGAGGCCCCGTCCCTCGGGCGCGCCTTCCTCGACGAGCTGAACAACCCGCTCACCCCGGTGCTCGCCGGCGGGGCGGTGCTCTCCGCGGCCATCGGCGCGGTGGCCGACGCGGCGATCGTCGTCGGGGTCACCGCGTTCTCCGCGCTGATCGGCGGTGTCCAGCGCGTGGTCACCGACCGCGCCGTCGCCGGCCTCCTGGAGCGCTCCTCCACCCGGGCCCGCGTGCTGCGCGACGGGGTGCCGACGACGGTGACCGCCGACGACGTCGTCGTCGGGGACGTCGTCGAACTCGGCCCGGACGATGTGGTGCCCGCCGACTGCCGGGTGCTGCGCGCCGACGCGCTCGAGCTCGACGAGTCCTCGCTGACCGGCGAGTCGCTGCCCGTGGTCAAGGCGCCGGCGCCGGTGATCGCGAAGTCCGTGGCGGAGCGGCGCTCGATGCTCTACGAGGGCACCACCGTCGCGACCGGCCGGGGCCGCGCCGTCGTCGTCGCGATCGGCTCCTCCACCGAGGTGGGGCGCTCGACCGCGGCCGCCCGCGCCAACGCCCCGATCGCCGGGGTGGACCAGCGCCTCTCCGGCATCACCAAGGTCACCACCCCGCTGGCGCTCGCCTCGGCGGGCGCCGTCGTCGGGGCGGGGGCGATCCGCGGCCTGCCGATGCAGCAGAACCTGCACGCCGGCGTGAGCCTGGCGGTCGCCTCGGTGCCCGAGGGCCTGCCGTTCATCGTCTCGGCCGCCCAGCTGGCCTCGGCGCGGCGGCTCTCGGCCGAGGGCGCGCTGGTGCGCAACCCGAAGACCATCGAGGCCGTCGGCCGCGTCGACGTGCTCTGCTTCGACAAGACCGGCACGCTCACCGAGGGCAAGCTCGCCCTCTCGGCCATCTCCGACGGGATCAAGCTCCGCCCGACCGACCGGCTCCGCAAGCGCCAGCGCCGCGTGCTCGCCGCCGCGCTGCGGGCCACCCCGCGCCCGAAGGCGGGGGAGCGGCTCGCCCACCTCACCGACCGGGCCGTCGTCTTCGGCGCCCAGTCCTTCGACGTCGACCCCGAGCACAAGCGCTCCGGCTGGTGGCCGCTCGCATCCCTCGACTTCGACCCCAGCCGCGGGTACCACGCCACCCTGGGGGAGTCCCGCGAGGACGGCGTGCCCCAGCGGGTCCTCTCGATCAAGGGCGCGCCCGAGGTCGTCATCGCCCGCAGCACCGACTGGGCCGGCACGCCGCTCGACGACGAGGCCCGGCAGCGCCTCGTCGAGCACACCGAGCTGCTCGCGGGCCAGGGCATGCGCGTCCTCGCGGTCGCCGAGCGGTCCGAGCCGTGGCCCAACCAGGAGGATCGATACCGGGACGAGGACGCGCCGCTCGAGGTGACCGACGACGACGTCGCCGAGCTCTCCTTCGTCGGCTTCGTCGGCTTCACCGACCCGGTCCGCGCCGGGTCGCAGGCGACGGTGCGCGACCTGCGCGACGCGGGCGTCCAGGTCGTCATGATCACCGGTGACCACCCGAGCACCGCCGAGGCGGTCGCGGTCGAGCTCGACGTGCTCGGCGAGGGCGGCACCGTCATCACCGGTCAGGAGATGGACGAGCTCGACGACGACGCGCTCGACGCCGTGCTGCCCAAGGTGCGTGTCGTGGCGCGGGGCACCCCGGCCCACAAGGTGCGCGCGGTGCAGGCCTTCCAGCGGCTCGGTCGCACGGTCGCGATGACCGGCGACGGCGCCAACGACGCCCCGGCCATCCGGCTCGCGGACGTGGGGATCGCGCTGGGCCGTCGCGGGACCCCGGCCGCCCGGGCCGCGGCGGACCTCGTCGTCACCGACGACCGCCTGGAGACGATCCTCGCCGCCCTGGTGGAGGGCCGGGCCATGTGGGCGTCGGTGCGCGAGGCGCTCGGCGTGCTCGTGGGGGGCAACATCGGCGAGATCGGCTTCACGGTGCTCGGCGCCTCGACGACCGGCACCTCGCCGCTGACGGCGCGCCAGCTCCTGCTGGTCAACCTGCTCACCGACCTGGCGCCCTCGCTGGCCCTGGCCGTGCGGGCACCGGCGCCCTCGGACGCCCGGTCGCTGCTCGCGGAGGGCCCGGAGGCCTCGCTCGGCGAGGCGCTCAACCGGGAGATCACGCTGCGCGCGCTCGCGACCGCCGGCGGGGCGAGCCTCGCCTGGGCGCAGGCCCGGGCCACCCCGTACGGGAGCCCGGCGCGCGCCCGCACCGTGGCGCTCGCGGCGCTCGTCGGGACCCAGCTCGGGCAGACCGTCGTGGCCGGCGGGCACCGCAGCCCGCTGGTGATCGGCGCGAGCGCGATCAGCGCGGGCGCGCTGTTCGCGGTGGTGCAGACGCCCGGGGTGAGCGGGTTCTTCGGGTGCACCCCGCTGGGGCCGATCGCCTGGGGCCAGGCGGCCGGGTCGGCGACGGTGGCGACGATCGCGTCGGTGATCGGGCCCGAGCTGGTGCGCCGATACGGTGACGTGCTGGCCCCGGAGGGCTCCCCGGTGGCGGAGCTGCTGGATCGGCTCGGTGTGGTGCGTGACGACGCCGCCCGCCGCTACGTCGAGCTGCAGGAGAAGGTCACCGCTGCGCTCACCGGGTGAGTGGTGCCGGTCACCCCGGCGTGTTTGTGCAGGTCGCAGGCGGGCAATACTCACAGTGACCCTGTCGGCGACGGACGATCGCCGACCCGACGCAACGATGAGCACATCGAGATCAGGGAGTTGTGGAGACCGCCATGGCCGACCGTGACGTGAAGCCGACCGACGACGGCTGGCAGGTCCTGAAAAAGGGCGCCCAGCGGGCCAGCGCCAAGGCCCCGACGCAGGCCGAGGCCGTCGCGCGAGCCACCGAGATCGTCGCCAAGGACGGCGGCGGGAAGGTGGTCGTGTACGGCACAGACGGCAAGGTCCGCGAGACGCAGAATGTGAAGGCGGGCGCGGACACCGCCACCGAGGCGCCCAAGAACGCCGCCAAGGCCACCGCGGCGGGCGCCCGCGCCACCGGCAAGGACGCGGCGGGCAAGGCCGAGGAGACCGCCGAGACCGTCGCCTCCGACGCCAAGGCCACCGGCGAGAAGATCGCCGACCGTGCCGAGACCTCCGGCAAGAAGGCCGCCGCGCAGGCCGAGGCCGGGGCGCAGGGCGTCGCGAAGGAGGCCAAGGCGGCCACCAACGGCAAGGCCCCCAAGGCCGCCGTCAAGGACGCCGCCACGATCGCGCAGACCACGGGCGCCCAGGTCGGCGAGACCACCGGGCGCGCCGGGGAGCGGATCGCCAAGGACACCGCCCGCGCGGGCAAGCGCGCCGGCCAGACGGTGGGCGCCGCGGCCGACGAGGCCGGCGAGAAGGCCGCCTCGCAGGCCGAGCGGGCCGACAAGGTGAGCTCGAGCCTCGACGGCGAGCTCAACACCGTCGGCGACGACGTCGCCGGGAAGATCACCAGCGTGGCCGAGGCCCAGGCGCGGCGCGTCGACTCCTCGGTGCGGGAGGCGGCCCGGCAGGTCGACTCGTCGGTGACGGAGGCCACCCGGCAGGTGGAGCAGACCGCGCCCTCGTACAACCCGGTGCGCATCGCCGGGCAGGTCGCGGGCTTCGCGGTCCGCACCACGTTCAGCCTCACCGGCGCGGTCATCTCGACCGGGGGCCACGTGCTCGCCGAGGCGGCGCGGAAGGTCACCGGCCGCCGCTGAGGCCACCGGCCACGACGAAGGGCCCGGTTCCTGGATCAGCTCCAGGAACCGGGCCCTTCGTGCGTGTCGGCGCCGGCAGCCGCGTTCAGGCGCTCAGCGGGAGCGGCTGGCCGGTCCGGCCGGCGCGCCGCATCTCGCGGCGGTCCTCCTCGGAGGTACCGCCCCAGACTCCGGCCTCCTGGCCGGTGTCCATCGCCCAGCGCAGGCAGGCGGAGCGGATCGGGCAGGTGCCGCAGATGAACTTGGCGGCGGTCAACTGCTCGGCCGCGGGCCCTTCGGTGCCGACGGGGAAGAAGAGTTCGGGGTCGTGGTCGCGGCAGGCCGCGCGCTCCCAGTCCATGGGTCCTGCTGTCCTTTCCTCGCTCATGTGCGTTCCTCGGTGGGGCGTCCGCTGCCGGCGCGCCCGTGGCGTGCATGGTCGTGCGCCCGTCGTGACGCGCGCGCACGCTCGCGCGTCCCGGCGTCCGTGACGCCGGTGACGGTTCGGTCGTCGTGGGTGTGTCTCCCGGACGCCGACGTCGCTCCCGGGGCAGGGCCTCGGGGATGAGACGTCGTGCAGTCCTGGCCGGTTCCATCGAACGGTTCCCCGGAGGGAGAGCCCGCCCGCATGGAGCATCCGGATGCCGGACAGCGCTCCGAGGCGCAGTCCGGCTCACCAGTCTATCCGGATCACGGTCGGAACAAACGAGTGTGATCGCTTCGGGCGTTCGAGTGTACTGTGATCTCGCTCACAGATCGATGTCGCCGTCGGTGACCAGCTCGCTTCGATCACGATACGTGCGTCGGGGGGGTCCGCGAGGCACACTGGCCGGTGATGCCGATGACACCACCGGGCGACGAGCGGGGGCCACGATGAAGTCCATCGTGCTGGCGCTGCGCGACATCGTCGTCGGGGCGATCTGCGCGGGCGCGCTCGTGGCGCTCGTCCTGGGCTACTGGATCATCGGGCTGGTGCTCGGGGTGATCGGCATCTGGCAGGTGGCGCGGATCGTGCGCGGGCGGCCCAGCATCATCGGGATCGACCAGCGCTGGGCCGACCAGGAGGGCCGGCCGAACCTGCGCGGGTGACCCGGGCCGGGCGCCGCGGCGCCCGCCCCGCGAGGATGTGCCGGTGCGCTGCGCC
>NZ_DASXJD010000237.1:0-16391 GCF_036497585.1 Actinomycetospora sp. | reverse complement strand
GTCGGCGAGGTAGTGCACCTCGTCCATGACCACGAAGCCGAGGCCGAGCAACGTCCGGGAGCCGGCGTAGAGCATGTTCCGCAGCACCTCGGTGGTCATCACGACCACCGGTGCCTCGCCGTTGACGACGTTGTCGCCGGTCAGCAGCCCGACCTGCTCGGGGCCGTAGCGGTCGACGAGGTCGTGGTACTTCTGGTTCGAGAGCGCCTTGATCGGCGTGGTGTAGAAGCACTTCTGCCCGCGGGCGAGCGCCAGGTGCACGGCGAACTCGCCGACGACGGTCTTGCCCGCGCCGGTCGGCGCGCACACCAGCACGCCGTGTCCCTCCTCCAGCGCGAGGCAGGAACGGCGCTGGAAGTCGTCGAGCTCGAAGCTCAGGGACGTGGTGAAGCTGCCGAGCTCGGGGTGCGCGGCGCGGGTGCGCGCCTCCGCATAGGCCTCGGCGGGAGAGCGCATGGCCACCCCCCCACCGTGTCACACCGGGACGGCTCCGCGCCTGCGCAGGGGACGGATGGTCGTCACGTCCTCACTCGGCGCGCGGCGACGACGGGCGCTCGGTCTCCCGGGTGCGCTCGTCGTCCTCCGTGAGACCCCGGGTCTCGGCCTTGAAGACCCGCATCGACTGCCCGAGGCCACGCGCCATGTCGGGCAGCTTCTTCGCGCTGAACAGCAGCACGACGCCGACCACCGCGACGATGATCCACTCACTCATGCGCTTCCCCCGTCGCTCCGCTGGCCCGGGCGCGGAGCTCCCTCCGTCGCCGGACCGGTCACTCCCGACCCTACGGGTGTGCCGGACCGGACGAATCGCCCGTTCCTCGCATGAGGCTCACCCGGACCTTCAGCGCCGCCACTCGGGCGCGCAGCATCCCGGCCCGGTCGGAGACGAACGCGGTGAACGCGCCGAGGACGGTGGTGGTCCGTCCGGCGGCGCGCAGCGCGGTGAGCACGAGCAGCGCGAGCAGCACGAGGGCCACCAGGGCGGCGACGATGCTCCAGACGATGGGGCCGAACGACACCCGCGGATCGTATCGGGCCGGCTCAGGGCTCGTCGTAGGCCGCGAGCGCCCGGGCCGCGCGGTCGGCGCGGGCGGCGGCGAGCTCGACGGGCCAGAGCACCTCGACCGCCTCGCCCAGCCCGAGCAGCAGGCGCACCATCCACGCCTGGTCGCCGTAGCGCATCCGCACCCGCGCCCCGCCGTCGTCGTCGGCGAGGACGTCCTCCATCGGGTAGTACTCCGCCACCCACCGGGCCGCCGGCGCGAGGCGCAGCGCCGCGACCTGCTGGCCGTCGTCGGGCGTGAGCAGCCCCGCCGCGTCGGCGGGGACGTCGCGCGGGGTCGCCGACGGCGGCGGCGACGAGGGCTCGTCGAGGACCTCGGCCTCGTCGACCCGGTCGAGCCGGAACATCCGCACGCCCTCCGCGCGGCGACACCATGCCTCGAGGTAGGTGCTGCCGTCCACGAGCAGCAGCCGCATCGGGTCGACGTCGCGGCGCCCGACGGCGTCGCGGGAGGCCGAGTAGTAGGTCAGGCGCAGTGCGCGGTGGCGGGCGACGCCGTCACGCACGGCGGCCTCCGCGCTCGCGTTTCCCGGAGTGCGGCCCAGCCCGACGGCGACCGCGTCGTCCACCGGCGCGTCCGCGGCCTGCCCGGAGGCCTGCTCGATCTTCGCCAGGGCCCGCTGCACGGCGTCGGTGTCGGCGACGCCGGGCGCGTCGGCCAGGGCGCGCAGCGCCACCGCGAGGGTGGCCGCCTCGGGCCCGGACAGGCGCAGCGGGCGCGAGAGGCCGGCGTCGTAGACGACGGTGACGGTGTCGCCCTCGAAGGACAGGTCGACGAGGTCGCCCGGGCCGTACCCGGGCAGCCCGCACATCCACAGCAGCTCGAGGTCGCGCCGCAGCTGGGTCTCGGTGATGCCGAACTCCGCGGCCGCCTCGGGCACCGGCACCCCGGGCCGGGCGAGCAGCCAGGGCACCAGCGTGAGCAGGCGCGGGAGCCGGTCGGTGACGCCCTCCGCGGTCATCGCCCCACCCCCGCGGCGGCGGGGTCGGGGGCGCTGTCCCGCGCCGCCCGCAGGATCGCGACGACCGCGTCGCGCAGCTCGGGCGGGGAGAGCACCACCGCGTCCGGCCCGTGCCCGGCGATCCAGCGGGCGAGCTGGTCGACGCGCGCGAGGTCGAGCTCGACGACGTCGGGGTCGCCCTGTGGGTCGGGGTGGCCGGCCCGGCGCAGTCCGGCGGCCCGGCCCGCCGCCAGCCGCACCCGGGCGGTACCGGTGGCCGGCGGCGGCCCCGCCGAGCGGGCGACGAGCTCGAGGAGGTCGACCCCGGCCGGCCGGGTGACCGCGCCGCGGGGCCCGGTGGCGGTGACGTCGCCCTCGATGCGCGAGAGGCGGAAGCAGCGGACGTCGTCGCGGTCGCGGTCGTGGCCCACGAGGTACCAGCGGCCGCGGTAGGAGACGACGCCCCAGGGCTCGACGGTGCGTGTCCGCGCGTCGGCGGCGGGGTGGCCGCGGTGGGAGAAGGTCACCATCCGCCCGGCCCGCGCGGCGGCGAGCAACGGCGCGAACGCCGGCTCGGTCGTCCGGACCCGCGGCTGCACCTCGGAGGCCGCCGCCGGGTCGACCTCCACCCCGGCGGCGCGCAGCTTCGTCACCGCGGTGCGGGCGGCGCCCGCGAGCTGCGGGGAGTCCCAGAGCCGCGCGGCGAGGGCGACGGCCGTGGCCTCGTCGGGCGCGAGGTCGATGGCGGCCAGCTCGTAGTCGCCCCGGGCGATCCGGTAGCCGTCGACGACGTCGAAGATCGACTGCTTGCCGGTCTCCAGCGGCACGCCGAGCTCGCGCAGCTCGGCCTTGTCCCGCTCGAACATCCGGTAGAAGGCCTCGTCGGTGCGGGCCTCCTCGTAGCCGGCGACCGTGGTGCGGATGCGCTCGGCGGTGAGGAACTGCCGCGTCGAGAGCAGCGCCAGCACGAGGTTCACCAGGCGCTCGGCGCGCGCGGTCGGGGGCGGCACGCCGCCGAGGGTACTGGGGGCGGGCAGCGCGTCGGGGGACATCCGGGCCGGTCGATCGACCGCGTGTTCGACCGCCCGGTTCAGGCCGAGTCGGCGCCGCCCCGCGAGGCGGACCGGATCTCCAGGTGGCCCTGGTCGTTGCGGTCGACCTGGAATCTGTACGCCTCGTGGGACGCCCGCCCGCTCGTGGTGACGAACCGCAGCTCGGCGCGCGCCGAGGTCCCGTCGACCTGCACGTCGTCCGCGGTCACCGAGGTGATGCCGCTCCAGAAGTGCTGGTAGCCGTCGTACCCGCCGGAGGCGTCCTGGGCGTCACCGGAGAGCAGCGTCCACGCGCCGGCGATGTCGCCCGGCAGCCCCGCGTAGTAGGCGGACACGGTGCGGCGCACGTCGTCCTCGCTCACCGGGTCGCCCGGCCTGCCGTCGAGGTCGCCGGGCGCCTCGGAGCTCGACGTGCCCGGGGACAGCGGCGCCCCGGCCAGCGGCGGCACGGTGTCGGCGGTGTCCGGCGACGTCGTGGTCGATGGGGCGGTCGTCGTGGGCAGCAGGTCGGGCGGGGGCGCGGACGCGTTGATGGCGGGGTGGGTCGCCCGCGGCGGGTCGACGGCGGCCACGGCGGCGCCCACGCCGGCCGCGAGGACCACCGCCGAGGCCGCCGCGACCGCGAGCACCCGACGACGACGCCGGGCCAGGCGGACCGGGCGGGAGGCGGCGGCCGGCGTGGCGCGCAGCCCGCCGGGGACGAGATCGTCGTCCTCCGGCTCCTCGTCGAGGGTCCCGGCGGTCGGGTCGGCGGCGTCGGGGACGGCGTCGAGGTCCGGCGGGACGGTGCCGGTGCCCACCGACGGGGCCGTCGGGGGCCCGGCGACGGCGGCCCCAGGGACCTCGGCGATGGACGGGTCGGCGGGGGCCTCGGCGTCCGCGTCGGCCGCGGCACCCGCCGTGACGGCAGGCGCCGCCACGGCCGCGATCGGCGCCATCGGGCCCCGTGCTGCCCGGGCCTCGAGGGCGGCGCGGACGAGGGTGGTGTCGGGGCGGTGCGAGGGGTCGAGGCGCAGCATCGCCGACAGCGGACGTCCGAGGACCCCCGCGCGCGTCGCGGGCCGCAGCCGGCCCTCGGCCATCGCGTGCAGGACCGCGAGGGTGTTGTCCAGCCGGCCGCAGACCAGCTCGTTCTCGACCGCCGCGTAGAGCGTGGCGCCGAGGGAGAAGACGTCGGAGGCCGGCGTCGGGTCCCCACCGCGGGCGACCTCGGGCGCGAAGTAGCCGGGGGTGCCCGCGACCATGCCCCCGCCGGTCGCCGAGCTGTCCCAGGAGGCCCGCGAGACCCCGAAGTCGGTGAGCTTCGCGACCCCGTCGTCGGTCAGCAGGACGTTGCCGGGCTTGACGTCGCCGTGGACGATCCCGGCCTCGTGCACCGCGGTCAGCGCGTCGGCGATCTGCCCGCCGATGCGGGCCACCTCGGCCGGCGGCAGCGGGCCGTGCTCGGCCAGCACGGCGGCGAGCGAGCGGGACGGCAGGTATTCCATGACCAGCCACGGCATCGCCGGGTGGGTGGGGGATGACGCCGTCACGACGTCGAAGACCGCGATCGCGCGCGGGTGCACGACGCGGGCCGCGATCCGGCCCTCGCGCATCGCGCGGATGCGCGCCGTCCGGGTCTCCACCGGGTCGCCGGCGCGCGGGGGGGTCAGCTGCTTCACCGCGACCGTGCGCGCCAGCCGCCGGTCCCACGCCGTCCAGACCACGCCCATGGCGCCCGCGCCGATGCACTCCTGCACGCGGTAGCGGCCGCCGAGCAGCGTCCCCTCGACGCGGGGGTCCGGTTGGGCCGGTTCACGGTCGTGAAGCGTCCCCTGCGGTCCGCCCGGCGGGGTCACCCGGGACGTGCGGTCCTCGTACATCGCTTCTCGTGCCGTCCTCGGTGCTGGAGATCGTGCAGTGGCCGACGCCCCTGCGGCGTCGGGTCCCCGAAGGACCGGCCGATCACACCGACGGCGTGACGATCGCTACAGCGTCGCGATCAACCGGTCCACCCGTTCGTCCACCGCACGGAAGGGGTCCTTGCACAAGACGGTTCGCTGGGCCTGGTCGTTGAGTTTGAGGTGGACCCAATCCACGGTGAAATCGCGACCGGCGTTCTGGGCTGCGGCGATGAAGTCGCCCCGGAGCTTGGCGCGAGTGGTCTGCGGCGGGGTGTCCTTGGCCGCCTCGATCTCCCCGTCGTCGGTGACGCGGTCCACGAGGTCCTTGCGCTGGAGCAGGTCGAACACCCCGCGGCCCCGGCGGATGTCGTGGTAGGCGAGGTCGAGCTGGGCGATGCGCGGGCTGGAGAGGCCCAGGTCGCCCCGGGAGCGGTAGCGCTCGACGAGCTTGTGCTTGATCGCCCAGTCGATCTCGCGGTCGATCAGGGAGAGGTCCTGGCGCTCGACGGCGTCGAGGGTGCGCCCCCACAGCTCGAGCACCCGGTCGGTCACCGGGTCGCTCCCCCGGCGCGCCACGTGCTCGACCGCCCGCGCGTGGTACTCGCGCTGGATGTCCAGCGCCCCGGCCTCCCGGCCCCCGGCCAGGCGCACCGGACGGCGGCCCGTGAGGTCGTGGCTGATCTCGCGGATCGCGCGGATCGGGTTGTCCAGGGTGAAGTCCCGGAACTGGATGCCCTGCTCGATCATCTCGAGCACGAGGTGGGTGGTGCCGACCTTGAGCAGCGTCGTCACCTCGGACATGTTCGAGTCCCCGACGATGACGTGCAGGCGGCGGTAGCGCTCGGCGTCGGCGTGCGGCTCGTCGCGGGTGTTGATGATGGGGCGGCTGCGGGTGGTGGCGCTCGAGACCCCCTCCCAGATGTGCTCGGCGCGCTGGGAGAGGCAGTACACGGCCCCGCGTGGGGTCTGCAGGACCTTCCCGGCGCCGGCGATGAGCTGGCGGGTCACGAGAAAGGGCAGCAGCACGTCGGCGATGCGGGAGAACTCCCCCGAGCGGCCGACCAGGTAGTTCTCGTGGCAGCCGTAGGAGTTGCCCGCGGAGTCGGTGTTGTTCTTGAAGAGGAAGATGTCGCCGCCGATGCCCTCGTCGGCCAGGCGGCGCTCGGCGTCGAGGAGCAGGTCCTCGAGGATCCGCTCGCCCGCCTTGTCGTGCGCCACGAGCTGCTCGAGCGAGTCGCACTCCGCGGTGGCGTACTCCGGGTGGGACCCGACGTCGAGGTAGAGCCGCGAGCCGTTGCGCAGGAAGACGTTGGACGAACGACCCCAGGAGACCACCCGCCGGAACAGGTAGCGGGCCACCTCGTCCGGCGAGAGGCGACGCTGACCGTGGAAGGTGCAGGTCACCCCGAACTCGGTCTCGACCCCGTAGATCCGCCGCTGCATGCCCTCCAGCCTAAGCGACGACGGGCGATCGTGAGCCCCTCCGAGAGGCCCCGACGACGGTGCGTCGGCGAACCGGACACCGGGGTCTAGGGTGCCGTCACATGCTTCGAGGGCACCGCGCGCGCGGTGCGAGGGTGGCCGCCGAGGCGGTCCTCCCCCAGACCATCACGGCCGGGGCGCGCGCCGGCCTGCGCCGCGGCCGCCGGACGCTACGCCCGGTCGGGCGCGTGGACCGCCGGATCACCGCCTCGATCGGCCGTCTCCCGCCCACGGCCGCCGACGACGCCCTCCTCGCGCTCACCCGCTCGGCCAACCACAGCTGGCTGTGGTTCGCGACGGGGTGCGTGCTGGCGGCCGGCACGCGCCGCACCCGCCGCGGGGCCACCCGCGGCGTCATGGCCATCGGCCTGGCGAGCCTCGCCGCGAACGTCGTCCTCAAGCCGCTGGTCCCCCGCCGTCGCCCGGCCGCGGACCTGCTGCCCACGGTGCGGGCCCTCCCCGACCGCCCCACCTCGTCGTCGTTCCCGTCCGGGCACTCCGCCTCGGCGATGGCCTTCGCCGTCGGGGTGGCGCTGGAGAGCCCCCGCACCGGGGCGGTGCTCGCGCCCCTGGCGGCCACCGTCGCCTACTCGCGGATCCACGTCGGCGTCCACTGGACCAGCGACGTCGCCGTCGGGTCGGCCCTCGGCGCCGGGGTCGCGCTGCTCACCCAGCGCTGGCTGCCCCGCCGGCCCATCGACGAGGCGATCGCCCGGCCGTACGCGGACGCGCCGGAGCTCGTCGACGGCGAGGGGCTCTCCATGGTCGTCAACCTCGGCTCCGGCCGGCCCGGCACCGACCCCGTCTCGGAGATCGCGGAGCGGTTGCCGAAGGCGCACCTGGTGCGCCTCGACCCGGGCGACGACCTCATCGCACTGCTCAAGGAGGCGGCGGCGCACCCCGACACCCGGGCGCTCGGGATCGCCGGCGGCGACGGCTCGGTGGCCGCCGCCGCGCGGATCGCCGAGGATCTCGAGCTACCCCTCGCGGTGATGCCGGCCGGCACCCTCAACCACTTCGGGCGCGACGTTGGGGTGTACGACCTGCAGGAGGTCGTCGACGCGACCGGCGCGGGCCAGGCGGTCGCCGTCGACATCGCCGAGCTGCACGCCTACTCGGCCTCGACGGGTCCCGACGGCGGCGAGCGCGTGGTGTTCGTCAACACCGCCTCGTTCGGGGGCTACCCCGAGATGGTCCGGATGCGGGAGAAGTGGCAGGACCGCTGGGGCAAGTGGCCGGCGGCCTCGGCGGCGCTGATCCTCACGCTGTGGAAGGCCCGGCCGCTGCGGTGTCGCATCGACGGGGTGGAGACCCCGGTGTGGATGGTCTTCGTCGGCAACGGCCCCTACGCCCCGTCGGGCATGACGCCGGCCTACCGTCCGCGCCTGGACTCCGGCCTGGTCGAGGTCCGCTACCTGCGCGCCGACCGCCGCTTCTCCCGGGCCCGCGCGATCGCCGGGCTGCTGCTGGGCACGCTCGGCCACACCCGGACCTACGTCGAGCACACCGCGCGGACCCTGGACGTCGAGCTGCTCGACGGGCCGGTCGAGGTCGCGACCGACGGCGAGGTCATGGTCGCCGGCGAGCGGCTGTGCTTCTCGGTCGCGGCGCACCCGGTGCCGGTCTACCGGCGCGACGAGTCCAACTGGCCGGAGCGCACGACGGCGTGGTGAGGCCGGCCCGCGTCGTCGGGTGACCGGCGCCGTTCTGGCGTCTGACGCGAGGAACGTGCCGTTGCTGTCGTCGGGGCCGGGGAAGGCCGATGAGTGACCGGCGCCGTTCTGGCGTACGACGCCAGGAACGTGCCGTTGCTGTCATCGGGGCCGGGGGACCTCAGGCGTCCGCGCCGCCCGCGCCCGACACCTCGTCGCCCGCCCCGGTGTCCTCCGCCGGCGCGTCCGTGGAGTCCGACGCGGCCGCGCCGTCGGGCAGGAGCTCGGCCAGCGCCGCCCCGGAGAGGCGCCGGAAGGCCCGTCGGCCGCGGCGGGCGCGGTCGAGCAGGGCGACCTCGAGGGCGTCGACGCCCAGGTTGCGCTCGTCGGTCCCCGACGACGACGAGGACGACGACGACCCGTTCTGGGCCTGCAGCGCGTCGAGTGCGATGCGCAGCGCCGCCCGGGTGTCCAGCCCCTCCTCGTAGGAGGAGCGCAGCGCCGCCGACACCGGCTCGGTGGTCCCGCCCATCACCACGAACTGCGGCTCGTCGGAGATCGAGCCGTCGTAGGTGATGCGGAAGAGCTGGTCCCGGTCCGGGGTCTCGCCCACCGCCGCCACGCAGAGCTCGACCTCGAAGGGCTTCTGCTGCTCGATGAAGCTCGCGCCGAGGATCTGGGCGTAGGCGTTGGCCAGCGCGCGCCCGGACACGTCGCGCCGGTCGTAGGAGTAGCCCTGGACGTCGGCGTAGCGGATGCCGGCGCGGCGGAGGTTCTCGAACTCGTTGTAGCGCCCGACTGCCGCGAACCCGAGCTGGTCGTAGATCTCGGAGACCTTGCGCAACGACTTCGAGCGGTTCTCCGCGACGAACAGCACGCCGTCGGCGGACGTCAGGACCACGACGCTGCGACCGCGGGAGATGCCCTTGCGGGCGAGCTCCGAGCGGTCGCGCATCAGCTGGTCGACCGACGCGTAGAACGGCATCGTCATGGCGGGCGGGCTCCTCGGCGAGGTGGTGCGGGCGGGCGGCGGGAGTGCGGTCGGCTCGGGGTGCTCGGCCTAGCCGCCGCGACGCTCGCGACGGGCGGCGACGACGGCCTCGGCGACCGTCTGCACCTCCTCGTGGGGCAGGCTGACCGCGCCCTCGGCGTCGATCGCCACCACGATGGGGTAGATGTGGCGCACCGAGTCCGGGCCGCCGGTCGCCGAGTCGTCGTCGGCGGCGTCGTAGAGGGACTCGACGATCGCGCGGACGCACGCGTCGCGGTCGCCCTCGGAGTCGTGCAGCTTCTTCAGCGAGGACCGCGCGAACAGCGACCCGGAGCCCACCGAGGCGAAGCCGTCGTGCTCCTCGTAGCGCCCGCCGACGACGTCGAAGGAGACGATCCGCCCGGCGCGCGCCGGGTCGGCCGCGTCCGGGTCGAAGCCCGCGAACAGCGGGACGAACGACAGGCCCTGCATCGCCGCGCCGAGGTTGCCGCGAATCATCGAGGCGAGCTTGTTCGACTTGCCGTCGAAGGTGAGCGGGACGCCCTCGAGCTTCTCGTAGTGCTGCAGCTCGACGGTGAAGAGCCGGATCGCGTCGACGGCGAGACCCGCGGTGCCGGCGATGCCCGCCGCGGAGTAGTCGTCGGTGACGTAGACCTTCTCCATGTCCCGCTGCGAGATCAGGTTGCCCATGGTGGCGCGGCGGTCACCGGCGATGACGACCCCGCCCGAGTAGACGGCGGCGACGATCGTGGTGCCGTGGGGCACCGTCGCGACCCCCTCCGGGGTGAGCCCGCGCCCGTCCGAGGAGGGCAGCAGGTCCGGCCGGACGGCCGAGAGGAAGTCGACGAACGACGACGTGCCGGCGTCGAAGTACGCGGCGGGCAGCCCCGGGCCGAGCCGGGACGACGTGTGCTCCATCGGCGGTCGTCGCTCCTCTTCTCGTGTGCTTGTCCTGCGGTGACGTGCCCCGGACGAGACGCGGCGGGCCGGAACCCTAGTCCCGGCCCGCCGCACCCGCACTGCCGACTCACCGCGCTGCTAGGGCGCGGAGAATGGGGTCACTGCCCACCCTTCTGCACGTAGGCACGCACGAAGTCCTCGGCGTTCTCCTCGAGCACGTCGTCGATCTCGTCGAGGATCGTGTCGGTGTCCTCGCCGAGCTTCTCCCGGCGCTCCTGGCCGGCGGCGGTGGTGTCCTCGCCGCCCTCGCCGTCGTCGCCACCGCCCTGCCGCTGGGTCTGTTCCTGCGCCATGGCTGCCTCCCGGTGTGCAAGGTGTTGCCGACATGACCCTACCCGGCCGCGGGCCCCCGTCGCGGGACGAACGTCACGCGGCGGGCATCAGCCCCGGGTGAGGGCCTCGACGAGGGCCGTCGCGTTGGACGAGTTGTCGATGAGCTCCCCCACGTGGCGACGGGTGCCGCGCAGCGGCTCGAGGGTCGGGATCCGCACCAGCGACTCCCGCCCGAGGTCGAAGATGACCGAGTCCCACGAGGCCGCAGCGACCTCCGTCGGGTACCGCTCCAGGCAGCGGCCGCGGAAGTAGGCCCGGGTGTCCTCCGGCGGCTCGGTGACCGCCGCGCGTACGTCGTCCTCGCTGACCAGGCGCTTGATCGACCCGCGGGTGACCAGCCGGTTGTAGAGCCCCTTGGCCTGGCGGACGTCGGAGTACTGCAGGTCGATCAGCGAGAGCTTCGGCGAGTCCCACGGCAGGTTGTCGCGGTCGCGGTAGCTCTGGAGGAGCTTGAGCTTGGCCACCCAGTCCAGCCGGTCGGCGCAGCGCATCGGGTCCTGCTCGAGGTCGTCGAGCGCCTGCCCCCAGACGTCGAGCACCTCGCGGGTCATCTCGTCGACCTCGCCGCCCTGGGTCTCCTCCTCGTGCTTCCAGGCCCGCTCGAAGTACTGCCGCTGGAGCTCCAGGGCGGTCATCGTGGTGCCGTTCGCGAGCTCGACGGTGGTGCGCAGCGTCGGGTCGTGGCTGATCCGGTGCACCGAGCGGACGGGCTCGAGCAGGCGCAGGTCGTCGAAGCGGATGCCGTCCTCGATCATGGAGAGCACCAGCGCCGTCGTGCCGACCTTGAGGTAGGTCGAGTACTCGGAGAGGTTCGCGTCGCCGATGATGACGTGCAGACGGCGGTACTTGTCGGCGTCGGCGTGCGGCTCGTCGCGGGTGTTGATGATGCCGCGCTTGAGGGTGGTCTCGAGGCCGACCTCGACCTCGATGTAGTCCGCGCGCTGCGAGAGCTGGTAGCCCGGCTCGTCGCCCGAGGCCCCGAGCCCGACCCGCCCGGCGCCCGTGACGACCTGCCGGGAGACGAAGAACGGGGTGAGCCCCGTGATGATCGCCGGGAACGGCGTCTGGCGGGCGCACAGGTAGTTCTCGTGCGAGCCGTAGGAGGCGCCCTTGCCGTCGATGTTGTTCTTGTAGAGCTGGATGCGGCCGGTGCCGGGGACGGTCGCGGCGCGCTCGGCGGCGTCCTCCATGACCCGCTCGCCGGCCTTGTCCCAGATGACGGCGCCCCGCGGGGTGGTGACCTCGGGCGCGGAGAACTCCGGGTGGGCGTGGTCGACGTAGAGCCGGGCCCCGTTGGTGAGGATGACGTTCGCGGCGCCGAGGTCGTCGAGGTCCCCGGTGTCCGGCGGCGGGCCGGCGCTCGGCCCCAGGTCGAAGCCCCGCGCGTCGCGCAGCGGCGACTCCACCTCGTAGTCCCAGCGGGCACGCCGGGCTCGGGGGACCTCGGCGGCCGCGGCGTAGGCCAGCACGACCTGGGTGGAGGTGATGACGGGGTTCGCCGTCGGGTCGCCCGGGACGGAGATCCCGTACTCGATCTCGGTGCCCATGATGCGGCGCGCGGTCATGGGGCCGACCCTAGTTGTCCGAGGGTTGCCCCGCCGTGGCCCGGGCGGCCCGGTCGGGGACCGAGCCGGGCCCGTCGGCGCTCGCCCCGCGCCACGCCAGCGCGAAGACGACGAGCCCTGCCACCGCGGCGGCCACCATCGTCGCGGCCATCGGGACGGCCGTCGTCCCGGCCCCGATGCCGACGAGGGGGGCGGCGAACCCGCCGAGGAGGAACTGCGAGGTGCCGAGCAGGGCCGAGGCGCTCCCGGCCCGCGACGGGTGCCCGGCGAGCGTGAGGGTGGTCGCCGAGGGCAGCACGAACCCGACGCCGCAGACGGTGACGAACAGGCCCGGGAGCAGGGCCCACGGACCGGCCGGGGTCAGCGCGCCGACCAGGACGGCGGCGGAGCCGGTCAGCGCCGTCACGAGCCCGATCCCGACCATCCGCTGCGGGGCGGCCCGCTCGGCACCCACGAGGCGGCCCGCGACCTGGGTGGCGGCGACGATCCCGACCGAGTTGATCGCGAAGACCCCGCTGAAGGCCTGCGGGGACAGCCCGTAGAGGTCCTGGAGCACGAACGTCGAGCCCGAGATGTAGGAGAACATCGCGGCGAACCCGAGGCCCGCGGCGCAGACGCAGGCGAGCACCCGCCGGTCGCCGAGCAGGAACCGGAACGCCCGCCCGGTGGCGCGCAGCCCGGCCAGTGCACCCCCGCCGGCGGCCCGCGCGGCCCGGGGCAGCGTCTCGGGAACGGCCACCAGGACGCCGACCGCGAGGACGAGACCCAGTGCGGCGAGGACCACGAACACCCCGCGCCACGACGTGACCCGCAGGATCTGGCCGCCGAGGACCGGGGCGACGATCGGCGCGGCCCCGGAGACGAGCATGAGCGCCGCGAACCCGCGGGCGGCGGCGGGTCCGTCGAAGAGGTCCCGGACGACGGCCCGGGCCAGCACGATCCCGACGGCCCCGAGCAGCCCCTGGCCCAGCCGCAGCGCGAGGAGCGTGCCCACGTCCGGGGCGAGCGCGCAGGCCGCGGAGAACACCGCGAACCCGACCGCTCCCCCGAACAGCGGCCAGCGGCGGCCGAGGACGTCGGAGAGCGGGCCGGCGATCAGCTGACCCACCGCCAGACCGACGATGCAGGCGGTGAGCGTGAGCGCCACCAGCGGGGCGGAGGCCCGGAGGTCCCCGGTGACGCTCGGCAGGGCCGGCAGGTAGGTGTCGGTCGAGAGGGGGGCGGCGCCGGTGAGTCCGCCCAGCACGGTCAGCCGTGCCGCGCGTCGCAGGCGCCCCGAGGGTGGTGCGTCGGCGGGAGCGGTCACCCCTGCTCGTCGGGGTCGTGGGGATCGTCGTGGGTGTCGTCGTCGTCCGCGGCGAGCCAGCGCAGCAGGTGGGCGTGGATGCGCGGGTCGTTGAGCAGGTGGAAGTGGTGCGACGACGGGAGGGTCTCGACGTCGGTCAGCGCGCCGCGCGCCGAGTCCACGGGCACGAGCAGGTCGCCGAGGATGTTGGCGAGCGGGTGGTGCTCGCTGGCGGTGACCGAGGCGGCGACGCCGTGGTGGGTGGAGTGCGCGAGCAGCGGTACGTCGGTGTCCGCGACGCCGGCGACGAGGTCACGGATCCCGGCGGAGCGGCGGTCGAGGAACTCGCCCCAGGTGCGCGACTGCGCGTACTTCGCGAGCCGGCTCGCCAGCCGGTCGACCTGGTGGGCCAGCGGCGCCCCCCGGTGCGGTGAGCCGAGGTAGACCATCCGGCGCACCGCGTGCACCCACGGCTCGCCGGCGACGACGGCGGCGTGGCAGGCGTGGCGCAGCACCAGGCCGCCCATGGAGTGCCCGACGAGGTCGAGACGGCGGATCGGGACCGGCCAGCGCTCGGTGAGCTCGGCCAGCAGGACCGAGAGCGCGGCGCCGTTGTGGGCGATCCGCATCCCGGAGTTGTAGCGCAGCAGCAGCGGGACGGCGCCCACGCTCGAGGCGATCCGCTCCGCGTAGCCCTCCCCCGCGCTGTCCTCGTCGGCGAGCCGCCAGGCGTGCTCGGTCTCCCCGAGCCCGTGGACGAAGAGCACGACGTGGCCCAGGTCGCGCTCCGGGTGGTCGGCGACGGTGGCCCGGATCGCCTCGGTGTCGGCGACCGGGAGCTCGGCGTGGCGCGCCTCGCCGTCGTCGTCGACGGTGGAGGTGAAGAGGGCCATCGGGACGGCGAGGTCGTTCTGCAGCGCGACCATGTGGTCGCCGACCAGGCCGTTGACGGCGCCGGTGAGCACGGCGCCCGCGGGGCGGGACGTGATCGGGGTCCACTCGGCGCGCCCGGACGCCGTCCGGTACAGCTCCGCGGCGAGGCCCGCGCCGGTGCCCGCGGCGTGGCCGATCCCGCGCACCGCGGTGTAGACGCCGCCGGCGATGCCGTCGTGCACCACCTGCACGGGACGCGACGCGGGGCCCAGCCCGACCTTGCGCAGGGCGGCGAAGACGGTGTCCGAGATCGCCCGGTGGGTGCCCTCCACCGGCCGGGACACGATGTCGACGGCCTCGGACGCGACACCGGCCGCCCCCCGGACCTCGTTGCGAGGTGCGGGGAGCGGCCGGCTCTCGTCGTCGTGGGCCTCGTCGGCGCTCATACCACCGAAGGTACCCGGTACGCGGCGACCACAGGTACTACAGGTACTGCCCGGTGTTCGACGCGGTGTCGATCTCCTTGCCCTGCGAGGCGCCCTTGCCGGTGACGAGCGTGCGGATGTAGACGATCCGCTCGCCCTTCTTGCCGGAGATGCGGGCCCAGTCGTCGGGGTTGGTCGTGTTCGGCAGGTCCTCGGACTCGGCGAACTCGTCCACCACGGCGTCGAGCAGGTGCGACACCCGCAGGCCGGGCTGCTTGGTCTCCAGCTCCGACTTGATCGCGGACTTCTTGGCGCGCCCGACGATGTTCTCGATGACCGCGCCCGAGTTGAAGTCCTTGAAGTAGAGGACCTCCTTGTCACCGTTGGCGTAGGTGACCTCGAGGAACCGGTTCTCCTCGGTCTCGGCGTACATCCGCTCGACGACGCGCTCGATCATGCCGTCCAGGCACGCCTGGCGGTTGCCGCCGAACTCCTCGACGTCCTCCTCGTGCACGGGGAGGCCCTCGATGAGGTACTTGCCGAAGATGTCGATCGCGGCCTCGGCGTCGGGGCGCTCGATCTTGATCTTCACGTCGAGCCGGCCCGGCCGCAGGATCGCCGGGTCGATCATGTCCTCGCGGTTGGACGCCCCGATGACGATGACGTTCTCCAGGCCCTCGACGCCGTCGATCTCGCTGAGGAGCTGGGGCACGATCGTCGTCTCGACGTCGCTGGACACGCCCGATCCGCGGGTGCGGAAGATCGAGTCCATCTCGTCGAAGAACACGATCACCGGGGTGCCCTCGGACGCCTTCTCGCGCGCCCGCTGGAAGATCATCCGGATGTGCCGCTCGGTCTCGCCGACGAACTTGTTGAGCAGCTCGGGACCCTTGATGTTGAGGAAGTGCGCCTTGACGTCGCGGCTGTCCTCACCGCGGGTCTCGGCGACCTTCTTCGCCAGCGAGTTCGCCACCGCCTTGGCGATGAGCGTCTTGCCGCACCCGGGCGGGCCGTAGAGCAGGACGCCCTTCGGGGGCCGCAACTGGTAGGTGCGGAACAGCTCGGCGTGCAGGAACGGGAGCTCCACCGCGTCGCGGATGGAGTCGATCTGCCGCGAGAGACCGCCGATGTCGGTGTAGGCGACGTCGGGGACCTCCTCGAGCACGAGCTCCTCGACCTCGGCCTTCGGCACCTTCTCGTAGGCGTAGCCCACCTTGGTGTCGACCATCAGCGAGTCGCCCGGCTTGAGCTCCGGGGCGTTCGCGTCGAGCAGCGAGTCGGCGAGGTGGATGACCCGTTCCTCGTCGGCGTGCCCGATGATCAGCGCCCGGTTGCGGGTGCCGTCCTCGTCGACGAGCACCTCGCGCAGTGAGCACACCTCGCCGATGCGCTCGTACTCGCCGGCCTCGACGACGGTCAGGGCCTCGTTGAGGCGCACCGACTGGCCGCGCGTGAGCTCGGCGGCCTCGACCGCCGGCGACACGGCCACCCGCATCCGCCGGCCTGACGTGAAGACGTCGACGGTCTGGTCCTCGTGCACGGTCAGGAAGACACCGTAGCTCGACGGCGGCTGCGCGAGACGGTCCACCTCCTCGCGGAGCGACACGAGCTGGGCCCGCGCCTCCTTGAGGGTGTCGGTGAGCTTGTCGTTGCGCTCGGTCAGTTGGGACACCCGCGCCGCGGAGTCCGCGAGCCGCTGCTCGAGGATCCTGGTGTGACGCGGTGACTCGGTCAGCTTCCGTCGAAGCAGGGCGACCTCTTCTTCGAGGAATCGCACCTGTGCCGCCATGTCCGCCGCGCCTCGTTCGCGGCCCTGGTCGGATCGGCCCCTGGGGTCGTCGTTCATGCTCACGGCGCCCTCCTCCCGCTACTCCGTGGCGTCACCG
>NZ_DASXJD010000236.1:0-4738 GCF_036497585.1 Actinomycetospora sp. | reverse complement strand
CCCAGGTGATCCGGGACCTGCAGAACGCCCGGCAGGAGCTGGAGGACCTCAAGGTCGAGGCGCGGTTCCTCGGCAAAGTCGATCCCTCGTCCGACGACGACGTCAGCCGAGATGCCGCGACCGTGCTAGGGGCGGTGGCCGTCGGAGGTCCCGGCTCGCTCCTCGAAGCACTCGATGCCGGCGTCACCAGGCTCGACGCGCTCATCGGGGCGATCCGCTCCGAGCTCGAGGCATACGAGGCGGCTGATCGGACGACCGGTGCGCACCTCGACGACGCTGCGCGGTCGTGAACTCCTCGCCGCCGCCGCGATCCTCATCGTCGCGCTGTCCACGGCGTGCTCCGGGCAAGCCCCATCGGTCGCGCCCTCCCCGGCCCTGACCACCTCGGCGGACTCACCACCCGAGGTCGAGCGTCCGCTCGACGCCACGGCCACGGCCGACGCGCCCTGCGAACGCCTCCTCTCGCCGGTCGAGCTGCACCAGTTCGGCATCTCCGCTGCCGGCCGGACCCGGACGTACGGAGCCGTCGACGAGTGCGCGTGGACCTCGAGCAGCGACGACCGGCTGCGGATCGGCGTCGTCACGACCCGCGATCTCCTTGCGGACACCTACCGATCCGAGCACTCGCCGATCTTCGAGCCGACCACCGTCGAGGGCTATCCAGCAGTCCGACAACGGACGTCCCCGAGCTACAACACCTGCGAGGTGACCCTCGGCCTCGGCGGGAAGCAGGCCCTCGAGACCGACTGGACCGGCTCCGCGCCCGTCTCGCCGTCCGTCGATCCGTGCGCCCGGGCGGAGCAGGCGATCGCCCTGGTCATCCGGAAGCTCCCGCCCCAGAAATAACCCTGACCGATGGTCAGGGTTTCTCCCACGGCACCAGCCCGACCCCCACCGAGGACGAAGAGCTCCCACCCGACGAGTCACCGTGACTCGGTGGCGCGAACACGGTTCGCAACTCCGGCGCCCCCGCCGCCCCTCACTCCGCCACGTCCACCACCGTCGCGCTGGTGGCGGCTAGCAGCTCGTCCGGCGCCGCGTCGAACACCGTCCTCGGCGAGCCGGCCGCCGCCCACACCCCCGACCACGCCAGCACGCCACGCTCCACGAACGAGCGCACCGGCGCCGTCAGCCCCACCGGGGCCACCCCGCCGATCGCGAACCCCGTCCGCTCCCGCACGAACGCCCCCGAGCCCTGCTCCACCGGCGCCCCGACCACCTCGGCGAGAAGACCGACGTCCACCCGCGACGAGCCCGAGGTGAGCACCAGCACCGCCTCGTCCGTCGTCGGGACCCGGAACACCAGCGACTTCACGATCTGACCGACCTCGCATCCGAGGGCTGCGGCCGCCTCGGCCGCCGTCCGCGTCGACTCCGGTAGCTCGCGGACCCGTCCGCCCAGCCCGAGGTCGTCCAGGACGGCGGCGACGCGGTCGATACTGCGCACCTTCGCCACGCCGGTCAGCCCATCCGCCGGTTGGCGAGGACCGGCAGTACCGACCGGGCCTTCTCCACCGAGGCGGTGTCGACGTCGACCACGAGCAGCCCCGGGTCGGCCTCCAGCGACTCCTCGACCACGCCGAACGGCGAGGCGACCAACGAGTGGCCCACGCCCCGCGGCGCCTTGCCCGGGTCGATGCCACGGGCGAGCGGATCGGCCTGGTCGCAGGCCAGCATGTAGGTCGTCGAATCGATCGCCCGCGCCCGCGCGAGCAGCTCCCACTGCTCGACCTTCCCCGGCCCGGCACCCCACGAGGCAGGGAGCAGCACCGTCGAGGCGCCACGGTCGGCGAGGGCGCGGAAGAGCTCCGGGAAGCGGATGTCGTAGCAGATCGCGAGGCCCAGGGTCTCGCCGTCGAGCTCGACGACCACCGGGTCGGACCCCGGCGCGACGGTGTCGGACTCGGCGAACCCGAACGCGTCGTAGAGATGGATCTTGTCGTAGGAGGTGTCGACGCCACGGCCGGTCGCGAGCAGCGTGTTCGTCACCCGCCCGTCCTCGGTCGGCGTGAACATCCCCGCCACGACGAGCACGTCGTTCTGCGCGGCGATCTCGCGGACCCGGCTCGCCCACGGCCCGTCCAGCGGCTCGGCGACCGGCTTCAACGACACCCCGAACCGGCACATCGTCGCCTCGGGGAACACGACGACCGACGCGCCCTGCTGCGCGGCGAGCGCGGCATGGTCGGCGACCAGCTCGAGGTTGGCCGCCGGATCGTCCGAGGCGAGGATCTGGGCGAGGGCAACGCGCATGACGCCGTGTATACCGGTCGGATGGACGCCGCCGAGTACCTGGCGCGCATCGGGGCGAGCGCCGACGACGACCTCGCGACCCTCGCCGACCGGCACTACCGCACAGTCCCGTTCGAGAACCTCTCCATCCACCTCGGCGAACCGGTCGACACGGCGCCGACGACGCTGTTCGACAAGATCGTGGGACGGCGGCGGGGCGGCTTCTGCTACGAGCTCAACGGCCTGCTCGCCTGGCTGCTGGCCGAGCTCGGGTACGACGTCGGGTTCCTCGGCGCCCGCGTGCACGCCGGCGACCACGACACCGCCCCGCTCGCGCACCAGGCGCTGCGGGTGACCGGCGACGACGGCGTCGCCCGGCTGGTCGACGTGGGCTTCGGCGGCTTCTGCGTGCCGGCGGCCGAGCTGGCGCGCCCGTCCGCGCAGGTCGTCCCGCAGGCCGACGGCGACGTCGAGGTCGTGGGTCCCGACGGCGGGTCCGGGTACCGCCTCGACGGCCGTGAGTACGCGAGGGCCGACTTCGGGCCGACCTGCTGGTGGACGGCGACCCACCCCGACTCGGTGTTCACCCGCGGCCCGACGTGCACGCTGCCGCTCTCACCCGCGGGCCGTGTGACCCTGGCCGGGAACCAGCTCATCCGGACCGCGGCCGACGGGACGCGCACCGAGGACGAGCTCTCCGACGGCGAGGCGCTCGCGGCCTACCGCGACCTGTTCGGCATCACCCTGCGACGGCTCCCGGTGCCGTTGCACCCGCAGGCCCCGTCAGCGACCTCGTGATCCCCGGGGCCCCACGGGTGCGAAGAGCGGGACGAGCGTCGGGTCGTTGAACGAGGTGATCCGCCCGACCCGTCCGCCGATCACCGTCAGGACCTGTACCCCGTAGGGCCGGTCCCCGCCGTCGTGCCGGGACACGGTGAGCGCGGGCTGGCCGTTCGCCCGCGTCGGCTCCAGGTGCCAGACGCCCGCGCGGCGCAGCACGCGGCGGCCGAGGAAGCCGACGACGGCGTCGCGGCCGGTGAACCAGGTCGGTGTCGGCGGCATCTCCAGTTCGACGTCGGCGCGCAGCACCCCGACCAGGGCGGCCGGGTCGGCACGGGCGAACGCGTCGACGTAGCGGTCGAGGAGGTCCCGGAGTCCCTCGTCGTCCGGCTCGACGAGGGCCTCGGGATCCGGTGCCGCGTCCGCGAGGCGGGAGCGGGCCCGTCGCAGCGCGCTGTCGACCGCATCGACGGTCGTGTCGAGGACCTCGGCCGTCTCGGCGGTGGAGAACCCGAGCACGTCGCGCAGCGCGAGCACCGCCCGCTGTCGCGCGGGGAGCAGCTGGAGTGCGGCCACGAAGGCGAGGCGGATCCCGGCGCGCCCGGCGACCACCGCGGCCGGGTCGCCGCCGAGCAGGCCGTCGGGTGCCGGCTGCAGCCAGGGCACCGTCGGGTCGGTCTCCCCGACCGCGACCCGGTGGTCGTCGTGCGGTCCGGCGAGCCCCGACGGCAGCGGGCGCCGGCCGCGTGTCCCCGCCGCGGAGAGGCTGGCCCGCGTGGCGATCGTGTAGAGCCACCGCCGCAGGGAGGACCGCTCCTCGAACCGGTCGATCCCGCGCCACGCCCGCAGGTAGGTCTCCTGCACCACGTCCTGGGCGTCGTGGATCGAGCCGAGGATGCGGTAGCAGTGCGCGACCAGCTCGGGCCGGTAGCGCTCGGCCCGGGCGCTGAACTCGGTCGCGGTGGTCACGGTGGTCAGTCCAGCGGGTGCAGCCCGGTGGCGTCGAGCTGGTACTCGGCGGCCGGCGGGGTCGGGTCGGACGCGAGCCCGACGACGGCCTTCGCCACCTGCTCCGGGGTCAGGGCGGGAGCCAGCCGGGCCGCGAACGTGTCCGGGTCGACGCCCGCCCGGGCGGCGTAGGCCGCGGCGGCCGCACCGCCGAGGTCGGTCGCCGGGGTGAGCCGGGGAAGGAGCGTCGTGAACCGCAGGCCCAGCCCGGCCCGCGTCGACTCCTCGGCGGCGTAGCGCGCGACGAAGCGGATGGCCGCCTTGGCGCCGGCGTAGCCCCCGGAGAGCGGCGACCCGGCCAGGGCCGCACCGCTGGACAGGGCGACGACGAGGCCGCCGGGCGCCAGGGGCGTCGTCAGCGCGGCCTTCGTCCAGCCGAACACGTGCCGGGTGTCGACCTCCCAGGGTCGGCCGAACGACTCCCAGGTCTGCTCCTGGATCGGCGCCATAGCGGGAGCGGCGCCGGCGTTGAGCACGAGCAGGGCGGGGCGGTGCTCCGCGAGGACGGTGGCGGCGAGGTCCTCGTCGGTGGCGTCGCCGACGAGGGGCACGAACTCCGCGCCGAGCTCGTCGTGCAGGGCCCGCAGCCGGCCCTCGTCGCGGGCGAGGCCGACGACGGGGGTGCCGGCGCGGACGAGGGCGGCGGCGATCGCTCGGCCGAAGCCGCGGCTGGCTCCGGTGACGACGGCGGGTCGGGACGGTTCGGACACGGGGTCCT
>NZ_DASXJD010000235.1:0-17055 GCF_036497585.1 Actinomycetospora sp. | reverse complement strand
CACGCCCCGCCCGACGTCGGGCACGGCGCGCGCCGCGAGGGCCTGCATCACCGCCGCGACCCCGGAGCACAGCGCCCCCAGCAGCGCGACGAGGACGCCCCACCACACCCCGACCACCTCCTGGGCTCGCGGGCACGAGTGTGCACCCCCCGGCCCGTGACGGCGGTGGCCTCACCGTAGTCGCCCGCATGTGGTGCGGGCAGGTCCGACGGCCCCGCGGCGGTCGGTGCGGCGCCTCAGCCGTCGGGTGTTCTCGGCGATCTCCGCGGCGAGGGCGGCGACGGTCGGGGCCAGCTCGTCGGCGTGGAGGACCCGCGACACCAGCCGGCCGCGCAGCGCCTCGTCGGCGTCGAAGACCCGCCCCGTCGCCACCCACCCCATCGCCTGGGAGATCCCGACGATGCGGGGCAGGAACCAGCTCGAGGCCCCGTCCGGGGCGATGCCGCGCCGGGTGAACACGTAGCCGAACCGGGACTTCTCCGACGCGATCCGGATGTCGGCGGCCAGCGGCATCGTGGCCCCGACCCCGACGGCGGGTCCGTTGACCACCGCGATCACCGGCTTCGTCGACGCGGCGATGCAGAGCACGACCACGCCGCCGAGGTCGCGCGGGGCGACGCCCAGGGTGACCCCGGCGAGGCGGCGGGCACCCGCGGTGCGGCGGTGGTCGAACCTGCTGCCGCCGGCCTCGAGGTCGGCGCCGGCGCGGTCGGGCCGGGCACCTCGGTCCGCAGCCTGTCAGCCCCCGCCGGCGGCCGCATCGACCGCGTGCCGCAGCGCGGCGTCGATCGCGGCGAGCCCCTCCGGGCCGTCGCGGCCGTTGTCGACCGCGGTGTGCGGCGCCTCGGGCGGTTCGCCCGGCCGCATGCGGGCGACGAACGCGGCGAAGGCGCCGAGCTTCCCCGCGTCGCGCTCGAGTCCCCGCCGCTCGAGCCGTCGGCGCACCGTCTCCTCGTCGCAGCCGACCCACACGAGCCGTACCGGGTCGCCCCCGAGCTCGGCAACCCAACGTTCCCACGCCGCGCGGTCCCGGATCCGGCCGGTGAAGGGCCCCACGAGCAGGACCGGGCAGCCCCGCGAGCGGATCTGCCGCGCCGTCGCCGTCAGCCCGTCGTACTCGTGGACCTTGACGTGCTCGTCGTACCAGGGCCCCTCGCGCTCGCCCTCCGGCCGGCCCGCCGCCGCCAGGGTGGCGGCGACGAACCCGCCGTAGAGGGTGTCCTTGTCGAGCAGGGCGGGCACCGGGCGCAGCATCGCGGCCAGCCGGTCGGCGACGGTGCTCTTGCCCGCCCCGGGGGCGCCCGCCACGACCCACACGTCCGCGCCCCGGCCGGCCGCGGACCCGTGGGCCGGGATCATCGCTCGGTCACCTCACCGTGAACCGCTTCCGAGCCCTGGATTCAGGACGCGAGGTCGCGCAGTCGGGGGACGAGGTCCTCACCCACCTGCTCGAGGAAGCGTCGCTGGTCCGCCCCCGGCCCGTGCAGGACCAGGTGGTCGAGACCCGCCTCGACGTAGGGGCGGACCTGCTCGACGGCCTCGTCGGGGTCGGAGGTGACGATCCAGCGCTGCGCGATCTGCTCGATCGGCAGCTCGTCGGCGAGCTTCTCCATCTCCCTGGCCGTGGTGACCGAGTGCTTCTGCTCGGCGGTCAAGGACAACGGCGCCCAGAACCGGGTGTTCTCCAGGGCGCGGTCGGCGTCGCGGTCGTAGGAGATCTTGATCTCGATCGTGCGGTCGACGGCGTCGATGCCGGGGGTGCCGGCCTTCTCGCGGCCCTCGGCGAGGGCGGGCATGAGCTTGTCGGTGTAGAGCTCCATGCCCTTGCCCGACGTGCAGATCATCCCGTCGCCCGCGCGGCCCGCGTAGCGCGCCATCTGCGGTCCGCCGGCCGCCACGTAGATCGGCACCGGCTGGTCCGGGCGGTCGTAGATCGAGGCGTCGACGGTCGTGTAATAGTCGCCCTCGAAGTTCACCGACTCCTCGGTCCACAGGGCGCGGATCAGGCGCACGGACTCGCGCAGCCGGGCGAACCGCTCCTTGAAGTCCGGCCATTCCCGCCCCGACACGGCGACCTCGTTGAGGGCCTCGCCGGTGCCGATCCCGAGGATGACGCGCCCCTCGGTGAGGAGCGCCATCGTCGCGAAGATCTGCGCGATGACGGCGGGGTTGTAGCGGAAGGTCGGGGTCAGCACGCTCGTGCCGAGCTGGATCCGGGAGGTGCGCTCCCCGACGGCGGCGAGCCAGGCCAGGGCCGACGGCGCGTGGCCACCCTCGTGCCGCCAGGGCAGGAAGTGGTCGGACACCCAGGCGCTGTCGAGGCCGACCTGCTCGGCCTGCACCGCGAACTCGACCAGATCCCGTGGCCCGAACTGCTCCGCGGAGGCCTTGTACCCGATCTTGACGCTCACGCCGCGAGCCTACGCGCGGGCGACCTGGCCTGCAGTCGCGTCGCACCCCGCCACGAACTCCTCGATCAGCCCGTTCACGACCCCGGGCAGCTCGAGGTTGGCCAGGTGGCCGGTGCGAGGCAGGACGGCGAGCCCCGCGTCGGGGAGGGTGGCGTGGAGCATCAGCGTGGCGTCGAGTGCGTCGGGGTCGGTGTCGCCGACGAGCAGCATCGTCGGGACGCGCATCCCGGCGAGGTCGTCGCGCAGGTCGTACAGCGAGGGCCGGGAGGCCTGGACCCCACGCATCGTCAGCGCCGCGCCCACCGGGTCGTGCGCGGCGAGGATCCGGAGGTGCTCGGCGTGGGCGGCCGGGTCGCGGCGTCGCAGCGGCTGCCGCGCCGGACGGTTCCCGTAGTCCCACGCGACGGCCTCGCCCCCGTCGGTCCCGTAGGCGTCGGCGAGGGCGAGCGCGTCCGCCCGGAAGGCCTCCGCGTGCTCCGGCGCGGCGCCGTAGCCGCACCCGGCGACGACGAGCGCGACGGCCCTCTCCGGGTGGCGCAGCCCGAGGTGCAGGGCGGCGAACCCGCCCATCGAGTTCCCGACGACGACCGCCCGCTCGATCCCCAGCGCGTCGAGGACCGCGACGGCGTCGGCCACCGCCCGCTCCTGGGAGTAGGCCGCCGGGTCGGTGGGGACGTCGGAGGCCGGGTAGCCGCGCGCGTCGTAGGTGACGCAGCGGTGCGTCGCCGCGAAGTGGCGTACCTGCGGGTCCCAGGAGCGGTGGTCACCGCCGAACTCGTGGACGAAGAGGATCGGGACACCCACCGGCTCGCCCTGGTCGTACACCGCGAGCCCGACGCCGTCGTCCGCCACGACCCGTCGACGGAGCATCCTCAACGATCCTCCCGGCCCGCCATCGTCGCCGCGGCGCTCTCGACGGCGTCGACGATGCCCACGTACCCCGTGCAGCGGCAGATGTTGCCCGCCATCTCCGCGCGGATCCGGTCCCGGTCCGGAGTGGGCTCGACGGCGAGCAGGTGGACCGCCGTCATGAGCATGCCGGGGGTGCACGCCCCGCACTGCAGCCCGTGGCAGACCGAGAACGCCTCCTGCAGCGGGTGCAGCGTCCCGTCCGGGCCGGCGAGGCCCTCCACGGTGGCGACGGTGCACCCCTCGGCCTGGACCGCGAACATGAGGCACGCCCGCACCGGCTCGCCGTCGACGAGCACGGTGCACGCGCCGCACACGCCGTGCTCGCACCCGAGGTGGGTGCCGGTGAGGGCGAGGCCCTCGCGCAGCGCGTCGGCCAGGGTGTGCCGCGGCTCGACGTCGAGCCGGTGCGCCTCGCCGTTGACGGTCAGGGTGATCCTCATGCGGGCTCCGGGACGGGTGCGGGAGAGGCGGCGCCGGTCAGGTCGCCGAGTGCCCGCCGGGTCAGCTCGCGGGTCAACGCGCGGCGGTAGGCGGCGCTGCCGTGCAGGTCGGACGCCGGGTCGACGTCGTCGGCGACGGCCGCGGCGACGCCCTCGACGTCCCCGGGGTCGACGGCGTCGGCCGTCACCAGGTGCGGGACCCCCGCGACGCCGCCGACGACGACCCGCACCCGGTCGCCGAACCGGGCCGCGGCCACCGAGACGACCGCGAAGTCGCCGTGGCGGCGCGCGAACTCGGCGAACCCCCACGCGTCGGGGCGGGGGAGCTCGACGGCGGTGATCACCTCGTGGTCGCCCAGGTCGGTCTGCAGCGCGCCGCGGAAGAGCGTGTCCGCGCTGACCCGGCGAGAGCCGTCCGGTCCGGCGACGTGCACGGCGCCGTCGCACGCGCGCAGCACCGCGGGGAGCTCCGCGGCCGGGTCGGCATGGGCGAGGCTGCCCGCCACGGTGCCGCGGCTGCGGATCGCCGCGTGCCCGATGTACCGGGCGGCCGCGGCGGCGAGCGGGTGCAGCGTCTGCCCGGCGAGGGCGGCGTGGCGGACCAGCGCGCCCGCGCGCAGCACGCCGTCGCGCACCGCCAGCTCGTCGAGGCCCGGGACCCGGTTGACGTCCACGAGGGCCGCGGGCCGCGCCAAGCGCAGGGCCAGCACCGGCACGAGGCTCTGGCCGCCCGCGAGGATCTTGCCCTCGTCGTCGGCGGCGACCAGCGCGGCGACGGCGTCGTCGACCGAGGTCGCGCGGTGGTACTCGAACGGCGGGCACTTCACCGGTCCCCACCTCCGTGCAGCAGCTCCCACACACAGGACGGCGTCACGGGGAGGTCGTCGACCTCGACGCCGAGGGCGTCGACGAGGGCCCCGGCGACGACGGCGTTGGGCGCGAGCGTGCCGCCCTCGCCGACACCGCGGACCCCGGTCGGGTTGGCGGCGGGCACGCTGACGTGGTCGATACGCAGCTCGGGGATCTCCCCCGAGGTCGGCATGAGGTAGTCCAGCAGCGTGCCGGTGGAGAGGTTGCCCGCCTCGTCGTAGACCAGGTGCTCGTACATCGCGCCGCCGATGCCCTGGGCGATCGACCCGGCGATCTGCCCGTCGACGATCACCGGGTGGACGATCGTGCCGGCGTCCTCGACGCAGACCCAGTCGAGGATGCGGACGGCGCCGGTCGCGGGGTCGAACTCGATCGCGGCGAGCTGCGCGCCGGCGGCGAACGCGCCGCGGATCGGGTCGTAGAACTTCGTGCCCTCCAGGCCGGGCTCGAAGCCCTCGGGCAGCCGATCGGACTGCAGGTAGGCCACCCGCGCGACCTCGGACAGCGAGATGATCGGCTTCTCCTGGCCACGGACGTGGACCTGGCCGGCGCGCAGGTCGAGGTCGGCGACGTCGACCTCCCGCAGCGCCCCGGCGAGCTCGAGGACCTTGTCGCGGACGTGGGCGCCGGCGAGGTGCGAGGCGCCCCCGCCGATCACCGCCTGGCGGGAGGAGAACGCGCCGAAGCCCCAGAGCGACTCGTCGGTGTCGCCGATGCGCACGTCGACGGCGTCGTAGTCGACGCCGAGCGCGTCCGCGACCACCTGGGCCATCGTCGTCTCCAGCCCCTGCCCCTGGGAGGTGACGCCGGAGAACACCGTCACCGCGCCGTCGGGGTTGACCCGCACCGTGCAGGCGTCGTGGCCGGTCCGGAACGGCATCCGCGGCCCGGCGGAGGCGGCGCGGCCCAGCCCGGTGAGCTCGTTGTAGATCCCGACACCGATCCCGACCGGCTTCTCCCCGGCGTCCCGGCGCCGGGCCTGCTCGGCGCGCCACCGGTCGACGTCGAAGACCTCGACGGCGCGGTCGAGGCAGGCCTCGTAGGCGCCGGAGTCGTCGACGAGCCGCGACGGCATCCGGTAGGGGATGTCGGCGGGCAGGATGAGGTTGCGTCGCCGCAGCGCGATCGGGTCCATGTCCAGCGCCCGCGCGCCGGAGTCGAGCAGTGCCTCCATCGCGAACACCGTCGAGGGCCGCGCGACCCCGCGGTACGGGCCCGAGGGGCTGGTGTTGGTGGCGACCCCGCGCACCGTGCACTCGTAGTGCTCGAGCTTGTAGGGCCCGGTGAGCAGCCCGCCGGCCATGAGTGGCTCGATGCCCGCGGTCCACGGGTAGACCGAGTACGCCCCGGTGTTGCACCAGACGTCGGCGCGCACCGCGAGCAGTGCGCCGTCGGCGGCGAACCCGGCGCGCAGCACGTAGCGGTGGTCGCGGGCGTGGGTGGCGGCCAGCAGGTGCTCCACGCGGTCCTCGACCCACTTGAGCGGCACGCCCGGCGTCGCGATCGCAATCAGGCACAGCGCCACGTCCTCGGGGTAGAGCACGGCCTTGACCCCGAACCCGCCGCCGACGTCGGGCGCGATCACCCGGATGTTGCCCACGGGCAGGTCGAGCAGTTCTGCGAGCTGGGTGCGCACGAGGTGGGGCACCTGGGTGCCCGACCAGAACGTCAGCCGCCGGTCGGCGGCCTCGTAGCGGGCGACCCCGGCGCGGCACTCGATGGGGTTCCCGCCGTGGCGGTTGGTGGTGAGCTCCCGGTCGACGACGACGTCGGCCGCGGCGAGCGCCGCCTCGACGTCGCCGGCGCGGAAGGTGCGCGAGAGCAGCAGGTTGTCGGGGGCCTCGTCGTGGACCGGGTCGGTGACGTCGGCGGGGTCGGTCCAGGCGCAGACCGTGGGCTCGAGCGGGTCGTAGTCGACGACCACCGCCTCGGCGCCGTCCTCGGCGAGGTAGCGGTCGTCGGCGACGACGGCGGCGACGGCCTCCCCGGCGAAGCGGACCTTGCCGCGGGCCAGCGGCGGCTGGTCGGTCTCGACGTAGCCGGGCAGGGCCGACTGCGCCCGCAGCGCCACCGCGGCGAGGGCCGGGTGCTCGCCGGTGAACACCGCGTGCACGCCGTCGACCTCGAGCGCCCCGGAGGCGTCGACCTCGGTCAGCCGCGCGTGGGCGATCGGGCTGCGCACGAACGCGACGTGGCGCATCCGGGGCAGCACGAGGTCGGAGACGTAGCGCCCGCGGCCCGTGAGCAGGCGCGCGTCCTCCTTGCGACGGACCGCGGTGCCGGTGGCGGGCCGGTGCTCGGCGGCCGTCATCCGACCATCGAGAAGCCGCCGTTGACCGAGACGACCTGTCCCGTGGTCCACGACGAGCAGGGGGAGGCGAGCAGCAGGATCGTCGGGGTGACGTCCTCGGGGCGCCCGAGGCGGCGCAGCGGGTAGAGCGCGGTGATCTTCTTGAGCCGCTCGTCCTCGGTGCCGCCGGTGTGGGCGGCGAAGTTGTCGGTCTGCACGAGCCCGATCGAGACGGCGTTGGCGCGGATGCCGTGGCGGGCGAGCTCCTTGGCCAGCGACTTCGTCAGCCCGAGCGTGGAGGAGCGCGCGGTGGCGGTGACCGCCAGCCCGGACTCGCCGACCCGCCCCGAGTCGCCCATCAGCGAGACGATCGCCCCGCCCCCGTGGTCGACCATCCGCCGGGCGACGGCGTGCGAGATGCGCAGCGTGCCGGTCACGGTCACCTCGATCTCGGCGGCGAACTCCTCGGCGGAGCGCTCGAGGAACCGGCCGCGGCTGGTCGCCGCGGCGTTGTTGACCAGCACCCCGATCTCGCCGAGCTCGGACTCCACGGTGTCCAGCGCCCGGCCGACCGAGGCGTCGTCGCGGGTGTCGACGCCGACCGCGATCGCCTTCACCCCGGCAGCGCGGGCGGCTTCCGCGGCCTGCTCGGCGCCCTCCGCGGACGTGTGGTAGCCGAAGGCGACCTGGGCGCCCTCGGCGGCGAACGCCTCGCCGATCGCGCGGCCGAGGCCCTGTCCGGCGCCGGTGACCAGCACGGTGGTGCCGGCGAGCTGTAGATCCATGGAGGCTCCTAGACGGTGAGGAAGGTGCGGCGCTCGCCGACGGTGACGACCCGGCCGAACGCCAGGCCGGGCAGGTGGCCCGGGGCGACGAGGTCCGCGGTGTCGGTGACCTCGTCGACGAGCCGGTTGCGCATCGCCTGCGCGGCGAGCGGGTCGACGTCGAAGACGGCCTGCCAGTCGGGCTCGGCGAGCTCGACGACGGAGTGCGCGACGTCGCCGATCAGCAGCGCGCGCTCGCCGCGGCTGGAGACGACGTAGGTGGTCGAGCCGGGCGTATGGCCCGGCGTCGGGCGGGCGTCGAGGCCCGCGGCGAGCGTGTGCTCAACGGCGAAGGGCTCGAGGCGCTCGCGCAGCGGGGCGAGCTTGCGGACCGCGCCGGGGTCGGCGTCGGCGGCGTCGACGAAGTGCGCCCAGTCCGCCTCGTGGACCCGGTAGGTGGCCCGGGGGAAGACGACCTCGCTGCGGCTGGTGGCCCAGCCGACGTGGTCGAAGTGCAGGTGGGTGAAGACGACGTCGGTGACCTCGTCGGGCGTGGTGCCGGTGGCGGCGAGGGCGTCGAGGAACCCGCCGCCGGCGTAGTGGTCGTTGTGGATGCGCCCGACGCCGGCGTCGACGAGCACCGTGCGGTCGCCGGTGCGCAGCAGGAACCCGCCGAGGGTGAGCACGAGGTCGCCGTGGGCGTCAAGCTGCTCCGGGTGGCAGGCCCAGCGGTCGGCGCCGGGCACGGAGAGCACCTCGCGGGCGTTCTCGCGCCCGGTGCCGTCGACGATCGGCACGATCTCCAGGTCGCCGACCCTCACGAGAGCACCCGCTCGTCGAGGAGGCGGGCCAGCTCGAAGCGCTTGACCTTGCCCGAGCCGGTGCGCGGGATCGTCGTCGTGAACCGGATCTCGGCAGGGACCTTGAAGCCGGTGAGGTCGCGGCGGCACCGGGCGACCAGGGAGGATGCGAGCGCCTCCTCGTCCGGCGGGTCGCCGCCCGGCACGACGAAGGCGACCGGGACCTCGCCGAGGTCGGGGTGCGCGCGCCCGACCACGGCGGCATCGGCCACCCCGGGTGCCGCGAGCAGGACGTTCTCCACCTCGGCCGGGTAGATGTTCTCGCCGCCCCGGATGATCATCTCCTTGGTGCGGCCGCAGATCGTGAGGTAGCCGTGCGGGTCGGCCCGCGCGAGGTCGCCGGTGCGGTACCAGCCGTCGACGAGCACGTCGGCGGTCTGCTCGGGCTTGCCGTGGTAGCCGCGCATGACGTTCGGGCCCCGCACCCACAGTTCGCCCTCCCCGCCCGGCGGCGCGTCGGCGCCGGTGGTCGGGTCGACCAGGCGGACCGAGAGCCCGGGCAGCGGCAGCCCGCAGGAGCCGTAGGGGCGGCCGCCGTGCGGCCAGTTCATCGTGACCATGGTCGAGGTCTCGGTGATGCCGTACCCGTCGAGCAACGGGACCCCGAAGCAGTCCTCGAAGGCCCGGTCCAGCGCGGCGGGGAGGATCGCGCCCGCCGAGATCGCGACCCGCAGCCGGTGCCGCGGCGTGCGGCCGGCGTCGGCCTGGACCAGGTAGGAGAACCCGGTCGGCACGCCCGGCAGCACCGTATACCCGTCCTCGGCGAGCAGCTCGAGGATCCGGCCCGGCGAGAACCGCGGCAGGATCCGCGCGCCCGCGCCGGTCGCGACGACGCCGAGCACGCAGAGGTCCAGCGCGTAGGAGTGGAAGAGCGGCAGGGCGCAGAGGACGTCGTCGCCGGCCGCAAGCCCCGCGATGGGCGCCCAGCACGCCGCCACCACCCACAGGCAGCCTCGCATCGTCAGCTCGACGCCCTTGGGGCGCCCGGTGGTGCCGGACGTGTACAGCATGAAGGCGGTGGCGTCGAGGTCGCTGGGGTCCGGGGCGGGGGAGCGAGGGTCGGTCGCGACGAGATCGGCGTACCGGTGCCCTCCCGGTCGGGGCGTGTCGCCCACGACGACGACGGTGGTGGTCGCGTCGACGAGCCCGTCGAGGAGGTCGGCGTGCTCGGTGTCGGTGACGACGACGCGGGCGCCGCAGTCGGCGAGCATGTATGCCAGCTCGGCGGGCGCGGCGTCGGGGTTCAGGCACGTCGCGACGCCGCCGGCGCGGGGGACCGCGAGATAGGTCTCGGCGGTCTCGACCCGGTTGGCCATCACCATCGCCACCCGATCCCCGGGGGCGAGACCGAGTTCCACGAGGTGGCCGGCCAACCGTGCGGTGGTCCGCGCGAACTCGGCGTAGGTGACGCGGCGGTCGTCGTCGGCGAAGGCGGTGGCCGGGCCGCGCTCGGCGGCGTGGCGCTCGAGCAGCTCCCCGATCGGCCGGATCAGCTCGGTCCGCAGCACCGCGTCCCCTCTCGCCAACTAACGCTCGTTAGTGACCGTAGGGCGGTCGTGGTGGCGCGCACAAGGGGCTCACGAACGCTCGTTAGTCGCTAGGGTGGCCCGCGTGGCCGCTGCGTCGTCGGGGACAGCTGTTCGCGATCCCGTGACCAGCGAGCGGGTGCTCGACCACGCGCTCACGCTCTTCGCCGAGCGCGGCTACCACGGCACGGCGCTCTCCGAGATCGCCGGCGCGCTCGGCGTGCGGACCCCGAGCCTCTACAACCACATGCGCTCCAAGCACGAGCTGCTCGAGGCGATCATCGACGCCACCACCGCGGGGGTGCTCGAGGATTTCCACACCGTGCGCGACGAGGGCGGAAAGCCGGCGGACGTGCTGTACCGGGCCGCACGGGTCTACGCCTACCGGCACGCGACGCACCGTCGGGAGGCCCTCGTCGTCAACCGCGACACCTCCAGCCTGGAGGAGCCGGTGCGCTCGACCCTGCAGTCCCGCCGTCGGGAGCACGAGCACGCGTTGCGCACGGTGATCTCCGAGGGCGTCGATCGCGGCGTGTTCCACGTGGACTCGCCCGCCCTGGCCTCGTTCGCCATCCGCGAGCTGTGCGTGAGCATCGCCCGCTGGTTCTCCGAGGACGGGCCGCTGTCCGCCGACGAGGTCGCCGACCAGTACGCCGGTTTCGCGCTGCGGATCGTGGGGTGCGCTGCGCGCTCGTGAGCACTTTCGGTGGCTATAGCCACCGAAAGTGCTCACGAGCCGTGGGCACCCGGAACACGACCCTCCCGATGACGAGCGCGTCGGTGCGCAGCCCGGTGTCGGCGAGGACCGCGAGGTGGTAGCCGCCGTTGAGCCGTCCGCCGCCGATGCGCCAGCGCTCGGCCAGGGTGAGGTCGAACCCGCCGTCGGGACCCGGGACGCCGGTGGTGTCCTCCTCGAGCTCGCTGATCACCGGGGCAGTCAAGCAGGCGGGGCCGGGAGGCTCGTCGGGGTCGGCACCGTGATCACGACTTCGTGAGCGACACGCCCGAGCGGTGCCGCGACGCTCTCACGAGGTCCGGATGTCCGTCCCGGAGCGGGCCGCGGGGCGGAGCCCGTCCGGCCGGGCGAGGATGGGTGACCCCGACCCGGAGGGACACCGCCGTGCTCTTCTCGCCGACCCCGCTCTCCCCGGCCGAGGACGCGCTGCGCCACGAGGTGCGCCGCTGGCTCGTCGCGACGCTGCCGGCCGACTTCCGGCCGGGCCTGGGACTCGGCGGCCGCCACGACCCGGAGTTCAGCCGCGAGCTCGCGAAGCAGGGCTGGGTGGGCATGACGATCCCGCGGGCGTACGGCGGGGCGGGGGCGAGCACGGTCGAGCGGTTCGTCGTCGTCGAGGAGCTGCTCGCGGCCGGCGCGCCGATCGCGGCGCACTGGATCGGCGAGCGCCAGACCGCCCCGGCGCTGCTCCGCTTCGGCACCGAGGAGCAGCGGCGGTGGTTCCTCCCGCGGATCGCGGCGGGGAGTGCTTCTTCTCGCTGGGGATGAGCGAGCCCGACGCCGGGTCCGACCTCGCCTCCGTGCGCACCACGGCCACCCGCACTGAGGACGGCTGGCGGGTCGACGGGACCAAGGTCTGGACGACGAACGCCCACCTGAACCACTTCTTCGTCGTGCTGTGCCGCACCTCGGCCGCCGAGGACCGGCACGCCGGGCTCTCCCAGCTCATCGTCGACCTGTCCTCGCCCGGGGTGTCGGTCTCGCCGATCCCGCTGATCGACGGCGAGCTGCACGTGAACGAGGTCGTCCTCGACGGCGTGCACGTCCCCGACGAGCGGGTTCTCGGCGAGGTCGGGCAGGGTTGGGCGCAGGTGACCGCCGAGCTCGCCCACGAGCGCTCCGGCCCGGACCGCTACCTCTCGGTGCTCGGCCTGCTGCGCGCGTTCCTCGCCGAGCGCGGGCCGGACCTCGAGGACCACACCGCGGCCGCGTTCGGGGCGGTCGCGGCCCGGCTGTGGACGATCCGGCAGCTCTCGCTGGCCGTCGCGCGCTCGCTCGAGCAGGGCGAGGCGCCCGCGACGGAGGCGGCGCTGGTCAAGGACGTCGGCACGGTCTTCGAGCAGGAGGTGGTGGAGACGATGCGGGAGCTCGCGGGGACCGAGATCGACCCGGAGGCGTCATCGCTGTTCGAACGGCTGCTCGCGGAGTGCGTTCTCAACGCGCCGAGCTGGACCCTGCGCGGCGGCACCACCGAGGTGCTGCGGGGGATCGCGGGGAAGGCACTGACCCGCGACGGCTCGGCCCGATGAGCGACACCGACACCGCCGAGCTGCGCGACGCGGTGGCGGCAGTCCTGCGCGACCGCTGCACCCCCGAGGCCCTCGAGGCGGCGGAGCGCGACGGCTGGGCCCCCGGGGTGTGGGGGCCGCTGGCGGAGGGCGGGTTCACGACGGTGTCCGTGCCCGAGTCCGCGGGCGGGTCCGGCGGATCGGTGGCGCAGGCGTGCGCGGTGCTCGAGGCGGTCGGGGCCGCCGCGGCGCCGGCGCCGGTCGCGGAGACCGGCCTGCTGACGGGCCGGCTCGTCGCCGCGGCGGGGCTCGAGCTCCCGGACGGGCCGGTGTCGACGGCCGCGTCCCCGGGGGTGAGGCTCGACGGCGGCGCGCTCGCCGGCACCGTCGCCCGCGTGCCGTGGGCCCGGGCCACCACGGCACTCGCCCTGGTCACGGAATCCCCGGACGGCCCCGTCGTCGCCCTGGTCGACCCCGCTGCCACGACGATCACTCCCGGGCGCACCCTCGCCGGAGACCCCCGCGACCACGTCGTCCTCGACGGCGTCCGGCCCCTCGCCACCGCGCCGGCCCCGCCCGACGCGGCCGTGGCTCTCCGGCGCCGCGGCGCCCTCTCCCGCGCCGCGCTGATCGCCGGCGCCGCCCGGGCCGTGCTCGAGCTGACCGTGCGCTACACCGGCGAGCGCATGCAGTTCGGCCGGCCGGTCTCCGCGTTCCCCGCGGTCTCCGCCCACCTCGTGCGCCTCGCCGAGCACACCGAGCTCCCCGCGATCGCCGTCCGCACCGCCGCCGCGACCGCCGGCGAGGAGGGCGAGCCGACCGACCTCGCCGTCGCCGCCGCGGCGGCCGCCGTCACCGACGCCGCCGGCGCGGTGGCCGCGGCCGCGCACCAGGCCACCGGCGCGATGGGCATGACGCGCGAGTTCGCCCTCGGCGCCCTCACCCGCCGGCTGTGGTCGTGGCGCGACGAGTGGGGCGGCGGGCGCCCGTGGGCCGTCGAGCTCGGCCGCTCGCTGGCCGCGGGCGGCGCGGACGCGTTCTGGCCGACGATCGCCCGGGGCCTGGTCAGCGAGCGGTGAGGTGCAGGTCGGCGACGAACCGTGCCCGGTAGCGCTCGACGAGGACGAGGAGCACGAACTCGACCACCACCGCGACCACCACCAGTTCGGCGTCGAGGTAGCCCAGCGCCACGTTGACCCCGGCCAGGGCGATCACGAGGCCGGCCCGGCAGACCGCCGTGCCCCACCGGTCGCGGCCGAGGAGCAGCGCCACGGCGGCGAGGAGCAGCAGCACGCCGACGACGGCCTCGCCCGCCGAGGCGACGACGAGGAAGGGCGGCCGCGTGCCCGGCGGGACCACCTGAGCGTCGAGGACCAGCTCCGCATCGGGGCCGCCGGCGAGGAGGACGGCGAGGATCACCAGCCCGAGCAGGGACGCCGCGCCGAGCAGGGCCGAGCCCGCGATGAGCACGAGGCGGGCCACCCACCGCGGGGCGAGGACGGCCTCGGCGCGCGCGAGTGCCGCGCGCGTCGCCCGGGTGCGGTGGCCGGGCGGCTCGACGGGCGCCGCCTCGACGAGCGGGCGGACCGCCCGGGCGTGGGCGGCGAGGTCCGGGCGCGCGGGGTCGGCCGCCATCGCGTCGAGGTCGGCCAGGAGCCCGTCGCGCGCGGCCGGGGTGAGGGGGCCGTCGGCGACCTCGGTCAGCCCCTCCGCCGCCGCGTAGGCCCGGGATCGCGGTTGGTCGAGGTGGGTGCGGCGCGCCAGGGTCGCGAGCCCGAGCACCGCCAGGAACACCACGTAGATGATCGGGGCCGCGAGCGGGGTGAAGTAGTCGTTGTGGGCGGTGATGAACTTGCCGACCTCGTCGACGAAGAGCCCCGACCCGACGCCCACGAGGACCGCGGTCAGCGGGTGCACCCACCGGTTGCCCCACAGCAGCGCGGCGAGCCCGCCGAGCAGCAGGAGCAGCCCACCCCAGAGGGCGTGCGCGAGGTGGTACTGCCCGCCGCCGATCTGCGGGTAGCCGGTGAGGACCAGGTAGAGCCGGGTCACGACGACGGTGACGCCGAAGGCCACCGCCACCAGGCGCACGCTGCGGGCGCCGTCGGCGCGCTGGACCGGCGTGCGACGCCGGGTCCCGGCCACCGTCGTGCCGGTCTCGACGGCCACCGGCACCGTGCTCATCGTGCCTCCCCCTCGTCCTGCCAGACGCTAACCGGCCGGGTCCTGCTACCACCAGGCGGAACACGGACGAGACGTCACCCTCGTGCCGCAACGATCACCCGGAGTGTGCGTCTGCACATGCGCCTGTCGTGTCAGGATGTCGTTGAAGCCGAGACCGTCTCGGTCCGCGTGGGAGGCCGTGGTGCTGCAGTGCTGCCCGAACGGGACGCGCCCCGCGGAGGGCGTGTCCCCGGCGCTGCCGAGCACACCGGAGGACCTCGCGCGCGACGCCGGCGCGATCGCCGCGCTGGGCGTGCGCAGCTTCCACGTCCACCCGCGTGACCGCGACGGCCGCGAGTCGCTCGCGCGCGACGTCATCGGGACCGCCGTCGCCGCGATCCGCCGGGCCGCCCCCACCGTGGAGATCGGCGTCCCGCTGGCCCGGTGGGTCGAGCCCAACGCGTTCCGTCGGACCGAGCTGGTGCAGGAGTGGGCGAGCCTGCCCCGCCACGCCAGACCCGACGTGGTCGCCGTCAACGTCCACGAGCGCGGCTGGGAGACGATCTGCGAGGCCGTCGCCTCGGTCGGTCTCGGGATCGAGCTCGGGGTGTGGACCACGGGCGACGCCGTGCAGCTGCGGCTGGCCGGCGTGCCGCTCAACACGGTGCGGGTGACCGTCGAGGTGACCGTGACCGATCCGGACTCGGCGGTGGCCGAGGCGGTCCGCCTCCTGCGGGCGCTGCGCCCGATGCCTGTGCCGATCCTGCTGCACGGCGAGGAGGGCGGCGCCTGGCCGGTGCTCGACTACGCCCGCCGCCAGGGCTTCGACACCAGGATCGGCTTCGAGGACACCCTCACCGGCCCGGACGGCGTGTGGTCGGCGACCGGGAACGAGGAGCTCGTCCGCTATGCCCTGGGCCAGGCCGTAACCCCCCGCGCCGACCCCCACCGCCGCCCGCGGCGCGGCCTGCTCGGCGGTCTGAGCTTCGGCCGCTCCCGGGCCTCGCACCGCGGCTGAGCCCGGGCACGTCGAGCCGGAGACCCCGGTGACACGGGTGGGACGCTCCTCGGCGTGACCACGACCGCCGACGAGCTGCCCACCACCGTCGTCGGCGCCGGGGACCCCGTCGTGCTGGTGCACGGCTCCGGCGGCGCCCGCCGACTCGTGGACCCCGGTGGCGGAGGCGCTCGCCGGCGAGTTCGAGGTCTGGTCGTTCGTCCGCCGGGCCTACACCGGCATCCCGGGCCCGGCGCCGCGCACCTTCGCCGCCGAGGTCGTTGACGTGCGGGGGATCCTCGCCGCCGTCGGGCGCCCCGCCCACCTCGTCGGCGCCTCCCTCGGCGCGACGCTGGCGCTGCACACCGCGCTGGCCGGTGCCGGCCGCCCCCGGGATCCGCTCCCTCGTGCCGTTCGAGCCGCTGGCCCGACCAGTCCCACTTCGTCACCGCGACCGCGCCTTGGCTCTTCGCCGACGCGGTCGCGGACTTCGCCCGCCGTCACCGAGCCCGTCACTGAGCCGGTCACACCCGCTTGACCGGCGCTCGCTCGGGGTGGTTCGGTCTATCCCGTGGCAGCCGAGCTCTCCCTGGTCACGCGTGACCATGTGGATCTCTGCCGTGTCTGGTCCTCCTCCTGTCACTGAGCGCCGCCGCCAGCTGACACCCACCCCCTTGTCCGAGGAGACCTCTGTGCCCACGTCCTTCACCCCGCGCGGCGCCGCCGTCGCCAGCTTCCTCACCCACCTCGACGCGCTCGTGCAGCGCGAGGTCACCGCGGTCGACGCCGGCGCTGGGCGCTGGGAGCTCGAGGCGGAGCGCATCGCCGCCGAGGTCGCCGGTGCGCTCGGTGCGCTGCGCTCCGACCTCCAGCGCCACCGCACGGCCTTCGCCGCCGACTGAGCCGACGTGGCTCTCGCCGAGGGGTGGCAGGCTGCCCGGCGTGAAGGCCGTGGTGCGGGTGACGGGCAGGACGGCGGCCGAGCTCCGAGGTGCCGCCGTCGACGCGGCGGAGGCGTTCGCCGCGGGCGAGACCTACGAGATCGAGTGGCCGGAGGTCGTCGAGTCCGAGCCCCACGGCGACGGTGGCCTCCGGTTCCTCGCCGACGTCAAGGTCGTCGTCGCCGACGAGGTCTCGCTCTTCTGAGCGGCGAGCCTGGTACGTTCATCGGTACTCCAGAGTCGTAGTGAGTACCGATAGTCGGGAGACCGCGTGAGCGCATCGCTGAAGGACCGCACCATCGTCATGTCCGGCGGCAGCCGGGGCATCGGGCTGGCCATCCTGCTGGCGGCCGCGAAGGCCGGCGCCAACGCGGTCCTGCTCGCCAAGACCGACCAGCCCGACCCGCGCCTGCCCGGCACCGTCCACACCGCCGTGCAGGAGATCGAGGAGGCGGGTGGCCAGGCGGTCGCCGTCGTGGGGGACGTGCGTGAGGAAGCGGACGTGACCCGCGCCGTCGAGACCGCCACCGAGCGCTTCGGCGGCGTCGACATCGTCGTCAACAACGCCTCGGCGCTCAACCTCACGGGGACCCTCGAGCTGACCCCGAAGCGCTACGACCTCATGCAGCAGATCAAC
>NZ_DASXJD010000234.1:0-18038 GCF_036497585.1 Actinomycetospora sp. | reverse complement strand
ACCACCGAGATGCCGGCGCCGATGCCCTACCCGACCATCACCGCGCCGCCCCTCGAGGACCCGGACCAGGGCTCGACGGACACCCAGCAGGAGGAGCACGGCGCCTCCGAGGACCCGGCCCCGCCCGAGACGGCCGACACGGACGACACGGACGACGACGACGACGCCGACGAGCTGCCGGAGCTGCCGCACCGTCGGCCCGGGTCCCACCTCCCGGCGGGCCTGCCCGCCACCCCTCGAAACGCCCCGACGGTCCGCCCTGCGGCCGCCGTGGCAGGTACCGCGGCGTTCACCGCAGAGCCCTCGGTGCTGAGACGGCTGATCGACGGACTACGTCGTCTGTCCTGACCCCCGTCGTCCTCCGATCCAAGCCACCCCGATGGAGAGAAACAGAACCCCATGGCTGACATCGATTACGTCCTCAACGCTGCGACGAACATCAAGGGCGCCTTCGCGGTCGCGATCGTCGACTACGAGAGCGGCATGACCCTCGGTTCACGCGGCGGCAGCGCCGAGTTCGACCTCGACGTCGCCGCTCCCGGCAACTCCGAGGTCGTGCGCGCCAAGTTCGACGTCATGCAGAAGCTCGGCCTGCGGGAGACGATCGAGGACATCCTGATCACCCTCGACACGCAGTACCACCTGATCCGGCCGGTCTACTCGCGCAACGACGAGGACAAGGTGTTCTTCTACCTCGTCCTCAACCGTCAGCAGGCCAACCTCGCGATGGCCCGCCGCGACCTGCGCATGATCGCGCAGCGGTTCACCATGGATGGCCCGGACGCCGGCCCGTCCGCAGTCGACCAGGGGTACTACCAGCAGACCGGCCGGCGCTGACCGACCGACGTGGGACGGCACCGTCACATCACGTGCGTCCGCGCCGACGGGCTCTCGACGGTGCTGGCGTCGCTGCTCGAGGATCGGCGGGTGGTCGCCGCGACACTCGTCGACCTCGGTAGCGGTCTCGTCCTGGATGCCTGCACCCGGGACGCGGACCTCACCGACCTCGAGCTGCTCGGGGCCGGGCACGCCGACCTCGCCCGCGCCGCCACGGCGGTCACCGGGACGAAGCCGGCGTTCGAGGCGACCATGACCGTCGAGACCCCCGACGGCCGGGTGCACCTGCTGCGCGACGTCCCGGACCCGCACGGCGACCGCCTCGTGCTGGCGGTGGTCGTGGCGGGGAGCTCGCGGTCGGTGGTCCGGGCCCGGCAGAAGATGGCCGCGGTCCCGTTCGAGGCCCTCACCGCGGGTCCGAGCCTGCAGCGCCGCCCCGTGGACGGGCAGTGGCTGATCGGGCCCGCGGCCCCCGACGTCCCCGCCGTCACCCCCGACGGCCTGCCCGGCCTCGAGCCGGTGGTCCCGACGGTGGGGGCGGTTCCGGACCCCGACGGGCTCCCGGGCCTGGAACCGATCGTCCCGGCCGTGTGCCGGGGCCCGGAGCCGCCGGAGCTGCCCGGTCTGGAGCCGGTGGTCCCGGCCCGGGTGACCGTGTCGGAGCCCGAGCCGTCCGTGCCCGACGAGCCGGCCCCGCCGCCGGCGATGGTCCCCGTCGTCGTCACCTTCGCCCGTGACGCACCCCGCTGGGCGGGGGATGTCGCGGAGGACGGGGACGGGGCATCGGACGACGGCGGGGACGACGGCGAGCCGGCGATCCCCGAGCCGCGTGGCGAGCAGGCCCGCGCCGACGTCTGAGCGTCGCCGGGCGTGATCGTCAACCGTGGCGCGGACCGCCCCACATCGAGGCATTCCGCGCCACGGCTCGTGCTCATGATCGGCTTGCGGGGACGGCCGGCCCGCGGCGACCGCAGCCTGGTTCGATGTCGGCCATGGACTCGCTGCTCGTCACCGTGGACGGTCACTCGCCGCAGGTCGACCCGACCGCCTGGATCGCGCCGGGCGCCGTCGTGGCCGGTCGCGCGACGCTGGGGCCCGAGGTCGGCATCTGGTACGGCGCGGTCGTGCGGGCGGACAACGACACCATCACGATCGGGGCGGGGTCCAACATCCAGGACGGCTCGGTGCTGCACGCCGACCCGGGCTTCCCGTGCTCGGTGGGGGAGAACGTCACCGTCGGGCACCGCGCGGTGGTGCACGGCTGCACGGTCGAGGACGAGGTCCTCGTCGGGATGGGCGCGGTGATCATGAACGGGGCGATCGTCGGGCGGGGCTCGGTGATCGCGGCCGGCGCAGTGATCTCGCAGGGCGTGACGGTGTCGCCGGGCTCGCTCGTGGCGGGCGTGCCCGGCAAGGTGCGCCGCGAGACGACCGACGAGGAGCAGGGCTTCAACAAGATGAGCGCGGCCGCCTACCGCCATCTGCTCGGGGTCCACCGTGACGCGACGACGGGCTAGACCCTTCCGGACGCCCGCTCCTGTGCCTGCGATTCGACTTGACTGAACCTGTAGCTCGCCCCATCCGCGAGCGGTGCGCCGACACCGGGACGGCGCCCACCGTGCGCCTGCACGTGCTGGGCGGCGGAGCGCCGCTGCCGGTGCAGCTCGTGCCCGACACCGACCACCGCGGCGGGACCACGTCGCCGCTGCCGAGGGCGTCGTGGTGCTGGTCGGGCGCGAGCTCGCGGCCGCGGTCGACGACCACGTCCTGGACGCCTGGCCCGGCGAGGACCCCGACGCGCCGCGGTACGTGTTGACCGCCGCCACGTGACTTGGAATCGACGGGTTGACCTGCCGAAAACCTGTATCTAGAGTTGCAGATATCAGTTCGGCAGGGACGCTGAAGCCGGTGTGATCGCGACCGGAGGAGGTGTTCATCGGTGGTATCCGTGCTCGATGCGCCCGAGGTCGACCAGGCGGTGTTCGATGCCGAGTTCGTCGCGATCGTGCTCGCCGAGTACCCGGGAGCCGAGGGCGAGCCCGTGCCCGCCTCGATCCCGCCCCGGTCGGGCTCGCGTTCCCGTCGCGCCGACCGGCCCGGTCCGACGCCGACCGACCGCCGCCGCGACCGCGCCCCGGTCCCCACGGCGGTGCGGAGCGGGCGCCGTCGACGACCCGGCCCGTCGCCCCGATCCCCTCCGCCGTGACGAACCGGAACAGGGTCCGACGTGCAGGGGCGGCCCCGAGCACCACGGTGCCAGCCCGGTCTCCGGCCTGTGGTCCGGGGCCGCCCCTGACCTGACCGAGGGAGGACCGAGGTGGGACTGGATCGGGTGTGGATCGAGACCCTCGACCACGGGCTGGTGCGCGCCGACCACGTGATCGAGGTCCTGGCGCACAAGACCGCGCCGTTCGCCGGCAAGCCCGCCCACTGGCTGCTCGACGTCGTCACCACCACCAGCCAGGGCGCCGGCTCCGCCCAGGCGTGGAACCTCACCGCCTCCCACCGGACCCTGATCCAGACCGACCAGACACCCCACGGCGCTCCCGCCCGGCTGACCGCGCTCCTCGCCGCCCTGCACACCGCCGACACCGCCGGGCTGATCACCGCCCGCACCACCGCGGCCCCCGGCCAGGGGACCGCCACCGTCGACTTCGAGTTCCGGCCGTTCCCCCCGACGACGGGGCTCGGTGAATCCACGAGCCCGCCCCGGAGGCCCGGCGAACCCGCCGACGACGCCCAGTACCTGTAGGGGAGCCCCGCTCAGCCCGACCCGGCCGCGTCACGGCCGGCCGCGCCCATCGCGTCGAGGATGAGCTGCTCGCCGTGCTCGGCGTGGCGCCGCGACAGGGCCTCGGCCGCCTCGCCGTCACGGTCCCGGATGGCCGCGAGGATCGCGGTGTGGTCCTCCCACACCCAGGCCGGGGCGCCGCCCTGGAAGAGCACCTCGCCCATCACCCGCTGGACGTTGCGCCACATCACCCCGGCGCTCTCGACGAGCAGCGGGTTGCCCGAGGCCTCGACGACGGTGCGGTGGAACTCGACGTCCCCCCGGATCATCTGGGCGAAGGCGCGGTCGGCGAACGCCTGGTTCCCGCTCGCGACGATCTCGTCGGCGCGCGCCAGCCAGTCGTCGGTGCGCCGGGCCGCGGCCAGCCGGGCCGCCTGCCCGTCGAGCACCGCGCGCAGCTCGTAGAGGTGGCTGACGAACTCGGGCTCGAGCGGCGCCACCTCGAGGCCCCGGCGGCCGAACTCGCGGACCAGGCCCTGATTGCGCAGCAGGAGCAGGGCCTGCTGGATCGGCTGGCGGGACACGTTGAACCGTTCGGCGAGCTGTTCCTGCCGCAGCGGCGTGCCCGGAGCGAGCCGTCCGGTGCAGATGTCGTCGACGATGGCCTCGAAGACCTGCTCGGTCCGAGAAGGCATCTGCGGTAGCGCGCTCATCCCACCCCTCCGGGCCCATCGGGCCCGCGAACCGCTCGGCCCCGATCTCCACACGTGGCGTGCTTCACACCGCACGACCGGGGGTAGCCCCACGCTATCGCGGTTCGTGGTCGCGACCAGTAGCGACCAAGTCACCCGAAGCTATTGACTTCTGAATTCAGAATGCGCCATGGTCGTGACGGCGGTCACCGCGAGAAGCGTGCCGACGATCACTCGACGGGGAGGATCCATGGCGGACGCCCAGCACCAGGGTCGGCCGGAGCAGGTCGCCGAGGTCGTGGCGCGGTTCCTGACCGAGCACGGCGTCGACCGCGTGTTCGGGCTGCAGGGCGGCCACATCCAGCCGATCTGGGACCGGCTCGCGCGGCGCGGCGTGCGCATCGTCGACGTCCGCGACGAGGGCTCCGCGGTGCACATGGCGCACGCGCACACGGAGCTCACCGGGCAGACCGCGGTCGCGCTGGTGACGGCGGGCCCCGGCGTGACGAACACCGTCACCGCCGTCGCGAACGCCTCGGTCTCGCGCATCCCGCTGCTGGTCATCGGCGGCTGCCCGCCGATCCCGCAGTCCAACATGGGCCCGCTGCAGGACATCCCGCACACCGCGATCCTCGAGCCGGTCACGCGGCTGGCCCGCACCCTGCGCAGCGCCGACCAGGTGCTCCGCGAGTTCGACGAGGCCTGGGCGCGGGCCTCCGGCGACCGCGGCGAGCCCGGCCCGGTCTACCTCGAGATCCCGACCGACGTGCTCCGCCAGGAGGTCCCGCCGGCCCTGCAGACCGAGGAGCACTTCCGCGCCAAGCCCCGCCGTCGTCCCCAGCCCCACCCGGAGGACGTGGCCGCCGTCGCGGACCTGCTCCGGGCCGCGTCGAAGCCGGCGGTGATCTCCGGCCGCGGGGCGCGGACCACCGACGGGACCGAACTGGTCCGCCTCCTCGATGCCAGCGGCGCCGCCTACCTCGACACGCAGGAGAGCCGCGGCCTCGTCCCGGACAGCCACCCGGCCGCCGTCGGGAGTGCCCGGTCCGCGGTCATGCGCGACACCGACCTGCTCATCACCGTGGGCCGCCAGCTCGACTACCAGCTCGGGATGGGGTCCCCGGCGGTCTTCCCGCACGCGAAGGTCGTGCGCATCTCCGACACCGCGAGCGAGCTGATCGACAACCGCCGCGGCGAGGTCGAGATCCTGGCCGAGCCGGGCGCGGCGCTCGGGGCGATCGCCGACGCGCTGAAGGACCACACCCCCGACACGTCGTGGCGCGACGAGCTCAAGACCAAGCACCGCACGCGCGCCGACGAGTACCGCGAGGCCCTGCACACCACCGAGAACGGCGCCGACGGCCACATCCACCCCAACCGCATCTTCGGGGCGCTGGACGCCCTGGACGGGGATGCTCTGGACCTCGGCGAGACGATCATGATCGCCGACGGGGGCGACCTGCTCTCGTTCGCCCGCCTCGGGATCACCCGGTGCGCGCGCTACCTCGACGCCGGGGCGTTCGGGTGCCTCGGGGTGGCGACGCCGTTCGCCGTCGCCGCCTCGCTGGCGTACCCCGAGCGCCCGGTCGTCGCGGTGACCGGCGACGGCGCCTTCGGCATCACCGCGACGGAGATCGACACCGCCGTCCGGCACGGCGCGAACATCGTCGTGATCGTCTCGAACAACCGCGCCTGGAACATCGAGCGCTACGACCAGGCCGAGAACTACGGCCTCGTCGTCGGGACCGAGCTCGGCGACTCCGACTACGCCGCCGTGGCCCGCGCCTTCGGCGCGCACGGCGAGCGGGTCACCGACGGCGCCGACCTCACCGACGCGATCCGCCGCGCCGTCGAGCACGCACCCGCGGTGGTCGACGTCGTCACCACCCAGGACGCGCCGTCGCCCGACTCCGGCAAGGGCCTCGGCTTCGTGCCCGACTACCAGGCGCTCACCCCGTGGAACGACGCCGAGATCGAGCGGAGGAAGTCCTGACATGAGCGGACGGATGGAGGAGTGGGCCTTCCCCACCCGGTACGACCAGAGCTACCTCCCCGATCCCGAGTCGCCGTACTGGTTCCCGAACCGGGAGACCATGGACCCCGACGAGCGCGACGCCGCCGTGCTCGTGCGGCTCCGCGAGGTCATGGACTACGCCTACTCGACGTCGTCCTTCTACCGGACCACGTGGGACGCGGCCGGCCTGAAGCCCGCGGACATCACCTCGTTCGAGGCCTTCGAGCAGGTCCCGGTGGTGACGAAGGCCGAGATGCGCGAGTCGCAGGCCGACCATCCGCCGTTCGGGGACTACCTGTGCTGCGACGAGTCCGAGGTCCACCACATCCACGGCACGTCCGGGACGACGGGCGCCCCGACGGCGTTCGCGCTCGGGCGCCGGGACTGGGAGGTCATCGCCGACAACCAGGCACGCATCCTGTGGGGGATGGGCGTCCGGCCCGGCGACACCGTGTTCGTCGCGGCACTGTTCTCCCTCTACCTCGGCTCCTGGGGCGCGATGACGGCGGCCGAACGGCTGCGGTGCCGCGTCCTGCCCTTCGGCGCCGGCGCCCAGGGCATGACGGCGCGGGCGGTCACCTGGCTGGCCCGGGTGAAGCCGGCGGCGTTCTACGCCACGCCGTCCTACGCGCTGCGGCTCGCGGAAGTGGCCGAGAAGGAGAAGATCGACCCCCGTGAGTTCGGGCTCAAGGTCATGTTCTTCTCCGGCGAGCCCGGTGCCTCGGTGCCGTCGGTGCGCAAGGCGATCGAGGACTCCTTCGGCGCCACGGTGATCGACTGCGGCACGATGGCCGAGATGACGCCGTTCATGTCGGCGTCGGCCACCGCGGGCACCCCCGACGGGATGCTGCTGTGGCAGGACATCGTCTGGCACGAGGTGTGCGACCCGGAGACGTTCCGCACCGTCCCCTACGGCGGCGAGGGCACGCCGGTCTACACCCACCTCGAGCGGACCTCGCAGCCGATGATCCGGCTCGCCTCCAACGACCTGACGCGCTGGGTCATGGAGGACAACCCCTGCGGGCGGACCTATCCGAAGCTGCCCGACGGCGTCTACGGCCGGATCGACGACATGATCCACATCCGCGGGGAGAACGTGTACCCGACGGAGGTCGACAACTACCTGCGCCAGGTGGCCGACTACGGCGGCGAGCACCAGATCGTCGTGCGCCGCACCGGGTCGATGGACGAGATGATCGTCCGGGCCGAGTGCACGCTGCCCGCCGACCGGCGCGGCGAGTTCGAGAAGAACACCGGCGCGGGCCTGCAGTCCTTCCTCGGCGTCCGCGTGACCTTCGAGTCCGTGGACGCCGACACCCTCGAGCGCGCCGAGCACAAGTCGCGGCGCGTGGTCGACGAGCGACAGCTGCGCATGTGAACGGATGTGGTCGCCGGAACGACCACATCCGTTCACATGGGCTCCGACGACGAAGGAGGAGGGGACCAGGTGGACAACGCCCTGGGAGAGAAGCCGGCACCGTTCGGCGCCCCGGAGACGACCGCCACGCCGGGGGAGGCCGGCGGCTACTTCGAGACCGGCCGCCCGCGGGCTCGGCGGGCTGCCGAACCCGATCCGGTTCGATGACACGCAGGCCGCCGTCATCAACGCCGCGGCGGACACGATCGTCCCGCCGCACGGCCTCGAGGGCACGATCGACTGGCCGATCTCCTACGAGGACCTCGCCCCGTTCTACGACGAGAACGACGAGATCTACGGCATCTCCGGCCGGATCGGCGACCCCTCGTACCCGGACCGCAAGCAGGCGGTGCGCGACCCCGAGGTCCTGCCCGGCAAGCTCGGCCTGAAGTACGCCACGGCGTCGAAGGACCTCGGCTGGCACTGGTGGCCCTCGGACAACGCGGTCATCACGATCCCGCGGGAGAACCGCGAGGCGGACCAGGCCATGGGCAACGAGCTCTCCGGCAGCCCGACGGGGTCGTTGTCCACTCCGGCGAACGCGCACTGGCCCTACGCCATCCGGTTCGGGGCGCACCTGCGCACCATGGCCCGCGTCGAGACGATCAACGCCGAGAACGGCCGCGCGACCGGCGCGACCTACATCGACCGCACCACCGGCGAGCGACACGAGATCCGCGCGAAGATCGTCATCCTCGCGGCCAACGGCATCGGGTCCCCGCGGCTGCTCCTGCAGAGCGCGCAGAAGGGTTTCCCGGACGGGCTCGCGAACTCGAACGGGACCGTCGGGAAGTACCTCATGCACCACGTGTTCGCGTTCTGCGACTCGTGGTTCGACGAACCCGTCGAGGGATTCAAGGGCTCGTTCGGCGCCCCGCTCTACTCGCACGAGTTCTACCACACCGACATGAGCCGCGGATTCGTCAACGGATTCGGGATGCAGGTGGCGCGCTCGTTCGGTCCGGCCTACGCGGCGATGGGCACGCACACCGGCTACACCGCGCCGTGGGGCGAGAAGCACCGCGCGTTCTTCGACGGCCACTTCGCCAACCACCTCATGGTGTTCATGTTCGGCGAGGACCTGCCGGTGGAGACGAACCGGGTCACGCTCGACCCCGACGTCACGGACTCGTCCGGCCTGCCGGCCGCGCACGTCGACTACGAGCTGCACCCCAACGACGTCGCGCTCGCCGAGTACGGGATCGAGAAGATCTTCGAGGCGACGCGGGCGGTCGGGGCCACCGAGACCAACGACACCGGCGTGCTCTACCCGCCGCCGGGCTGGCACCTCATGGGCACCTGCCGCATGGGCAACTCGCCCGACGACTCGGTGCTCAACAAGTGGTGCCAGACGTGGGATCTGCCGAACCTGTTCGTCGACGGCAGCACCCTGACGACCGGGGGCGCGGTGAACCCGACCTCCACGATCGGGGCGCTGGCCTGTCGGACCGGTGAATACATCTCGCGGAACTTCCACGACATCACGTCGCAGAAGACGACGCCGAGCAATAGGTGGGCTCCGCCCATGTGAGCACTAATCCGTGCCATACCACGGATTGGTGCTCACGAGCGCGGAGCGCACCTCTATGATGCCGCGATGCTCCACGACGTGACCGACGAGGACACCGCCATCGCCCTCGGCAGCGGGGACGTACCGGTGCTCGGCACCCCGCGGCTGGTGGCCTGGCTGGAGGCCGCGACGGTCCAGGTCGCGGCCCCGCTGCTCGAGGACGGCCGGACCACGATCGGCACCGCGGTCCGGGTCAAGCACCGTCGTCCCACTGCGGTCGGCGGCACGATCGGGTGCACCGCCGAGGTCCTCTCCGGCCCCGACGAGAAGGGCCGTCTGACGTTCTCGGTCCGCGCCGTCGACGGCGAGGGCCAGGTGGCGGGGGAGGGCGAGATCGACCGGGTGGTGGTCGAGACCGACACGTTCGGCTAGCCGGACTTCGGCCTCGTGGGGCGGCGAGCGCCGAGTGGACCCCGACGGCTGTGTCGGGAGCCCTCGAGGTCCACTCGCCGGCACCGAGGCCGGCCACCGGGGCCGAGTGGACCCCCATGGTCGCCGCGGCGGCCGCCGGAGTCCGCTCGGCGAGGTCAGCGCGCAGCGCACCTCCGCGCCGTCGCCACCAGGCTCGCCGTCGCCTGCTCCGGCTCGAGCCCGCACAGGTCGAGCAGCGTGAACAGCGACTCCGCGCTCATCACCACCGCGAGAGCGAACGCCAGTTCCTCCCGCTCCGGCCCGGCCGGGACCGGCGCGAGCGCGTACTCGATCACCTCGAACCGGTGCGCCGGCCGCTCCTCGCTGGCCCCCGTCAACGACGCCGCCACCAGCGCCCGCACCGCCCGCTCCTGGCGCAGCGTCCGTACGCAGAACGCCCGCGTCGCCCGGGCGACCCGTTCACCCACGTCGTCGATATCCGCCAGGTCCTCGCCGAGCAGGTCCTCGGGAGTCGGCCAGGTGTCGGCCACCGCATCGCGCAGCAGCGTCACGAGATCCGGGAAGTAGCGGTACGCGGTCGCCTCGGAGACCCCGGCGTGCGAGGCGACGACGGGCATCGTCACCTCGGCGCCGGACTCCACCAGCTCGCGCGCCGCCTCGGAGATCGCCCGCCGCGTGCGCTCCTTCTGCCGGGCCCGGCCCGTCGTCGTCGACGTCATCGCGCCTCCCAACACCTGACTCTCATCGTGAGATCATACTTGCACGAACGCAGGGACACGCCTACCGTCATTCGTGACAGCGAACTCTCACGAAGCGAGGAGGGGTCACGATGACCCTGGTGTCGATCGTCGGACCCCACGACGGCGAGGTCCCGCTCACCGCTGCGGTGACCATGCGCATCCTCGAGGACGGCTCCACCACCGGGCACCGGCTCGGCATCGGTGAGATCACCATCGCGCCGCACACCGACGGCCCGCAGCAGCACCGCCACGCCCAGCACGACGAGGGCTTCTACGTCGTCTCCGGCACCGCCCGGTTCACCGTCGGGACCGAGGTGCAGGACGCCCCAGCCGGCTCGCTCGTCATGGTCCCGCCCGGCGCGCCGCACACCTTCGCCAACCCCGGCGACGAGCCCGCCGTGCTGCTCAACACCTTCACCCCCGACCTCTACGTGCAGTACTTCCGCGACCTGCGCGAGATGGTCGACGGCGGGAAGCCCATGACGCCGGAGAACGTCGGCGGCGTGATGGCCCGCTACGCGACGACGCCGTCCGACGAGTACGCCCCGGCGTTCGACGACCGCGGCACCGGCCGCCCGGTGATGGTGCTGCACGGCGGCGGGGGACCGATGTCGGTGCTCGGGCTGTCGGCGCAGCTGGCCGGTGCCGGCAACCGGGTCCTCACCCCGACCATCCCCGGCTTCGAGGGCACCCCGCGCCCCGACGACTGCCGCACGGTCGCCGACATCGCGGCGCGCTACCTCGACCTGCTCGCCGAGCAGGACCTGCACGACGTCGTCGTGGTCGGCAGTTCGGTCGGCGGCTGGATCGCCGTGGAGATGGCCCGGCAGGCCGGGGCCGACGGCCGGGTCGGCGGGATCGTGCTGGTCGACGCGGTGGGCATCGAGGTGCCGGACCACCCCATCACCGACATCTCCGGACTGACCCTCGACAGGATCGCGGACCACTCCTACGCCGACCCGGACCGCTTCCGGATCGACCCGTCCACCCTCCCCGCCGAGCGGCAGGCGGCGATGGCGTCGAACGCGGCGGTGTTCGCCGACTACGCGGGCAGCCCCTACATGCACGACCCGACGCTGCGGGGCCGCCTGTCAGACATCACCGTCCCCGCCGCGGTCGTGTGGGGCGAGGCCGACGGGATCGTCGACGTCGGGTACGGCCGGGCCTACGCCGACGCGCTCGGCGCCCCGTTCACCGTCATCGGGGGCGCCGGGCACCTGCCGCACCTGGAGCAGCCGGAGGCGACCCTGGCCGCCGTCGACGGCTTCCTGACGGCGCAGGTCTGAGGCCCGGATTCATGCCAGCAACGGCACGTTGCTGGCGTCCGACGCCAGAACGGCGCCGCTCACGCACGGCCGGCCGACCGGTTCGCCGAACGCACCCCCGGGGCGCGCACCCGACGTCGTAAACTCGCCGCCGTGGCGGGAAGGATCCGGGACTCCGACATCGCGGAGGTGCGCGACCGGAACCGCATCGACGAGGTGGTCAGCGAGTACGTCGCCCTCCGGCCCGCCGGGCCCGGGTCGCAGAAGGGGCTCTGCCCGTTCCACGACGAGAAGAGCCCGTCGTTCCAGGTCCGCACCAGCCACAACACGTACCACTGCTTCGGGTGCGGGGCGCACGGCAGCGTCATCGACTTCCTCATGCAGGTCGACCAGCTGGGGTTCGTCGAGGCGGTCGAGAAGCTCGCCGACCGGGTCGGCTTCCGGCTGACCTACGAGGGCGGCGGGTCGAGCGTCCAGCGCGACCGGGGCACGCGCAGCCGGCTCCTCGCCGCCAACAAGGTCGCCGCCGAGTTCTACGCCGAGCAGCTGCGGGCGCCGGGGGAGGCCCAGAAGGCCCGCGAGTTCCTCGCCGAGCGCGGGTTCGACCAGGCGGCCGCGGAGTCCTTCGGCTGCGGCTTCGCGCCCGGCGGCTGGGAGAAGCTGACCAAGCACCTGCTCGCCCAGGGCTTCACCCTCGACGAGCTGGAGAAGGTCGGGCTGTCGGTCCCCGGCCAGCGCGGGCACCGCGACCGGTTCCAGCGCCGCCTGCTGTGGCCGATCCGGGATCTCGGCGGTGACGTGGTCGGGTTCGGCGCCCGGCGGCTCTTCGACGACGACCGCATCGAGGCCAAGTACCTCAACACCCCCGAGACGCCCGTCTACCACAAGTCGAAGGTGCTCTTCGGCCTCGACAAGGCCAAGCGGGAGATCGCGAAGTCCCGCCAGGCGGTGATCGTCGAGGGCTACACCGACGTCATGGCGATGCACCTCGCCGGCGTCCCGACGGCCGTCGCGAGCTGCGGCACCGCCTTCGGGGACGACCACGTGGCCGTCCTGCGCCGCCTGCTCATGGACGACTCGTTCGACCGTGGCGAGGTCATCTACGTCTTCGACGGCGACGCTGCGGGCCAGGCGGCCGCGCTCAAGGCCTTCGACGGCGACCAGCAGTTCTCCGCCCAGACCTACATCGCGACCGTGCCGGGGGGCATGGACCCCTGTGAGCTGCGGCAGGAGCGCGGGGACGTGGCGGTCCGCGACCTCGTCGCGCAGCGCTCGCCGCTGTTCACCTTCGCGATCCGCTCGATCCTCGACGACTACGACCTCTCGACCGTCGAGGGGCAGACCGCCGCGCTGCAGCGCACCGTCCCCCTGGTCGCGCAGATCCGGCGGGTGGAGCTGCGCGACGGGTACGCGCGGCGCCTCGCGGGGTGGACCGGCTGGGCCGATGAGGCGCAGGTCGTGCGGCGGGTGCGCGAGACCGCCGGGCAGCCGGCGGACGCGCGCCAGCAGGGGTCCCGACGACGGCAGGTGCGGCCGGTCTCGTCGTCGTCCGGCGGTGCGTCGGAGGGGCCGCCGATGCCCGCCCGGGACGACCCGCGGCTGCGGGTGCAGCGCGAGGTCCTCAAGGCGGCGCTGCAGGTCCCGGGGCTCGCCGGGCCGGTCTACGACACGCTCCCCGAGGACGCGTTCAGCCACGAGAGCTACCTCGCGGTGCACCGCGCGATCCTCGCCGCGGGCGGGACGTCGAGCGGGTACTCCGGGTCGGCCTGGCTCTCGGCGGTGACCGGTGAGGTGACCCCGCCCGGGTACGGCCGGCTGGTCGCGGAGCTCGCGGTCGAGCCGATGCAGTCCCGCGAGGCCGACGACCACCGCTACGTCTCGTCGATGCTCACCGCCCTGCAGGGCACGCTGGTGGAGCGGCAGGTCGCGGAGATCAAGTCGCGGCTGCAGCGGATCTCGCCGGTGACCGACGCCGACGAGTACCACGAGCTGTTCGGCGATCTCGTCGCGCTCGAGCAGTACAAGAAGGCGCTGCGCGACCAGGCGATCGGCGGGCAGTGGTCGGCGTAGGGGCCCGGATCGCGGCGCTGCTCACCGGGCGGGAGATCACCCCGGAGGGATTCACCGGGACGCTGGAGCCCGACGAGCGCGTGCTGGCCGACTCCCGCGCCCGGCGCGGCGAGGTCGTGCTCGCCACCGACCGGGGGCTCTGGGTCGACGACCACCGCGTGCCCTGGCACCTGGTCTCCAAGGCGACCTGGGCCTCGGGGGCGCTCGAGGTGATCGAGGCGCTCGAGGTCGAGCACCTCGAGGGCGGGGTCGTGGTGGTCTCCGACGCCGTGCCCCGCCGGCTGCCGCTCCCCGACCCGGGGCGCATCCCCGAGACCGTGCACCGCCGCGTCACCGGCGCGATCCACTCCCGCCAGCACCACGACCTGCCCAGCGGCGGCGCGTGGTTCGTGCAGCGCCGCACCCCGGGCGGGGTCGTGCTGCACGTGCGCGCGGACCCGGGGACCGACCCGGACGAGGTGCGCACCCTCGCGGCCGGGGTGGGGGAGAAGTTGGGTCGGGCGCGGGGCTGAGTCGGCCCTCGTCCCCTTCCGGCCCCGGCCCTCGTGGCAGCAACGGCACGATGCTGGCGTCAGATGCCAGGACGGCGCCGCTCACTCATCCCGACATCCTCCCCTGAACGACGAACGCGGCGCCCCGGACCGAGGGCGGGTCCGCGACGCCGCGCGTCGGTACTGCCATGTGCTCAGGCCAGGATGATGTACAGCGCGTAGATCACGATCGCCGCGGCGGCCGCGAAGCACACCGCGCTGACGGCCGTCCCGGTCGACGGCGAGAGGGCCGGCTCCGGCCCGTCGGGTCGCGGCGACCGCGCGGCGAGCCCCACGATCCCGAACGACACCAGTGCCGTCGCCACGACCGCGGCCGCGAAGGACACGATCGCCACCAGACCCAACGAACCCCAGGCGATGCTCATGCCTGCGCCACCCCGCACTCGGTACGGACCTCGTCGGGCGCGATCGGCGCCTCGACATCGTTGACGTTGTCGGCGGTGACCGGCGTGCGGCGCGAACGCGTAGATGCCGATCCCGACGGCGATGGCGACGACCGCGACGAGGACCGTCCCGACGACGCCCTGCGAGGCCGCGCACGCCGCGACCGCCCCGACGATGGCCGTCCATCACGCGAAGGGGAACATGATCTGAACAGAGATCATCCGGGCCGTGAAGCCCGCCCGGATGATCCCGGTTCGTCGAGATCGCTAGCGCGCGGTCCCGTTGCCCGTGGCCGACCGGCCGGGCGCTGACGGCTCGTGGCCGGCGTTCGACGACGGCGCGACCTTGTCCTTCGCAACCGCCACCCCGGCCTGCACGGCCTCGCCCGCCTTCGCGCGCGCCACCCCGGCAGCCGCCTGCACCTGAGGATTGTCCGCCACCCGGCGGTACGCCTTCGACAGCTGCTCGTAGCGCTCACGTCCCGCCCTGGTCCCGAGGACGTATCCCACGCCCATACCCAGCAGGAACGGCAGCAACTTCATGATCAGACCTCCCGACGACGGCGTGGGCCCATCCTGCCGCACGACGCCGCGGAGCCGTCAGGTACGGTCTACGGCGAGCCCAGCACGGTCCGGGTTCATGACGGTCCTCCGTAGCTCAATCGGCAGAGCATGCGACTGTTAATCGCAGGGTTACTGGTTCGAGTCCAGTCGGAGGAGCCCTCCCCCCAGGTCACAGCGTTGACCTGAGACGCGCCGGCCCCCCGCGAGCCATGACTTGCCCATGGTTTTTCGTGCTCTTCGTGCCACGCGTCGAGTGCGTCGGCGGCGGCCGGGTTCACGATCCGGCGTCCGAAGTAGAAGTTCTGGGTCTTAGCGTGCGCCCGCCGTCGTCACCTCCGCCATCGGCCACCGCAGGATCATCGAGCCGGGCGCGACCCGACGGGCCGTCCGGAGCCTCGTGCGGACGCCTTATGCCCCACCTATGCCGAGCATCGTCAGCAGCACGAGCACGACCGTGACGACGGCCAGCAACCCGTGTGCGGCCACAACCGGGACCGGTAGGTGCCGTTCCGCGGGCGTCTCGCCCTCGGAGGCGGGGGCCGCCGCGCCGGGGGACCTGCTGCCGGAGCCCGCCGCGACGCTCTGCGGGGCGCGCCAGACCTGCCGCCACCGGGCGAGCATCGCGAACCCGAGCGCGGCGACCGGCACGAGCAGCACGAGTGCGATCCAGCCGAGCACGTCGGCGTCGGTGAGGACGTAGAGGACCCAGAGGACGAGGCCTGCGGCGGCGAGGGCGAGGTGGGAGAACACCGCGCCCGCCGGCAGCCGCGAGGCCCCGGTGCGCTGCTGGCGCAATCCCCCACGGGCGACCCACCGCCCGAGCATCACGAATCCGCCGACCGCGGTGAGCGCCCAAGCCACCAGCGCGACCGTTGCCATGACCATCAGTGCGTCTCCTCTCCGACCTCGCTCCGAACATCTCGGTAGCCCGTCAACTGCGTGCTCTCGTCGGCCACGCGGACGCCGTAGCGGAACGTCAGCCGCCCGCCTAGCGAGCCCGACAGCCCGAGTACCGCCACCGCGACGACCGACAGGACCAGGGGGCCGACGCCGACCGTGCTCGCGCCGCTCTCGGCGCCCCGGCGCCAGAGGAAGCCGGCGATGTACGCGGCGACGACGAGAAGGTTGAGGACAATGTGCACCAGCGCCGTGCGCGAGGCTCTGGTGTGCCGGGGGATGGAGAGCATGTCGAGGGCGCCCACCATCGCGGCGGCCAGCGCCCCGAGCACGCCCAGCGCGATCAGCCACCGCGAGCCCTGCACCAGGTAGCCACCGTTCGGGACCACGTAGGACCCCACGTCGAACACCAGGCTCGCGATCCACGCCCCGATCGGCACGGTCACGAGCAGCGGGTGCCAGGGATGCCCGTACGGGCCCGCCAGCGCAGCGCTGATCGGCTGCTTCACCTCCGCGAGCCGGGCGGGCGACCCCTCGCCCGGCTGCGCGCCCGGCCCCTTGCACGACTCGTGGTGGCCGGACCCACTCCGGGTCCGACTGTCGCTCGCCTCGCTGCTCACCACGCCGTCCACCCCCACGAGTCGCGGCTAATTCAGATAACGAAGTTTGGTCTTATCTGCCGAAGCAAGTCAAGACGCTGCTCGGCCCAACGCTAGATGCTTTCGACCATCTCGCTTCTCTTTTGTGATCTCGGTTGGTGTGGACGTACGCTGAGCGGCGTGGAGCCCGACCCGCCGCCGGAGGCGCCCGCGTCCATCGAGCTGCCGACGACGCAGGCGATCGGCGCGATGGCCGCGCTCGCCGACGGGTTCCGACGCCGCCTCTACGAGGTCGTCCGCGCCGCGGCGCGCCCGGTGAGCCGTGATGAGGCCGCGGCCGCCGTCGGCATCTCCCGCAAGCTGGCCGCGTTCCACCTGGACAAGCTCGTCGAGGTCGGGCTCCTGCAGGCCGAGATGGCCGGTCCGGGCGCGGTACGGCGGGTGGGTCGCCGGCCCAAGGTCTACCGGCCCGGCGACGCCCAGATCGGCGTCACCATCCCGGCCCGCTCTCCCGACCTGCTCCTCGGCATCCTCGTCGAGGCCCTCGACCCGGCCAGCGAGCCGCCACCCCGGGAGGCCCGGGAGGACGCCGAGAGCGCAGTCGCCGCAATCGCCCGACGCCGCGGCCGGGACCTGGGAGCCGCCGAGCGGGAGCGCACGCGCCCCGGACGGCTCGGCGCCGAGCGCGGCCTGACAGTCGCCGCCGGCCTACTGACCACCCTTGGATTCGAGCCCCGCCGCGGGCGCCCCACCGAGCTGAGCTTGCGCAATTGCCCCTTCCACCCCCACGCGGCTACCGCACCCGCGCTCGTCTGCGCGCTCAACCACGCCCTGATCACCGGGGTACTCGAAGGGCTCCGTGCCGACACCGTGACCGCGACCCTCGCGCCCCGACCCGGAGAATGCTGTGTCCGGCTTACGGGCTGAGGGCGCCTTGGCTCCACTTCTAGCCTCATCTCGCCACGACTCTCGAGAGGCGCTCGATCTTCCCCTCGACCGCTGCTGCCGGACGTATCCGTTGACAGTTCCTTCGGGTTAGGTGAGGCTGCCCTCGCTCCGGCGACGCGGCGGTGTCCCGGTGCTGGTGCGCGAGGGGTGTGGTCGTTGTGGGCGAGGGTCAGACGTTGCTGCTGGGAGCGATCGCCGCGGTGACGATCCTGCTGGGGTTGCCGCTGGGCCGGCTGCGGTCCCCGGCGGCGGGAACGCGGGTGTTCCTCAACGCGCTCGCGGTGGGCATTCTGGTCTTCCTGCTCTGGGACGTGCTCACTCATGCTTTCGAGCCCGTCGACACCGCGATCGGTGCTCTGCGAGACGGGTCCGGCGGCTTCGGTCAGGT
>NZ_DASXJD010000233.1:0-2029 GCF_036497585.1 Actinomycetospora sp. | reverse complement strand
GGTGTCGGGTTCCCGCGTGGTCTCGTCGGGGTCGAACGGTAGCTGGATCCGGTCGCTGCGCGTGTAGATGTTCATGGAGCCGTCGCGGATGAACCCGGCCAGGGTGAGGCCGCACTCCTCGGCGAGCTCGACCGCGAGTGACGATGGCGCCGAGACGGCTCCGAGCACCGGAACGCCTGCCATGACGGCCTTCTGGACCAGCTCGAACGACGTGCGCCCGGAGACCGCGAGAACGCAGCCGCGGGCCGGCACCCGGCCCTGGAGCAGCGCCCACCCGAGGACCTTGTCCACCGCGTTGTGCCGCCCGACGTCCTCCCGGACGACGAGCAGGTCGCCGTCGGCGGTGAACAGACCGGCCGCGTGCAGCCCACCGGTGCGGTCGAACACCTGCTGGCGCCGGCGGAGCTCGTCGGGCAGGGCGGCGAGCACATCCACCGGGACGCGCACGGGGTCGGCGTCGGGAGCGTGCTGCGACCGCAGGCGCACGGCGTCCAGGGACGCCTTCCCGCACACCCCGCACGAGGACGTGGTGTAAAAGTTGCGTTCCACGCCCGGATCCGGGGCGGGGACGCCCGGCGCGAGGCCGATGTCGAGCACGTTGTAGGTGTTGCGACCCTCGGCGTCGCGGGAGTCGCAGTAGCGCGCGTCGCGGATGTCGGCGCTGGTCCCGATCACGCCCTCGGTGAGCAGGAAGCCGTGGGCGAGCTCCACGTCGTGCCCCGGCGTGCGCATGGTGACGGCCAGGGCTCGACCGTCGACCCGCAGCTCCAGCGGCTCCTCGACGGCGATCGAGTCCGGCCGCCGGGTGGCGCCGTTGGGAGTGACGCGCAGGACGGCGCGGCGTGCGATCAGACGCCCCATGGACGGGCTCCAGGGTCGAGGGACAGCAGGCGCGCGGCGATCGCCGCGGCAGGTCCGGGGTCGACGACCGCGAGGGCGTCGGCGAGAGCAGCCCCGCGCAGCATGGCGGAGCCGGCGTGGCCCACCGGCTCCGCGCCGTACGGGCCGACGCGCACCGGGACCAGCCGGGTGCTCGTGGAGTGCCGGGCGAAGCCACCCGGAAGGGGTGCCGCCACCAGCGCCGGCAGCGGCTCGCCGCGCAGCCCGGTGATGGCGGGGACGGCGAGGGTCAGGAAGGCGACGAGCGCGGCGAACGGATTGCCGGGCAACCCCACCACCAGGCGGCCGTCGCGCAGGCGGGCGAGCGCCTGCGGGTGCCCGGGACGGCAGGCCACGCCGTCGACGAGGAGGTCGGCGTCGAGCGTGGCCAGCACGGGGCGCAAGTGGTCGGCGGGGCCGGCGGCCGAGGAACCGGAGACCAGCACGAGGTCGGCGTCGGCGGTGGCGAGCGCGTCGAGGAGCAGGGAGCGGGAGTCGGGCAGCCGCACGGTGGGCGCCGCCAGCGCGCCGGCCCGGGCCAGGAGGCCGGGGAGCATCGGGCCGATGGCGTCGCGCACCCGGCCCGCTCGGGGCGGACCGTCGGTGACCAGCTCGTCCCCGGTGACCAGCGCCGCGACAAGCGGGCACGGACGCACCGGCAGCCGGTCGAGGCCGAGCGTGGCGACGAGTCCGAGCACAGCGGGGTGGACGACGGTGCCCGCCGGCAGCAGCACCTCGCCCGCCGTGCACTCCTCGCCGATGCGGCGCACGTGCTTCCCCGCGGTGACCGCGCCGCTGACCCGATGACCGTCGACGACGGCGTCCTCGTCGGGCAGCACGGCGGTGGTGCCCGGTGGCAGGGCCGCCCCGGTGACCACCGCGCACGCCTGGCCGTCGGCGAGGCGCACGGGCGCCGTGGCGGCGACGCCGACAGAGCCCACCAGCGTCCACGGTGCCTCGCCGCGTACCGCGTAGCCGTCCATCGCCGAGCGGTGTACGGGCGGCACATTCGACGGAGCCACCACGGGAGCGGCCAGCACGGCGCCGTCCGCGTCGGCGATCGGGACCGACCGCACGGGCAGCGGGAGCGCGGCCGCGTGCGCGCGCTCCCGGGCGCCGTCCCAGGTGAGGGACGTCGTCGGCGGAGCGA
>NZ_DASXJD010000232.1:0-28683 GCF_036497585.1 Actinomycetospora sp. | reverse complement strand
GCAGCGCCTCCGCGTCCGCCCGCAGCCCCGACCCGGTCAGCTGCGCCAGCCTCCCGGGGAGCACCTCCGGGTCGTCGCCGACCGGGGTGGCGTCCCCGGCGACGGCGTCCTCGGGGACGTGCACGAGCAGGAGCGGGGCGTCGAGCGTGCGGGCCAGCCGCGCCCCGGCGGCGATCACCTCGTCGGCGTGCGGGGCGTCGTCGACGGCGACGAGCACCGGTCGCTCGAGACGCGCGGGCCCGGCGTCGGCGGCGGGAGCCTCCTCCGGCTCCTCGGTCTCGGCCCGGCGCAGCAGGCGGTGCGCCGTCGAGAGGATCAGCACGCCGATCGCGACGACGACCGCCGCCACCCAGAACGGGGTGTTCGGCAGGAACGCCTCGCCGATGATCCCGGAGATCCACGGGGCGAGGCCGCCGCCGAGGAAGCGCACGAAGCTGTAGGAGGCCGACGCGACCGGGCGGGGCACCGGGGCGACCGACATGACCGCCTGGGTGACCAGGGTGTTGTTCAGCCCGATCATCGCGCCCGCGACGATCACCGCACCGATGACGACGCTGGGGCTCGACTGCCAGATCGCGATCACCAGCAGGTCGAGCGCCAGCAGGCCGAGCACGAAGTACAGGACCCGGACCGTGCCGAACCGTCGCTCCAGGGCGGGCGCCCCGAACACCGCGAAGATCGCGACCAGCACACCCCACGCGGTGAACACCCCGCCGAGCCCGAGTGGCCCGAGGTTCCCCATCGAGTACGGCGAGTAGGCGAGCAGGGTGAAGAAGCCCCAGTTGTAGGCGAAGGCGGTCAGCGCGATCGTCGCGAGGCTGCGGTGGCGCAGTGCCCTGATCGGGTCGAGCAGGCTGATCTTCTGCGCGGGCTTTGGCGTCTTGTCGAGCAGCACGAGGGTCGCGACCAGCGCGATCGCCATGAGGACGGCGACCCCGAAGAACGGCGCCCGCCAGCTCACCGAGCCGAGCAGGCCGCCGACCAGCGGCCCGAGCGCGATCCCGACGCCGAGCGCGGTCTCGTAGAGGATGATCGCGCCGGCGAACCCGCCGCTCGCGCTCGCGACGATGACGGCGAGCGAGGTGGCGATGAACAGCGCGTTCCCGAGGCCCCAGCCGGCGCGGAACCCGACGATCTCGCCGATGGAGCCCGACAGCCCGGCCAGCGCCGCGAAGACGACGATGATGACGAGGCCGGTGACCAGCGTGGCCTTGGCGCCGATGCGGCTCGAGACCCACCCGGTGACGAGCATCGCCACCGCGGTGATGATCAGGTAGCTGGTGAACAGCAGCGAGACCTGCGCGGGTGTCGCGGCGAGCTGCTGGGCGAGCGCGGGCAGGATCGGGTCGACCAGCCCGATGCCCATGAACGAGATGACGCAGGCGAAGGCGACCGCCCAGACCGCCTTGGGCTGACGGAACGGACTTGCTCCCGCGGCTTGCACGACGACCTCCACGGCACGACGAAACCCGACCCACTTAGTTGTACCGAGCTAAGTAAAGGTTCGTCCATGCCTCGGGCGTCACACTTCGGGACGAGCCCCGAACGCCGGCCAGTCGCGGAGGTTCACCTGGTCGCACTCCCGCGCCATCGCGTCGATCTCCTCGGCGCTGGCCCCGCGCCCGAGGTGCTCGGCGAGGCGGCGGAAGTACTCCTCGCGGGGAGCGCCGGGCACGAAGAGGATGAGGAAGCGGGCGAGCTCGTCCCCGACGGCCGCGAACGCGTGCACCCCGTTCACCGGGACGTGGGCGAAGTCGCCGCTGCCCAGCACCTGCCACTCGGTACCGCTCATCACCGCGAGCCGCCCGGAGATCACCCAGAACGACTCCGAGAATCCCTGGTGGTAGTGCGGCACGGCGCCGATGCGCCCCGGCGTGGCCGCGGTCTCGAACAGGCCGAACCCGCCCCCGACGACGTCGCCCGGGGCGGTGAAGATCGCCGGCCCGGCCTGCTCGGCGTCGGCGCGGTACCGGTAGACGCCGGCGCCGGCGGCCTCCGTGGGGAAGCTCACCCCTCACCTCACCGCACGTGGGACGGCACGAACGGCGGGCTCACGACCTCGCACTCCAGCGGGCGCCCGCGCACGTCGATGGCCACCACGTCACCCTCGGTCAGTTCCGCCGCGGTGTCCAGCAGCGCGAGCGCGATGCCGGTCTTCAGCGTCGGGGAGAAGGTGCCCGACGTCGTCTCCCCCACCACCGACTCGCCGAGGGTGACCGGCATGTGGGCCCGGGGGATGCCGCGGCCGGTGGCCCGCAGCCCCCAGGAGCGGCGACGGGGACCGGCCTCGCGCTCGGCGAGCAGCGCCCCGCGGCCCCAGAACTCCGCCTTCTTCCACCCCACCGCGAACCCGCACCGGGCCTGGTTCGGCGTGATCTCCGGGCCGAGGTCCTGGCCGTGCAGCGGCAGCCCCGCCTCGGTCCGCAGGGTGTCGCGCGCGCCGAGCCCCGCCGGGCGCCCGCCGACCTCGGCGACGACCGCGGCGAGCGCGTCCCACAGCACCTCGGAGGCGGTCGCGGGGGCGATGAGCTCGTAGCCGTGCTCGCCGGTGTAGCCCGTACGGCAGAGCCGGACCGCCTGGCCGTCCCACCCGACGTCGACGAAGGCCATGTAGTCGAGGTCGTCATCCCCGAGGTCGCGCGGCAGGACGCCCGCCTCGGTGAGCACCCGGGCCGACTCGGGGCCCTGCACGGCGAGGACGACGTGCTCGTCGTGCTCGTCGGAGACCGTGATGCCGGCGGGGGCGGCCGCGGCGAGGAGCTTGCCGACGCCGGCCGAGTTGGCGGCGTTGGGCACCGTGAAGACCTCGTCGGGGCCGACGAGGTAGAGGATGAGGTCGTCGACGACGCCGCCGTCCTCGGCGCAGCACAGCGTGTACTGGGCCTTGCCCGGGACGATCCGCGCGAGGTCGTTCGTCAGGCAGCGGTCGACGAAGGCCGCCGCCCCCTCCCCGGTGATGCGGACCTTGCCCAGGTGGCTGACGTCGAAGAGCCCGACGGCCTCGCGGGTGGCGGTGTGCTCCGCCACCACGCCACCCTTGCCCGAGCCCTCGCCGCCCGCGTACTGGACCGGCATCTCCCACCCGCCGAACGGGGCGAAGGTGGCGCCGAGCGCCTCGTGGCGCTCGTGCAGGGGGCTGTGGCGCAGTGTCGTCGCTGGCGTGCTTCCCGGGTCGCTCACGGGTCCGGGACCGTACGGCACGCGCGCTGTCGGGGGTGCGTCCTAGCATGCCGATCTCAGGGCCGGGAGCACCGGCCGCGTCACGCCACCCGTGGAGGCATGCCCGTGAGCACCCCGCCCGACCTCCGGCAGAGCGACGAGGCGGCCCACGCGGCCGAGGTCGACGTCCTCGTCATCGGGACCCGGCCGGGGGCCAGCGACGGGAAGGCCGAGGACGCCGACGACGACGCCCCTCCCCCGCCGCCGATCCTGGTCGCCTCCGACGGTCTCGACCAGGCGTTCGGCGGAGAGCTCGCGTCGCTGCTCGCGCTCGCCGGCGCGGCGGGCGCCGCCGAGGAGGTCGTCAAGCTGCCCACCCGCGGCGCGATCGCGGCCCCGCTGCTGCTCGCCGTCGGCCTCGGGCCCGACCCGGAGGCCCGGACCGCCGACGGCACCGCGGGCGCCCCGGACCTCGCCGAGCAGGTGCGCCGTGCCTCGGGCGCCGCGGCCCGCGCCTTCGGCAAGACCGCGACGCGGGTCGGCTCGACCCTGGGCGGCCTCGACCTCGCGGCCGCCGTCGAGGGCACCGTCCTGGGCTCCTACGCCTTCACCGACTACCGCAGCGCCCCGGACGACCCGGCCCGCACCGTCGCCTTCCTGGGCGGGACCGGGGGCAGCGGCGGCGCGGGTGAGCGTGAGCACGCCACGATCGCCGACGCCGCGATGACCGCCCGCGCCGTGTGTGCCGCGCGCGACCTCATCAACACCCCGCCGAACGACCTCTACCCCGCCGAGTTCGCCCGCCGGGCCCGGGACATGGCGGAGACGGTCGGCCTCCAGGTCGAGGTGCTCGACGAGTCCGCCCTCGCCGAGGGCGGCTACGGCGGGATCCTCGGGGTCGGCGGCGGGTCCTCCCGCCCACCGCGCCTGGTCCGGCTGCGGCACACCCACCCGGACGCCACGAAGACGGTCGCCCTGGTCGGCAAGGGCATCACGTTCGACACCGGCGGCATCTCGATCAAGCCGGCGGCGAACATGGACCACATGACCTCGGACATGTCCGGGGCCGCCTGCGTAATAGCCACGGTGTGCCTGGCGGCGGAGCAGAACCTGCCGGTGAACGTCACCGCGACGGTCCCGATGGCCGAGAACATGCCCTCGGGCACCGCCTACCGGCCCGGCGACGTCCTGACGATGTACGGCGGCAAGACCGTCGAGGTCCTCAACACCGACGCCGAGGGCCGCCTCATCCTGGGCGACGCGATCGTGCGCGCCTGCGAGGACGACCCCGACTACCTCGTCGAGACCTCCACGCTGACCGGCGCGCAGGTCGTCGCCCTCGGCTCCCGCACCGCGGGGATCATGGGCAGCGACGAGCTCCGCGACCGGGTCGCCGCGGCCGCGGTCGGCGCCGGCGAGGGCGGCTGGGCGATGCCGCTGCCCGAGGAGCTGCGGGGAGACCTGGACTCGCGCATCGCCGACATCGCGAACGTCACCGGTCACCGCTTCGGCGGGATGCTCGTCGCCGGGCTCTTCCTGCGGGAGTTCGTCGCCGACGGGGTGCCCTGGGCCCACATCGACATCGCCGGTCCGGCGTTCAACACCGGGGGACCGCACGGTTACACCCCCAAGGGCGGGACCGGGCTCCCCGTCCGCACCCTCGCGGCCGTGCTCGCCGACGTCGCGGGCACGGGTTGAGCGGGGAGCCCCGACACCCGTTTGCCCGCGGTGGAAGGATGTATTTGACAGTCGCGGGCCGCTCAGTGGGCCCGGACACGAGTGCCTGGTCCGCGACCACCGTCGCGGGCCGGTCCACCGCACGTCACACGCCGACGCGGGAGAAGTGAGAGTTGAGCGAGAGCGACACCTTCGACGTCCTGATCCTGGGTGGGGGTTCCGGCGGGTACGCCTGCGCGCTGCGCGCGGCCGAGCTGGGCCTCTCCGTCGCCCTCGTCGAGCAGGACAAGCTGGGCGGCACCTGCCTGCACCGAGGCTGCATCCCGACCAAGGCGCTGCTGCACGCCGCCGAGGTCGCCGACAACGCTCGCGAGGGCGAGCAGATCGGGATCAAGAGCTCGCTGTCGGGCATCGACATGAGCGGCGTCAACTCCTACAAGGACGGCGTCGTCGGCAAGCTCTACAAGGGCCTGCAGGGGCTGGTGAAGTCCCGCAAGATCACGATGATCGACGGCCACGGCACGCTGGCCGGGACCGACGCCGTCGAGGTCGACGGGCAGCGCTACACCGGGCGCCACGTGGTCCTCGCCTCGGGCTCGTACTCCAAGACGCTGCCCGGCCTCGAGCTCGGCGGCCGGGTGCTCACCTCCACCGAGGCGATCAACCTCGACTACGTGCCCGACCGCGTCGTCGTCCTCGGCGGCGGCGTGATCGGCGTGGAGTTCGCCAGCGTGTGGCGCTCGTTCGGCTCCGAGGTCACCGTGGTCGAGGCGCTGCCCCACCTCGTGCCCAACGAGGACGAGTTCCTCTCCAAGCAGCTCGAGCGCCAGTTCCGCAAGCGGAAGATCAACTACAAGATCGGCACGAAGTTCACCGGGGTCGAGCAGAGCGCCGACTCGGTGACGGTCAACCTCGAGAACGGCGAGCAGCTCGAGGCCGACATCCTGCTGGTGGCCGTCGGGCGCGGACCCAACACCGCCGACCTCGGCTACGAGGCGGCCGGGATCACCCTCGACCGCGGCTTCGTGCGCACCGACGAGCGGCTCCACACCGGGGTGGCGAACGTGTGGGCCGTGGGTGACATCGTGCCCGGCCTGCAGCTGGCCCACCGCGGCTTCCAGCAGGGCATCTTCGTCGCCGAGGAGATCGCGGGCCTCGAGCCGCCGGTCATCGACGAGAAGGGCATCCCCCGGGTCACCTACTGCGAGCCGGAGATCGCCTCCGTCGGGCTCACCGAGGCCCAGGCCAAGGAGGCCTACGGCGAGGTCCAGACCACGACCTACGACCTGGCCGGCAACGGCAAGTCGCAGATCCTCCGCACCGCGGGCGCGATCAAGCTGGTGAAGGGCGGCACGACCGACGACGCACCCGTCGTCGGGGTGCACATGATCGGGGCCCGGATCGGTGAGCTCGTCGGCGAGGCACAGCTCGTCTACAACTGGGAGGCCCTCCCGGCCGACGTGGCGAACCTCATCCACGCCCACCCGACGCAGAACGAGGCCTTCGGCGAGGCACACCTCGCGCTGGCCGGCAAGCCCCTCCACAGCCACAGCTGACCGCCCCAGCTGAGCAACCGGTTCCGCGAAGGAGTCCCGAGCACGATGGCCTACACCGTCCAGATGCCTGCTCTCGGCGAGAGCGTCACCGAGGGCACCATCACCCGGTGGCTGAAGCAGGAGGGCGACCACGTCGACGTCGACGAGCCGCTCCTCGAGGTCTCGACCGACAAGGTCGACACCGAGATCCCCTCGCCGCAGGCCGGGATCCTTCAGCGGATCGTCGCCGGTGAGGACGACACGGTCGAGATCGGCGGTGACCTCGCGGTCATCGGCGACGAGTCCGAGGGCGGCGGGGGCGGCGGCGGGGCGCAGGAGTCCGCGCAGCAGGAACCGGCGCCCCAGCAGGAGTCGGCGCCCGAGCCGGCCCAGCAGCAGCCCGAGCCGGCCCAGCAGCAGCCCGAGCCCGAGCCGGAACCCGAGCCCCAGCAGCAGCAGCCGGCGGCGTCGTCGGGCGGCTCATCGGCGGGCGGGTCCTCCGGCGGCTCAGGAACCGAGGTCGAGATGCCGGCGCTGGGTGAGTCGGTGACCGAGGGGACGATCACCCGCTGGCTCAAGCAGGTCGGCGACACCGTCGAGGTCGACGAGCCGCTGCTCGAGGTCTCGACCGACAAGGTCGACACCGAGATCCCCTCGCCGGTCGCCGGGACGCTGCTCGAGGTCCGCGCGAACGAGGACGACACCGTCGAGGTCGGCGGCGTCCTCGCGGTCGTCGGGAGCGGCAGCCCCTCCTCGGGCGACGGTGACGCGCCGTCGCAGCCGGAGCCGCAGCGGTCCGAGCCCGAGCAGCCCCGGCAGCCCGAGGAGAGCGGGTCGTCCGGCACCGACGAGGACGGCGCGGTCGCCGCCTCGGGCGCGGACGACTACGTGTCCCACGAGGTCTCCGAGCCCGTCGGGCCGAGCGGGCCGGCGAACGCGGGCGCCCTCGAGTCCCAGGAGTCCGGCGGCGGGGCGTCGACCCGCGGGGACGGCAACGGGCAGAGCTCGCCGCAGGGCGCCCCGTACGTGACGCCGCTGGTGCGCAAGCTCGCCTCCGAGCGCGGCGTCGACCTCTCCGCGATCAGCGGCACCGGCGTCGGCGGCCGCATCCGCAAGCAGGACGTCGTCAAGGCCGCCGACGAGCAGGACCAGCAGCGCGCGGCCGCGTCGTCGGCCCCGTCCGAGACCGAGGCCGAGGCGCCCCGGCAGGCCGCGGCCACGGGCGGGTCCGGTCCCGGCGCGGTGCACGGCGGCGAGGTGCAGCGCCCGTCGGGCGCAGGCTCGGCGATCCCGGCGCCCGACGAGTCCGGGCTGCGGGGCACCACGCAGAAGCTGTCGCGGCGGCGGGCGACGATCGCCAAGCGGATGGTCGAGTCGCTGCAGACGTCCGCGCAGCTCACCACCGTCGTCGAGGCCGACCTCACACGGATCGCGCGGCTGCGTGACCGGGCCAAGGACGACTTCGCGCGCCGCGAGGGCGTGAAGCTCTCGTTCCTGCCGTTCATGGCGCTCGCGACCGTCGAGGCGCTCAAGGCCCACCCGGGCGTGAACTCCTCGATCGACACCGAGAAGGGCGAGGTCACCTACCACGGCGCCGAGCACCTCGGGATCGCGGTGGACTCGCCGGCCGGGCTGATCGTGCCGGTGATCCACGACGCCGGGGACCTCAACCTCGGCGGGCTCGCCCGCAAGATCGCGGACGTGGCCGACCGCACCCGCGCGAACAAGATCGCCCCGGACGAGCTCTCCGGCGGCACGTTCACGATCACCAACACCGGCTCGCGCGGCGCGCTGATCGACACCCCGATCATCAACCAGCCCCAGGTCGGCATCCTGGGCACGGGCGCCGTCGTGAAGAAGCCGGTCGTGGTGACCGACAGCGAGGGCGGCGAGTCGATCGCGATCCGCTCGATGGCCTACCTGTGCCTGTCCTACGACCACCGCATCGTCGACGGGGCGGACGCCGCCCGGTTCCTCGGGTCGGTCAAGGCCCGGCTCGAGGCCGGGGCGTTCGAGGCGGACCTCGGGCTCGTCTAGCGCCCTGCCCCCGTCGTCCTGATCGAAGGGCACCCTCGCTCGACTAGATCGAGCGAAGGTGCCCTTCGGTCGAAACCGGGGCGAACCGGACGCCGACGACGACACCCGCCGGGCGCTCCCCGGGTCGCGCCGCGCCCGGGACTCCGCAACGATCACGCCATGCGCGTCGTCATCTCCGGTTCGTCCGGACTCATCGGTACCGCGCTGGTGCCCCACCTGCGCAGCGCCGGCCACGAGGTGGTCCGCCTGGTCCGCCGCACGCCGCAGGCCCCCGACGAGCGCGGGTGGGACCCGCCGTCAGGGCGCATCGACGACGGCGCCCTCGACGGTGCGGACGCGGTGATCAACCTCTCCGGCGCCGGGATCGCCGACAAGCGCTGGACCGGCGCCCGCAAGCAGGAGCTGCGCGACAGCCGCCTCGTCCCCACCGACGTGCTCGCCCGCGCGGTCGCCGCCCAGGGCGTCCCCGTGATGATCAACGGGTCGGCGGTCGGCTACTACGGCGACACCGGGGCGGTCGCGGTCGACGAGTCGGGCGCCCGCGGCCGGGGCTTCCTCGCCGACCTGGTCCGCGACTGGGAGAACGCCACCGCACCGGCCGCCGTGGCCGGCGCGCGGGTCGTCACCATCCGCACCGGGCTCGTGCTCTCCCACGCCGGCGGCCTCATGGGGATCATGCGGCCGGTGTTCAAGTTCGGCCTCGGCGGGCGGCTTGGCTCCGGCGAGCAGTACTGGCCGTGGATCAGCCTCGATGACGAGATCGGCGCGATCACCTGGGCGCTCGAGCACGACACCGTCTCCGGCCCGGTCAACGCCACCGGCCCCGCCCCGGTGACCTGCCGCGAGTTCGTCACGACGATGGCCTCGGTCATCCACCGGCCCGCCCCGTGGATCGTGCCGGGCTTCGCGATGCGGGCCGTCCTGGGCGAGTTCGCCGACGAGGGCGTGCTGGTCAGCCAGCGGGTCCTGCCGGGCGTCCTCGAGCGCGAGGGCTACACCTTCTCGCACACGACGGCGAGCGCCGCGCTCTCCGCCGTGCTGGACGGCTGAGCCCGTGGCCGGTCCGCCGGATCTGCCGGACGCGATCGACGTCCTCGTCGTCGGGGCCGGTCTGGCGGGGCTGAACGCCGCCCGGACCGTGGCCCGGTCCGGTCGCTCGGTGGTGGTGTGCGAGGCCTCGGACGGCGTCGGCGGCCGGGTGCGGACCGACGTCGTCGACGGGTTCCTCGTCGACCGCGGCTTCCAGATCCTCAACACCGCCTATCCCGCGCTCCGCGCCGCCGTGGACCTCGAGGCCCTCGACCTGCGCGCGTTCGTCCCCGGAGCGGCGGTGCGCACCGACGACGGCCGGCTCCACCGGCTCGCCGACCCCCGACGCCGGCCCTCCTGGGCGCCGCGGACCGCGCTCGACTCCTTGCTCGGGCCGCGCGCGAAGCTCGGGATCGCGGCCTACACGCTGCGCTCGCTGCTCGTGCCGCCCTCGCGCCAGTCCCGGGCGCCGGAGCGCTCCGCGGCAGCCGACCTCGCCCGGTTCGGGCTCTCCGGGGCGGCCACCGAGCGGTTCCTGCGCCCGTTCCTGGCCGGCGTCACCGGCGACCCCGACCTCGCCACGTCCTCACGGGTGGTCTCGCTCTTCTGGCGCACCTTCGCCCTCGGCGACCTGACGGTGCCCTCGCGCGGCATCGGCGCCGTCCCCACCCAGCTCGCCGCGCGCCTGCCCGCGGGGACGGTGCACCTCTCGACCCGGGTCACCGGGCTCACGCCGTCGGGTGCGGGGGTCGACGTCGGGACCGACCGCGGGCGGGTGCGGGCCGGAGCGGTGATCGTGGCCGCCGAGGGGACCGCCGCCGCCGCGCTGCTCGGCGGCCGCGTCGAGGCCCCGCACCCGCTGGCGCTGACCAGCCACTACCACGTCACCGACGTCCCGCCGACCCGTCAGGCGCTGCTGCACCTCGACGGCACCGGCGGCCCGATCGTCAACACCCTGGTCCTCACCGCCGCGGCGCCCTCGTACTCCCCCGACCACCGCCACCTCGTCGTCTCGACGGTGCTCGGGTCCGAGCCGCTGCCCGAGCCGCGGCTGCGGGCCGAGCTGGAGCGGATCTACGGGCGGGCGACGGCGTCGTGGGAGCACCTGACGACGGTGTCGGTCCCGCACGCCCTGCCCGCCACCCCGCCCCCGACGCCGCCGCGCCTGCGCCGGGAGGTGGACCTCGGCGACGGCCGCTTCGTCGCCGGCGACCACCGGGACTCCCCCTCCACCCAGGGCGCCCTCGTGAGTGGTCGGCGGACGGCGCAGGCGGCGCTGGCGCGGCTCGGCTGAGCACCCTCGGGCCGAGTAGCTTCGGGGCCATGGGCTCCCACCGCGCGAGCAGCGACCCGATGCAGGTCCTCGACCTGGGCACCGTCGAGTACACGCAGGCCTGGGAGCAGCAGCGCACCCACGCCGCGGCGCGCGTCGCGGGCACCGGGCCCGACGTCCTCATGCTCCTCGAGCACCCCAGCGTCTACACCGCGGGCCGGCGCACTCAGCCCGAGGACCGCCCGGCCGACGGCACCCCCGTCGTCGACGTCGACCGCGGCGGCCGGATCACCTGGCACGGCCCCGGCCAGCTCGTCGGCTACCCCGTCCTGAAGCTGGCCGAGCCCTTCGACGTCGTCGCCCACGTGCGCCGCCTCGAGGAGGCCCTCATCCACGTCTGCGCCGGCTACGGGCTGACGACCGGGCGCGTCGAGGGCCGCTCCGGGGTGTGGCTGGCCGCCGGCGCGGGCCGGCCGGAGCGCAAGATCGCCGCGATCGGGGTGCGGGTGGCGCGCGGGGTGACGCTGCACGGGTTCGCGATCAACGCCGACCCCGACCTCACCGCCTTCGGCGCGATCGTGCCCTGCGGGATCTCCGACGCGGGCGTCACCAGCCTGACCGCCGAGCTGGGTCGGCAGGTCGGCGTCGAGGAGATCCGGCCCGCCGTCCGGGACGCCGTCCTGGCGGCCTGCTCCAGGGATCTCCCCGTCAGCGACCACCCGCTCGAGCGGGCCACGACGGCGACCGTCGGCGGCGTCGCGGTGGAGATGCTCGCCGGCCGCTGAACCCTTCGCCCGCGGTAGGCAGACGACCCCTACAGCGCCGGCGCCACGTGCCCGGCGACGAACTCCAGGTGGTCGAGGTCGGAGAGGTCGAGCATCTGCAGGTACACCCGCTCGACGCCGACCTCGGCGAACCGGCCGATCTTGTCGACGATCTCGGCCGCCGTGCCTGCCAGGCCCCGCGCCCGCAGCTCGTCGGGCTCCCGGCCGATCGCCGCCGCCCGCCGTCGCACGCTCGCGTCGTCGCCGCCCGCGCACAGCACCTGCGCCGTCGAGCGCCGCAACGTGCCCGGATCGCGCCCGAGCTCACGGCAGGCGTCGTCGACCCGGTCGAGCTGGGCGGCGACCTCGTCCACCCCCGCGAACGGCACGTCGATCTCGTCCGCGTAGCGCGCGGCGAGCGCCGGGGTGCGGCGTCGTCCGGAACCCCCGACGATGATCGGCGGGCGGGGGTCCTGCACCGGCTTGGGCAGCCCGGGGCTCTCGGCGAAGGTGTAGTGCTCGCCGTCGAAGCTGTAGCCCCGTCCGACGGGCGTCTGCCACGCCCCGGTCAGGACCTCGAGCTGCTCGGTCAGTATCCCGAAGCGGTCCGCGAGCGACGGGAACGGGATGCCGTAGGCGCGGTGCTCGGCCTCGTACCAGCCGGTGCCGAGGCCCAGCTCGACCCGCCCGCCCGACATCTGGTCGACCTGCGCGACGGCCACCCCGAGCAGACCGGGCAGGCGGAAGGTGGCCGCGGTCATCAGCGTGCCGAGCCGGATCGTCGTCGTCTCCCGGGCCAGCGCGCCCAGCGTCACCCACGCGTCGGTGGGCCCGGGCAGCCCCGACGAGTCCCCCATCGCGAGCAGGTGGTCGGAGCGGAAGAAGGCGTCGTAGCCCGCGTCCTCGGCGCAGCGGGCGACCCGGAGGAGATCGTCATAGGTGGCCCCCTGCTGCGGCTCGGTGAAGATCCGGAGGTCCACGACTGATCAGCCTATCGGGCTAGCGCGCGTAAACTCGGGCCGTGACCACGACGACCGGACCCGCGACCGCTCCCGAGGGACGCAAGCTGCTCCGCCTCGAGGTCCGCAACTCGCAGACACCCATCGAGCGCAAGCCCGACTGGATCCGCACCCGCGTCCAGACCGGCCCCAACTTCTCCGAGCTCAAGGGCATGGTGCGCTCCGCGGGCCTCGCCACGGTGTGCGAGGAGGCGGGCTGCCCCAACATCTACGAGTGCTGGGAGGACCGCGAGGCGACCTTCCTCATCGGTGGCGAGCAGTGCACCCGTCGCTGCGACTTCTGCCAGATCGACACCGGGAAGCCCTCGCCGCTGGACCGCGACGAGCCCTGCAAGGTCGCCGAGTCGGTGCGCCAGATGGGGCTGCGCTACTCGACGATCACCGGGGTGGCCCGCGACGACCTCGACGACGGCGGGTCGTGGCTGTACGCCGAGACGGTGCGGCAGGTCCACGGGACGAACCCGGGCACCGGGGTGGAGCTGCTCATCCCGGACTTCGACGGCCGCGACGACCAGCTCGGCCCGGTCTTCGACGCCGCGCCCGAGGTCCTCGCACACAACCTGGAGACGGTGCCGCGCATCTTCAGGCGCATCCGCCCGGGCTTCCGCTACGAGCGCTCGCTCGACGTGATCCGCAAGGCGCGCGCTGCGGGCCTCGTCACGAAGTCGAACCTCATCCTCGGCATGGGCGAGACCCCCGAGGAGGTCACCTCGGCGATGCGCGACCTGCACGACGCCGGGTGCGACCTGCTGACCCTCACCCAGTACCTGCGCCCGTCGCTGCGCCACCACCCGGTGGAGCGCTGGGTGAAGCCCGAGGAGTTCGTGAAGCACCGCGACGAGGCCACCCGCATCGGCTTCGCGGGCGTCATGGCCGGACCGCTGGTGCGCTCGTCCTACCGGGCCGGGCGGCTCTACGCCCAGGCCAAGCGCCACCGCGGCGAGGCGCTGCCGGAGGGCATGGCCGAGCTGGCGGACGAGGGAGAGGCCCGCCAGGAGGTCGGCTCGGTCCTGGCCCGCCGCGGTTAGGACCCTTCCGGCAGAATGGGTGCCATGGCGAAGGGCACCGCCGGCAAGGCGACCAAGGAAGAGAAGAAGGCCGCCAAGCAGGCTGCGCGCGCGGAGCGCCGACAGCGCTGGTCGCAGATCTGGCAGGCGTTCCAGATGCAGCGCAAGGAGGACAAGCTCCTCCTGCCGCTGATGATCGGCGTCATCGTCCTCACCGCCCTCGTGGCGCTGGTGGTCGGCCTGCTCATCGGGCAGTCGTGGTTCCTCGTGCCGATCGGGGTGCTGCTCGGCGCGGCGCTGGCGATGCTCGTGTTCGGGCGCCGCGTGCAGAACAACGTCTACGCCAAGGCCGACGGCCAGCCCGGCGCCGCCGGGTGGGCCCTGGACAACATGCGGGGGCAGTGGCGGGTCACCCAGGCCGTCGCGGGCACCACCCAGCTCGACGTCGTCCACCGCGTGATCGGCCGCCCCGGCGTGGTGCTCGTGGCCGAGGGCGCCTCGCACCGGACGAAGGGGCTGCTCGCCCAGGAGAAGAAGAAGGTCTCCCGGGTCGCCGGCCAGGTGCCGATCTACGAGCTCACCGTGGGCAACGAGGAGGGCGACGTGCCGCTCTCCAAGCTGCAGCGGCACATGACCAAGCTCCCCCGCAACATCGACCGCACCCAGATGGAGACCCTCGAGAAGCGGCTCGCGGCCATCGCGGGCCGTGGCGGCCCGGCGATGCCGAAGGGCCCGATGCCCAAGGGCGCCCAGATGAAGGGCATGCAGCGCACCGTCCGTCGGCGCTGACTATCTGGTCCTGACGACGACGGTGCGGCTGACGCGGTCGTGCAGCCCTCGCCCGTCCCGGTCCATGATCAGCGCCGGGACGACGAAGAACAGCGAGACCGTCCGCGCCAGGGCCCACGCCCCCACCCGCGGGGCCCCGTCGACGCGCGCCACCCGTAGCCCCGTCAGGACCATCGCCGGCGTCTGGCCGAGGAGCGCGACCGGCAGGGTCACGAGCACCGCCCACACGGCGAGGCTGAGGTAGGCGGGCGCCGGGAAGCTGATCGCCGAGGCGACGAGGCCGCCGACGAGCAGGTCGAGCAGGAACTGACCGCCGCGCAGGAGCGGGCTCGCCGCCGAGCCGGGGCCGTGCTCCGGGAGCCCGAGATCGCGGCCGGGCCACCCGTCGGCGTCGGGGCGCGTCGCCCCCCGGGCCGGCGTCGGCCTCGGCCCCCCGTTCGGCTCAGCACCGGGTACGCGTCGTGTCGGCGCGGTCGCCCGACCCGGACCTTCGTGACGTTCCGGGCCACCCCTGGCCGCCCGATCAGGCCCCTCGTCGGTGAGCCATTCACGAATCCACGACACTCTGACAGGCTACGGTCCCGCGGCGTCGGGATGCGCCACGGCAACGTCGCCGACCGGCTCGTCCACGACCCGACAGCGGACGACGGGACGGTGCACGAAATGTGAGACGGGCCCGTTAACTGCTGCGAAACACCGACGCGACGAGCGAGTAACGCCGCCCGCTTAGCGTCCGGGATCACCTGATGCGGTGAGCGGCACCCGACCGGGCGGGACCGTTCGGGCCGTGACGACAGTGCCAGAGAAGGAGCCAGCGAGGGTGTTCAACAACCAGGACGAGGTCTTCAAGTACATCTCCGACGAGGGGGTGCAGTACGTCGACGTCCGGTTCTGCGACCTCCCCGGCCAGATGCAGCACTTCACCGTGCCCGCGTCGGAGTTCGATGAGGCCGTGTTCAACGACGGTCTCGCCTTCGACGGCTCCTCGGTCACCGGGTTCCAGACGATCAACGAGTCGGACATGACGCTGCTGCCCGACGTGGCGACGGGGCGCATCGACCCGTTCCGGGCCCAGAAGACCCTGAACATGAACTTCTTCGTCCACGACCCGCTGACGCTCGAGGCCTACAGCCGCGACCCGCGCAACGTGGCCCGCAAGGCGGAGAACTTCCTGTCGACGGTCGACGTCGCCGACACCTGCTTCTTCGGCCCCGAGGCCGAGTTCTACATCTTCGACTCGGTGCAGTACGAGTCGTCGATGAACCGCCAGTTCTACGCCGTCGACGCCATCGAGGGCGTGTGGAACACCGCCCGCGAGGAGGCGGGCGGCAACAAGGGCTACAAGATCGCCGCCAAGGGCGGGTACTTCCCGGTCGAGCCCACCGACCAGACCTCCGACCTGCGCGCCGCGATCGGCACCAACCTCACCAACGCCGGCTTCGCGCTCGAGAAGCTGCACCACGAGGTCGGCACCGGCGGCCAGGCCGAGATCAACTACAAGTTCAACACGCTGCTGCACGCCGCGGACGACCTGCAGCTGTTCAAGTACATCGTCAAGAACACGGCGTGGCAGGCCGGCAAGTCGGTCACCTTCATGCCGAAGCCGCTGGCCGGCGACAACGGCTCGGGCATGCACTGCCACCAGTCGCTGTTCAAGGGCGGCGAGCCGCTGTTCTACGACGAGAACGGCTACGCCGGGCTCTCGGACATGGCCCGCCACTACATCGGCGGCATCCTGCACCACGCGCCCTCGCTGGTGGCCTTCACCAACGCCACGGCGAACTCGTACCACCGCCTGGTGCCCGGCTTCGAGGCCCCGATCAACCTGGTCTACTCGAACCGGAACCGCTCGGCGTGCGTCCGCATCCCGATCACGGGCAACAACCCGAAGGCCAAGCGCCTCGAGTTCCGCTGCCCCGACTCGTCGGGCAACCCGTACCTGTCGTTCGCGGCCATGATGATGGCGGGCCTCGACGGCATCCGGAACAAGATCGAGCCGCCGACGCCGGTCGACAAGGACCTCTACGAGCTCCCGCCCGAGGAGGCCGCCAACATCGCCCAGGTGCCGGCCAGCCTGGACGCCGCGGTCGACAACCTCGAGTCCGACCACGACTACCTGCTCGAGGGCGGTGTGTTCACCTCCGACCTCATCGAGAAGTGGGTCGAGCTCAAGCGCGACGACGTGACCGGCCTGCGCCTGCGGCCGCACCCGTACGAGTTCGAGCTGTACTACAACTGCTGAGATCGAGCGGCTGACGACGACGGCCCGGCCACCCCACGGGGTGGCCGGGCCGTCGTGCGTCTACCGCCGGTCCCGCAGGTCCTCCCGCGGGGAGAGCGCCGCGGCGGCCACGTACTGGTAGACGTAGCGGACCTCCTCGCCCTGGCTGATCGGGACGCACACCCACCCGACCCACTCCCCCGTCGTCGTGCGCCGCCACCCGAGGAGCTCCCCCGGGACGCGGCTCTGCAGGTCGACGCCCTCGGGGTACGCCCGCGGCGGGCGCTCCGTCGGGCGGGGGTAGGCGACGGCGAGGTCCACCCAGACCCGTCGGACCTCGGTGCGCTGCAGGGCGCCCGATCGCTCGTTCCGGCGCTGCGCCGGACCCCGCTCATCGAACACGTGTTCGATGATGACGGGTCGCCCCACCCGAACGCCACCGGGCCCGCCGATGTCACTCGACGGGCCCGAGGCTGTCGGTGGCCCGTGCGACGGTGCGACCATGACCGCCACGCCCGACGCCGACGAGGAGGCACCGTGGCCGCACCCGAGCAGGTGCCCGACCCCTTCGTGCACGCCGGACCGTGGACCGAGCAGGACTGGCTCGATCTCCCGACGGAGCAGCACGTCGAGCTCGTCGACGGTGCCCTCGTGATGAGCCCGCGGGCGTCGAACCCGCACCAGCGGCTCGCCTACCGCACCTGGGGCGCCCTCGACGCCGGCGCCACGGTCGGATGGGACGTCCTCGGCGAGCCGAACGTCCGCGTCGGGATCGACCGGGTCCTCATCCCGGACGTCGCCGTGATCGCCCGGGCCGACATGGCCGCTGCGATGAACGACGCGGCCGACGTGGCCCTCGTCGTCGAGGTCGTGAGCCCGGGGAACGCCGCGTACGACCGCATCCTCAAGCCGCGGCTCTACGCCGAGGCCGGCGTCCGGTGGTACCTGCGGATCGAGCAGGACGGTCCGGTCGGCCACCTCCACGAGCTCGACGGCGCCTCCTACCGCGAGGTGGCCCAGGGACCCGTCGTCGGGCTGACGGCGCCGTTCCCGGTGACGCTGGACCTGCCGCACCTCGCCCGTTGAACAGCTCTCAGTCCACCGCCGAGAACGCCTCGTCCACGACCGCGCGGGCGTGCCGGGTGACCCGGCGGTACTCGTCGATGCAGGCCCCCGGGTCGTCCTCCGGGTAGCCGAGCGCGGAGGCGATCGCCGCGAGCTCCCGCCCGGAGCGGGGCAGCTGGTCGGTGGGCTTGCCCCGCACGAGCGTGGCCACGCCCCGGGCCCGGGTCGCGATCGTCCAGCCCGCCGCGAGCGCGGCGGCGTCCTCGGCGGAGAGCAGGTCGGCCTCCGCGAGCGCCCGCAGCGCCTCGAGCGTCGACGTCGTGCGCAGCGACGGCAGCCGCCCGGCGTGCTGGAGCTGGAGCAGCTGCACGGTCCACTCGACGTCGGCGAGCCCGCCGGTGCCGAGCTTCGTGTGCAGCGCGCGGTCGGCGCCCCGCGGGAGGCGCTCGGCGTCGACCCTGGCCTTCATCTTCCGGATCTCCATCGCGGCCGGCTCCGGCAGGCCCTCCCCGGGGTAGCGGTACGGGGCGATGACCTCCTCGAACCGTCGGCCCAGCTCGGGGTCGCCGGCCACCGGGCGGGCGCGCAGCAGGGCCTGCCGCTCCCAGGTCGCCGCCCACCGTCGCAGGTAGTCCGCGTAGGAGGACAGCGTGCGCACCAGCGGCCCCGACCGGCCCTCGGGACGCAGCTTGGTGTCGACCTCGAGCGGCGGGTCGGGGCTCGGCGCCCCGAGCGCCGCGGTGACCGCCTCGACGACCGCCCGCGCGTACGTCGTCGCGTCCTGGTCCGAGACGCCCGCGGCCGGCTCGCACACCACGACGACGTCGGCGTCGGAGCCGTAGCCCAGTTCCGCCCCGCCGAGCCGGCCCATCCCGATGATCGCGATCTCCGCGGGGCGCGGCCCGTCCCCGGCCCGCTCGCGCTGGGCCGCGTCCAGCGCGGCCTGCAGCACCGCCACCCAGACGCTCGACAGCGCGGCGCACACCTGCGGGACATCGGTGAGCCCGAGCAGGTCGGCGCACGCGACCCGCAGCAGCTCGACCCGGCGCAGCGAGCGGGCGACGTTGCTCGCCGAGCGCGGGTCGGTGTGCCGCCCGACGGCGGCGCGCAGCGAGGTCGCGACCTCGTCGGGGTCGCGCGCCACCAGGTCCGCGGAGGGCCCGTCGCCCCCGAGCAGGCGCAGCACCTCGGGCGAGCGCGGCATCATCTCGGCGACCCACCGGGAGGTGCCCAGCACGTAGCAGAGCCGATCGGCGGCGAGGCCCTCGTCGCGGAGCAGCGCGAGGAACCACGGGGTGTCGGCGAGCGCCTCGGAGACCTTGCGGTAGGCGAGCAGCCCGTGGTCGGGGTCGGCGGTGGTGCCGAGGCGGTCGAGCAGCACCGGCATGAGCGCCCGCTGGATGCGGGACGCGCGGCTGGTCCCGGACGTCAGCGCGGCGACGTGCTTGAGCGCCCCGGCCGGCGAGCTCCAGCCCAGCGCCGCGAGCCGCTTGGTGGCGCTGGACTCGGTGAGGACCAGCTCCTCCCCCGGCACCCGGGCCACCGACTCCAGCAGCGGCCGGTAGAAGAGCTTCTCGTGAAGCCGCCGGACCCGGACGGTGTTGCGGGCAAGCTCGCCCTGCAGGACGCCGACGGCGTCGCGGCGGCCGTCGGGACGCAGCTTCGCGGCGCGCGCGAGCCAGCGCAGGCCCGCGGCGTCGTCGTCGGAGGGGAAGAGGTGGGTGCGGCGCAGCTTCTGCAGCTGGACCCGGTGCTCGAGCATCCGCAGGAAGCGGTAGGAGGCGGCGAGGTTCGCGGCGTCGTCGCGGCCCACGTACCCGCCGTCGCCGAGCGCCTTGAGGGTCTCGAGGGTGTTCTGGCCGCGCAGCGTCTCGTCGCCGCGGCCGTGGACGAGCTGGAGCAGCTGCACGGCGAACTCGACGTCGCGCAGCCCGCCGCGGCCGAGCTTGAGCTCGCGGTCGGCGTGGTCGTGGCGGATGTGGTCCTCGACCCGGCGTCGCATGGCGCGCACGTCGGCGACGAAGTCCTCGCGCTCGGCCGCGCTCCAGACCATGGGGGCGAGCGCCTCGCAGTACTCCTCGCCGAGCGCGAGGTCGCCCGCCACCGGGCGCGCCTTGAGCAGCGCCTGGAACTCCCACGTGCGCGCCCAGCGCCGGTAGTAGGAGACGTGGCCCTCGAGGGTGCGCACGAGCTGCCCGGACCGGCCCTCGGGGCGCAGGTTCGCGTCGACCTCGAGAAAGGCCTCCGTCGCGATCCGCATCATCGCCGCGGCCACCCGTGTCGCCGAGTCCACGGAACCGTCGGCGACGAAGATGACGTCGATGTCGGAGACGTAGTTGAGCTCCCGCCCGCCGCACTTGCCCATGCCGATGACGGCGAGCCGGTGGTCGGCCGTCCGCTCGGGCCCGACCTCGGCGCGCGCGACGGCGAGGGCGGCCTCCAACCCGGCGGCGGCGACGTCGGCGAGCTGGGCGGAGATGACGTCGACCGGCCAGAACGGCAGCTCCGGTTCGCACACCGACTGCAGGTCCGCGGCCGCCAGCAGCAGCACGTCGTCGCGCCAGGCGAGGCGGAGCAGCTCGACGGCGGCGTGGCCCGAGACCGTCGCGGCGGGCGTCTCCTCGTCGGCCTTCGCGCCCACCGCGTCGAGGTGGGTGCGGCGCCGGTCGGCCGCCGAGGGCATCCGGGAGGCGTCGTGCACCCGGCCCGGCGCGAGGACGGTGCGCAGCAGCCGCCACCGCTCGGGCTGGGCGACGAGGTGGTCACCCAGCGCCGTCGAGCCGCCCAGCACCCCGAACAGCCGCCCCCGCAACCCCTGGTCGGCGCGCAGGGCCGCGTCGAGCTCGGCCCAGCCGTCGGCGGCCAGGGCCTCGCGGAGCCGCTCGATCGCCAGCAGCGCGAGGTCGGGGTCCGCCGCCCGCGCGAGGGCCCACACGACGAGGGCAGCGCCGGGCACCGGGTCCTCCCCGTCCCACCAGCCCAGCTCGGCCAGGCGGGGGCCCGCGTCGGCGTCGGTGAGACCGAGACGCGCCGGGGCCCGAGCGGGACGGCGATCGCGCGCGGCACGGGGAGCGGTCACTTCGTCGAGCCTAGAGGCTCGACGTGTGCGTGCGTTTCCGTGCCGGGGCACGGAAACACACGCACTCGAGCGAAGCTCAAAGAATCGGCAGGTAGGTCGACAGCTCGTAGGGGGTCACGTTGCGGCGGTAGTTGTCCCACTCGGTGCGCTTGTTGCGCAGGAAGAAGTCGAACACGTGCTCGCCGAGGATCTCGGCCATGAGGTCGGACTGCTCGAAGGCCTGCAGCGCGCCGTCGAGGTTCTGCGGCAGCGTCTGGTACCCCATCGCGCGCCGCTCGCCCTCGGTGAGCGACCAGACGTTGTCCTCGGCGGCCGGCGGCAACTCGTAGCCCTCGGAGATCCCCTTGAGCCCGGCGCCGAGGATCACCGCGTAGGCCAGGTAGGGGTTGGCCGCGGAGTCCAGCGACCGGACCTCCACACGCCGCGACGAGGCCTTGCCCGGCGAGTACATCGGCACGCGCACCAGGGCCGACCGGTTCGCGTGGCCCCAGCACACCGCCGTCGGGGCTTCGCCGCCCACCACGAGGCGCTTGTAGGAGTTCACGAACTGGTTGGTGACCGCCGACATCTCGCGCGCGTGGCGCAGCACGCCCGCGACGAAGGCCTTGCCGGTCTTGGAGAGCTCGAAGGGCTCGGCGGCGTCGTGGAAGGCGTTCTGGTCACCCTCGAACAGGCTGACGTGGGTGTGCATCGCCGAGCCGGGGTGGTCGGTGAACGGCTTGGGCATGAACGACGCCCGCACGCCCTGGGTGATCGCCACCTCCTTGACGAGGTAGCGGAACGTCATGATGTTGTCCGCCATCGTCAGGGCGTCGGCGTAGCGCAGATCGATCTCCTGCTGGCCGGGCCCGCCCTCGTGGTGGGAGAACTCGACGGAGATCCCCATGGCCTCGAGCGCCTCGATGGAGCGGCGACGGAAGTGCGGCGCGACGTCGTGGCTGGCCTGGTCGAAGTAGCCGCCGGTGTCCGCCGGGACGGGCGGCGTCCCGTCGTCGGGAAGGCCCCGCAGCAGGTAGAACTCGATCTCGGGATGGACGTAGCAGGTGAAGCCGGCCTCAGCGGCACGCGAGAGCGACCGGCGCAGCACGTGGCGCGGGTCGGCCCACGACGGCGACCCGTCGGGCATCGTGATGTCGCACAGCATCCGCGCCGAGTAGTGGTCGCCCTCGGTGTCCTCCCAGGGCAGGACCTGGAAGGTGGACGGGTCGGGCTTGGCGACCATGTCGGACTCGTAGACGCGGCTGAAGCCCTCGATGGACGAGCCGTCGAAGCCGATCCCCTCGGCGAACGCCCCCTCGAGCTCGGCGGGCGCGATCGCCACCGACTTGAGGTAGCCCAGGACGTCGGTGAACCAGAGCCGCACGAAGCGGATGTCGCGCTCGTCGAGCGTCCGCAGGACGAACTCCTGCTGGCGATCCATCCCCCGACCCTAAGGAGACCGTGTTACAGGGGCGTCACAGGGGGGTCCTACCCTGCCCGCCCGGTCGGGGGTTCTCGTCACCCCTGGTCGGGACACCGGGCGTTCGCCGGTGCCGGGGTGCCGTCGACGAGGTAGCGGGTGACGATCGTGTCGACGCACGGGAAGCCCTGGAACGACGCGGTGTGCTGGTCGCCGACCTTGGTCAGCAGCGACCCGTGCAGGTCCTTCGCCAGGTTCACGCCGGACTGGTACGGGGTCGCCGGGTCGTCGGTGGTGGAGACGACGAGCGGGGCGGCGAGTCCCGCCACCTGCGGCACGTGGGGGCCGTCGGTCGCGGGCACCGGCCAGAAGCCGCACGTGTCGAGCGCGGAGCTCGGGCCGCGCCCGGAGTCCAGGAACGGCGCGGCGGCGTTGTAGCGGCGCGCCTGGTCGAGCGCCTGTGCATGGTCCTTGATCTGCGGGTCGTCGACGCAGCGGACCGCGTTGAAGGCGTCCTGCTGCGGGGAGTAGACGCCGTTGGGCGCGCGGTCGTAGTAGTCGTCGGCGAGGCCCATGAGGGTCTGGCCGCGGCCCTGGGTGAGCTCGGTGAGCCCCTGGCGGAGCTCGGGCCACTGCGAGGTGGCGTAGAGCGCCTGGATGGTGCCCTGCTGGGCGTCGCCGTACGAGAGCTCCCGGCCGTCGGGCAGCGCGATCGGCTTGGCCAGCAGCGGGCGGGTCAGCTGCTGGAAGCGGGCGGTGGCCTCTCCAGGTGCGCTGCCGAGGGGACAGCCCGGCTTCGACGCGCAGTCCTTCGCGAACGCGTCGAACACCCCCTGGAACCCGCGGCCCTGGTCGACGAGGGCGTCGGTCGAGTTCTGGGAGGGATCCACGGCGCCGTCGAGGACCATCGCCCGGACGTTGCGGGGGAACTCCTCGGCGTAGGCCGACCCGATGTGGGTGCCGTAGGAGTAGCCGAGGTAGGTCAGCTGCTTGTCGCCGACGACGCCGCGCAGCACGTCCATGTCCCGGGCGACGTCGCGGGTGCCGACGTTGGCGAGGAAGCTCGTGCCGGTCTTCTGGGCACAGCCGTCCGCAGTTTCGCGGGCCGCGGCCTCGGCGCGCGCGACGCCGGCCGGGGACGGGTCGAGGATGTCGGTGGTGCGCTGGGCGTCCTGCTGGGCGGCGGTGAGGCAGTGGATCGTCGGGGTGCTCGCGCCGATCCCCCGCGGGTCGAACCCGACGAGGTCGAACTTGCGGGCGACCTCGGTGTTCTTCATCAGCAGCGCGAGCTGGGAGGCGATCTGGATCCCAGACGCCCCTGGGCCGCCGGGGTTGACCAGCAGCGACCCGATGCGCTGGGTCGCGTCGGTGGCCGGCAACCGCGAGATGGCGAGCTGGGCGGTCGGACCCTGCGGATTGTTGTAGTCGATCGGGACCTCGAGCTTCGCGCACTGCAGGCCGGGCTGGGCGTAGTACTGGCGCTGGTCGTCGGTGGTGGCGAACGGGACGCACGAGCCCCAGTCCGGTCGCTGGGTGTAGAAGCGCTCGAGGCCGGGAGGTATCGCGCCCGGGGTCGGGTCGGCGGTGCTCGTCGTGATCGCGGCCGGCGGGGCCGCCGGGCCCGTCGCGGCGTCCGCGCACCCGGCGGCCAGGAGGACCGCGAGCGCCGCGACGAGGCGGAGCACCGTGCGGGACGGGCGACGCGGTGGGGTCGGGACGCCGCCGCCGTCGTCGTCGGTCCGACCCTCGGTCCCCGCGCCCCGTCGCCTCACGACGGTCATCCTTGCAACCCCCGATCGGCGGCCACGCCCGCCCCCGGGCGCCGCCCCGGCCCCGCCTGCCCCGCCGCCCCGGCCCCGCCCGCCCCGGTGGCAGCAACGGCACGTTCCTGGCGTCCAACGTCAGGACGGCGCCACTCACCCCCCAGGACCGCCGGCCCTGCCCCACAAGCAACGGCACGTTCCTGGCGTCCAACGCCAGGACGGCGCCGTTCACCCACCGGGATGCCGCCGCGCTGTGAAGCTCGTCCCACCGGGCCCGCACCACGCCCGCGCGGTGAAACGCTCGTGTCGTCCGACCAGAACCTCGGCACGCCCGGGGACCCGCGCCGCGGGCCTCGAGGCAGGAGGACGGAGACGATGACGTCACCCGAACCGCAGGCTGCCCGTTCGCTCCCGAAGCGGGTCCGCATCCACCACCTGCAGCAGTGGAAGGACGCGGGTGAGCGCTGGCCGATGCTCACCGCCTATGACTTCCCCACCGGACGGATCTTCGACGAGGCCGGGATCCCGGTCCTGCTCGTCGGCGACTCCGCCGCGAACAACGTGCTCGGCTACGACTCCACCGTGCCGGTCTCGGTCGACGAGCTGCTCATGCTCACCAAGGCGGTCGTCCGGGGCACGTCCCGGGCGCTCGTCGTCGCCGACCTCCCCTTCGGCTCCTACCAGTCCTCCCCGGCGCAGGCCCTCGAGACCGCGGTGCGGTTCTTCAAGGAGGGCGGCGCGGCCGCGGTGAAGCTCGAGGGCGGCGCGCAGTACGCCGGCCAGATCCGCGCGCTCACCGACGCCGGCATCCCGGTGATGGCCCACCTCGGCTTCACCCCGCAGAGCGAGCACGCGCTCGGGGGGTTCCGGGTGCAGGGCCGGGGTGCCGCGGGGGCCGAGAAGCTCATCGAGGACGCGCTGGCCGTCCAGGCCGCGGGCGCGTTCGCGGTGGTGCTCGAGATGGTCCCGGCCGACGTCGCGAAGCGGGTGACCGCCGAGCTGCGGGTCCCGACCATCGGCATCGGCGCGGGCCCGGACACCGACGCGCAGGTGCTCGTCTGGCCGGACATGGCCGGCCTGAACACCGGGCGGGTGCCGCGGTTCGTCAAGCGCTACGCCGACCTCGCCGGTGCGCTCGGGGGCGCCGCCGAGCAGTTCGCGCACGAGGTCCGCGAGGGCGCCTACCCGACGGCGGAGCACTCGTTCTGAGGTGCGCTACGCGCCTGTGAGCACTTTCCGGGGTCATAGCCCCGGAAAGTGCTCACAGGGCGGCAGCCACCTCCGCATGCAAGGCCGCCACCGCGTCGTCGCACGCCGTCGAGACGTCGGTGAAGCCGAGGAACCCGTGCACCAGCGACGGGTGCTCGCGACGCCGCACGTCCACCCCGGCCTGCGCGAGCGCGTCGGCGAAGGCGTGCCCGGCGTCGCGGAGCGGGTCGAACCCGGCGGTGGCGATGATCGTCGGGCCGAGGCCGGTGAGGTCGGCCCGCAGCGGTGAGAGCCGCGCATCACCCCGTGGGGACGCCCCGGCGAGGTAGAGCCGGCTGCACGCCACCACGTCGGCGGCGGTGAGGAAGTACCCCTCGCCGTTCTCGCGGACCGAGGGGTACCAGCCCTCGAAGTCCGGCGGCGGGTAGACCAGCAGGGTCACGGCGGCCGGGGCGCCCGTGTCACGCCGGGCGAGCGCGGCCGCCGCGACGAGGTTCGCGCCGGAGCTGTCGCCCGCGAGCCCCAGGCGGGCGGGGTCGGCGTCCCAGCGGTCGGCGTGGGCGACGACCCAGTCGAGCGCCGTCAGGACGTCGCCGTGCGGCACCGGGAAGGGCTGCTCGGGGGCGAGGCGGTGATCGACGGCGACGACGACGGCGCGGGTGTCGTCGGCCAGGCGCTGCGCCACCGGGTCGTAGACGTCGCCGCCGCCGAGAACCCAGCCGCCCCCGTGGACGAACACCACGAGCGCTCCCGACGCCCCGCCCTCCGGACGGTGCACCCGCAGCGGCACCGGGCCGTCCGTGACGAGCTCCGGTCCGCGGTCGACCGGACGCACGGTCTCGACCATCAGCGCGGCGTAGCGCGCCCGCGCCGCGGCCACCCCCTCGGCAGTCTCGGTGCCGGCGAACATCGCCGGCTCACCGCGGTCGCGCATCCGTGTGAGCAGGGCCGCGACCTCGGGGTCGACAGCCTCGGGCGGGTTCCCGACGGACGGTTCGGGGTGATTCGCGGACGCCACGCCCGGACACCCTAGGGCCGGAACCACCCCACCGTGTGCTGGTCCGTGTGGGGGAAGCACGAGCAAACTGTCCGGGGGCCTCGCCCGTCCCGCCGGCCGTTGCCGAATCGACACCTCCGTCGAGGGCAACCGGGCCCCGGACGACACGTCTGACTCCGTGCCGGGCTCGATCGATCCCGAACGAGCCCGGTGCTCTTCCCCCCCGGCCCCGGTCCGCTCCCGACCACGAAGGATCTCGCGCTCCCGATGGCACTGCCCTGGCCCCACAACACCCCGACCCTGCCCCGCGTCGGTCTGCCGGACCTGCGCGCCGATCAGTCCGCCACCGCCCGTCCGACCCCGGAATGGCTGCTGCGCGCCCGCGAGGTCGCCACCTCGCCGGTGACCGCGCTCGTCGTCATGCTCCTGGGTCTGGTCGGCCTGTTCGTCCTGCCGATGGTGGGCCTGCCGTTCGTGGCCCTCGTCGTGCTGCCGATCGTGATCTACCAGCTGCGCGCCGAACAGCGCCGCAACCTGCGCCTCGGGCGCCGCTGACGCGACGACCGCGGCCCGCGCCCGCCCCCGGTTCCCCTCGGACCCGGGGGCGGCGTCGTCAGTAGGAGTTCCCGCCCGACGACGCGGCCGCCCCGATGATCACGACGATGAAGAACACGAAGAGGAGCACGCCGAGCGCGAGGATGATGTAGCCGATGATCAGGCCGGCGAGCGCCATCCCGTCCCCGGTCTCGTGCCCCTCCCGGATCTGCCGCCGCGCGATGTGCCCGCAGATCACACCGCCGATCGCGGTGACGTAGAAGAACAGCCCCAGGAGCGAGAGCACCAGCGAGACGATCGCCAGGCCGTTCGTCGGGCCGGCCCCGGATCCCGCGTAGCCGTACGGCGACTGCTGAGGGTAGCCGGGCTGCCCGTAGGCGGGCTGGACGTAGCCGGGCTGCCCGTATCCCTGCTGGCCGCCGTACCCGGTCTGCCCGTATCCCGGTTGACCGAAGCCCTGCTGGCCGTACCCGCTCTGGCCGTAGCCCTGCTGCCCGTAGCCGGTCTGCCCGTACCCCTGCTGGCCGTAGCCGCCCGAGGAGCCCGGCGACGGGAACGACCCGGACCCGGGCCCGGCCTGCTCCGACGAGCCCGAGCCGGTGGTGGAGCTGCCCGGGTAGGCGGTGGGCGGCGGGTAGCCGGACGACTCCTCCGAGCCCGACCCCGAGGACCCGGCCTGCTCCCCCTGCGGCCGCGCGAACGGGTCGCCGTCCTGCGGCTCGCGGTCCGACTCACTCATCTGATCCACCCCAACCCCGGTCGCGGGGGCCGGATCGGGGCCACCCGTGTGACGCGGCATCTTCGCACGCATCACCGACACGCAGCTCCCAACGACGCGAATCGGGCCCGGCGGTCAGGACCCCGAGCCGCCCGACGAGGGCTTGTCCGATCCCGCCGATCCACCGGCGGGCTTCGAGGATCCCGACGACGGCGAGGGCTTCGGCGCCGGCGGCTCGGAGGGCTTCGAGGAGGGGGCCGACGACCTCGGGCGCGACGAGCGGGGCGGCGCCGCCGAGGTCGGCGACGACGGCGCGGCCGAGCCGGACGGCGCCGTCGTCGTGGACGGAGTCGTCGTGGGCGGTCGGGTGGTCGACGGGGGCGTCGGCCGGGTCGTGGTGGTGGGCGGGGCGGACGTCGGCGTGGTCGTCGTGGGCCGGGTCGTCGTCGAGCCGCCCGGAGCCGCACCGCCCGGCGCGGCACCACCCGGCGCGGCACCACCCGGCGCCGAACCCCCCGGAGCCGCACCGACCGGGCCCGCACCGGCGGGCGCCCCCGCGGCGGGTGCCCCCGATCCCCCGGCGGGACCTGCCGCGACCGGGGCGACCGCGGCCGGCACGCCGATCCCGGCGGCGAGTTCCCCCGGCCCGGGCAGCGGCCCGCGCTGCGCCTGTAGGTCGACCTGCGTCGCCGTCGTCGGGGCCACGACGACCGGGACCGGGCCCAGGTCGGTGATCGCGGGGGCGGCGAGGCCGGTGGGCCGCACCGCCAGGGCCTGGGACGTCGGGCCCTGGGGAGCCGGGGTCGAGGAACCGGCGAACAGCGCGCCGAGCCCGGGGGTCATCGCCAGCGAGGTCGAGGTCCCGGCGACGGTCTGGAACACCGCGGTGCTCAGCGCCGCCGCGCCCATCAGCGACACCCCGGCCACCGCGACCCGACGTCGTCGCGCCCCGGGCCCGTCGTCGACCGCCGTCAGCCCGACCCACGGCGACCCGGCCGGGGCGACGCCACCGAACAGCACCCCGTCGACGCCCGCGCCCGACGTGCTCGCTCCCACGCATTCCTCCTGCCGCTCCGACCCGGCCCCCGACTCCCACCTGGGGACCACGGCACCCGGACACCTGCCCGGTTCCGGGCGCCGTGTGCCAGTCAAACGGACGTAAGGTGTAGTCGTCCTTCGGACGATCAGGCGGGAGATCCCTCGGCCGAGTGGGCCGCGCGCTCACCCGAGGGAGTCCCCGGGGAACGCAGGGTGGACCAGCGCGAACGTCTGCCGGTCGCGCCCCGGCAGCCGCTCACCGCGTCACGCCCAGCAGCCACACACGGCCGACCGGGCGGCGTCGACCCGTCGTCGTCCCCCGAACAGCCCTACGATGCCGCCGTGTCTCC